>JBFWSB010000288.1:0-6063 GCA_050248595.1 Kapaibacterium sp. (SeqCode)
GATCGAACCCGCGACCTCCCGAGAAAATCCGCCCCAGCGGATGATCCAGCGTCGAGTCCCGGGTGATCCTGATTTTGCCAACAACACCACACTCCCCGATCGAACCCGCGACCGCTCCCGAGAAAATCCGCACCAGCGGATGATCCAGCGTCGAGTCGCGGGTGATCCTGATTTTGCCAACAACACCACACTCCCCGATCGAACCCGCGACCGCTCCCGAGAAAATCCGCACCAGCGGATGACCCGGCGTCGAGTCGCGGGTGATCCTGATTTTATCAACAACACCACACTCCCTGATCGAACCCGCGACGGCTTGCCGACAACACCACACTCCCTGATCGAACCCATGCCCCTTGTTTCCACAAGGAGTTCCCTCCACGACGTAAAGATGTCGTAAACAGAAGAGTATATAATTCTTTCGGCTCAATCTCCCAGAAAGCAGTATACTTGCGACGTGAATCAAATCGATCATTTACAACGGAAGATAGAGACGTGCCGGAGCATCATGACGCCCTCTCTGAATCAGACTGGGGCGAAGAAGAAGAACAGCTTACTGTAGCTGTCAACCGCCGGGATGTGCGTATGCGCGTCATGCAGGCACTTTATGCCGGAGACATTGGCGAACTTGCCGGTGGAGCCGACATGGATCTGTTAGCTGCACGCCTTGTATCCGCTTATCTGGAAGGACGTGCCGACTTGCAGGAGTTCGCCCTGAGCCTCCTTCGTCGAGCTTGGAACAACCGAGAATCGTGCGACGACGTGATAACGAAGCTTGCCGAGAATTGGGACTTCAACCGCATCACTCCAATCGATAAGGCTGTTCTCCGCATGGGAATTGCTGAACTTCTCTACTTCCCCGATATTCCAACCCGCGTGACAATTAACGAGGCAATCGAGATCGCTAAGATGTTCTCCACCGACAAATCGGGAGTTTTCATCAATGGGATGTTGGATGCCGCGGTCGATATGTTGAAGAATGAAGATCGCCTACAGAAGTCGGGAAGAGGGTTGTTGGAAGAATGACAAATTCTTAGAGTGTTTAGAGAAGAGAGTTTATAGAGTTGTTTTAAGGTATGTTTTGCGTAGTTGTATTGCTCAACGATTCGAAACCTGAGAATTGTCCTCCCGTACCCCCTCCCCTTCTATAAACAAGATTCAACTATCGATAGATCGAACTCAGATAAGGTCCGTGCGCTTCGTCGCATGAAACTGATTGCCACCGGCGCGTTTCTGCTGATGGTGGCTCTCTTCGTTCTCAGTCACCAATTCGGGAATCAATCGCTCCTCTTCTTTATCCGCTGGGATCACTTGAACGCATTCTCCGAAGCGGCAATGATCGGTGCGCTGGCTGACTGGTTCGCAGTTGTCGCCCTCTTCCGGCATCCGCTCGGCATTCCAATCTGGCACACCGCAATCATTCCGAAACGGAAAGATGAGATCGGACGAAACCTCGCCAACTTTGTCGAAACAAGACTTCTCTCTGTAGAAAATCTTTCGCGCGAAATTGAACGTCTCTCTATTGCCAGTGCGGCAGCAACCTGGTTGAAGGGTGAAGAAAACCGAAACCGCCTGAGTAGCTGGCTTGCCGACGGTCTTGCCACGTTAGTACGTGGATTTGACGACAGCGAAATGCGGGGAGCAGTGGCAGAAGTCGTCACCCGACGATTGGCCGCAGTCGACGGAGCCTCCCTCCTCTCCACTGGATTGAATATGATTGTCGACTCAGGAAAACATCACCAGTTAATCGACACTGGACTTCAACGAGTTGCCGACTGGCTTCCGTCGCGACGGGAGACTGTGAAGGAATTTGTGGAGGGGGCTGTGGCACGAACGTTGAAGTGGGGGAGCAATTTAGTACCAGACAGTGTAATCAACCGGGCAACAGATCGAACGCTTGAGGCACTAATTCAAGTTTTCCGCGAAGCTGCTGCCGACCCAAAGCACCCACTCCGCGCCGACATCTCCGAGAGAATCGTGGAGTGGATTGAACGGCTTGAGAGTGACCCGGAGTGGAGAGAGAAAATCGACACCTGGAAACAGGAAGCAATCGACTCACCTCGACTTCGAGAAATGATCGCTCGCCTTTGGGAAGAGGGGAAAGAACGACTGTTGAAAGATATTCAGGAAGAGGAATCTTCGATTCGGAACTACATTGGGCGGGCAATTAGCCGATTTACTGAGAGACTAAATCAGGACGAAGCTTTGCGCAACACTCTGGACGAACGGCTCCGCTCGGTTGTGACCACCTTCCTCAACAACCACCATGGAGAGATCGGCGCGTTAGTAGAGCGCATTATCGATTCGTGGGATGGAGATCAACTGGCAAACGAGATGGAATTGAATCTGGGGAAAGATTTGCAGTACATCCGCCTGAACGGAACATTTATCGGCGGCATTGTCGGGTTGATTATTCACCTCCTGACATAATCGAAATTCTTCCGGCTTCAGTTCTCAAGGCTTCACTTCGTCCTTCTCTACATCTTCTCATCCCTCGCCACTTGTCTACCCCTTCTATCTACTAACTGCTATTTTACTCCTTTCTTCCCGCAACTTTTCTCTTTTCAAAGTCAATAGTTTACAGACGCGATTGCAATCGACAATGAATTACCGAAGAGAGGTGTGTAGTGAGTAACAGCAAGGAATACGACCAATTTGTTGAGTTACTTCGTCCTGTGCAGAAACAGCTCTATCACTTTGCCCGTGCTTTAACGGACGACTACGACGAAGCATGTGATTTAGTAGGAGCAACGCTTTTAGGAGCACTGGAGAACTACAACGGAACGTTTGCACCTGCAACGTTTAAAAGCTACCTCTTTACTATTGCGGTACGAATACAGAGACGGAAGAAGAATCGTCGACGATTCTTTATTCCGCTCAACGACGAGCACATCGCTACCGAGCGATGCAACCTGACGCCGCCAGATGAAACAGTCGACATTCAAGCACTCTACAAGGCACTAAATAAACTGCCGGAGAAACAGCGCGAAGCCGTTGCACTCTTTGAACTTACTGGATTGAGTTTGAAAGAGATTCAGAAGATTCAGGGAGGTTCTCTCTCCGGTGTTAAATCTCGGATCACCCGAGGGAGAGCTGGACTTGCAGAGTTGTTAGGAGTGAAGGCTGAAGGGGGCAAATCGATTGAATCAACACAGAGTACATCTACACTTACATCGTTCCAATCAGCACACGTCGGTAACTAAAATGAATAAGAAATATCTATACGACTATTTAGAAGAAGCCCGCTCTTCCGAAGGTATACCTGAAGAAGAGGTCATGAATGTTGTGAAAGGGGGCTTCCGCTCAGGCACATCAGTTCTACCCTCCAGTTCGGCACTAAGTGAGGGGGCATTCTCCTCGTTTGGCGGGATGAGTGTAGGACTTACTCTTGCTTCAATTCTGGGAGTCCTTACAGTTGCTACTGGACTCTTCTTCGCTTTGAAGTCAGACTCTACTTTAGATTCCACGACAGAACCTTCAACAACATTGGCTTCCAAGGAACTCAACGTTCCTTCGCCTCAAGGAGATAAGTTGTTGGCTGACGTTTCCCCCGACTCACTCCTTCAGTCAATAGCCGAGCCAGAGATAGAGAGGCAGTTACAACAGACGACTGACCGTTCTCGGTCACAATCAGATCTAACCACGAACCTTCCACCACTCTCTACTCAATCACCAGTCATGGACAGGAAACAAAGTCCGAGATTGAGTATGATTACCCCAGATGCACCGCAAATCAACTACAGCCAATACAATGTTGAGAACGTTAGCTCACTGAACACGGAGCTTCTGGAGTACTCTCCCTTTGTTACTCCAGATGGAAGCAAGCTCTACTTCGCCTCGAATAGGGAGGGAGGAATGGGAGGGCATGATATTTGGTATGCTGAACGCATTGCCCCGGGATCACGCGATTTTCACCCACCAGTAAATCTGGGGGCGCCAATTAACACAGATTTGAACGAAGGTTCTTTCGTTATTTCTTGCGATGGAGAGAGTGCCTTCTTTACGCTCTGCAATCGGAGTGACGGCATTGGAGATTGTGATCTTTACACTGCGCACTACAATGGAAAGGAGTGGACTAATCTCCAAAACCTACACGAGGTGAACTCTACTGATTGGGATTCACAACCGACAATCTCAACCGAGGGAGATACGCTCTACTTTACCTCTAATCGCCCCGGAACACTTGGCGGAGCAGATGATGCCGATATCTACATGAGCGTAAAGAATGCTTCTGGAGTTTGGCAAAAACCGGTGAACCTTGGTGCGCCAATCAACACACCCAAACGTGAGGATAGTCCGTTTATCGTTCCAAGAAAAGGGAAGCTCTACTTTTCGTCGATGGGACATGGAGGGTATGGAAAACTCGATTTCTTCGTCGCTGAGCGTAGCACAGATGGAACTTGGTTGGAGCCACTGAATCTTGGACCGAATTTTAACTCCGACCTCGACGAACGGATGTTGACAACAACACAAGACGAAACAACCTTCTACTTTTCTTCGGAACGGAGTGATCCATCTAATGCTGGGACACTCGACATCTTCACCGCACACGTTATCACATCGGGGGGGATTAGTGACGAGATTCTGATAGCACCACCTTCAAAACAATTACACCAGCTAAATCTTTACCCTAATCCGGCAACTGAGTACTTCTATTTCCGGCCAACGAAAAGTGAAAAAAGGGAAGAGATGATTATATCCGACCAGCATGGACAAGAGGTACTCCGAATCGAAGATGTTGGGGAGGGTGAGTCGATTTCTATATCCGCACTCTCACCGGGCACATACTTCGTTCGGGTAGGTGATAAGACTGGATCGATAGTTGTTCGGAGATGACTATAGATCAGAGTTCATCCGCGTTAATCTGTGAAATCTGTATACGATTTCATCGAGCAATCATCTGTGGAGAAGCCCCCCTCGGTAAAGCTTGATGGGAGTCTGTGGGTTTCAGAATTTATTTGGGGAGGAATCGAACACCGTTCGTAGATGTTGAAGCCTTCACTTCAATGTCCCTCAATCTGAAATCCACAGTCTCTACTCTCTACCTCTTTCTCCCGAGCCTCAATCCAAGAAGTACAACAACAAGCGAGACTGCTGTCAGAATAGCCGAAAGGAGGGCAGCAGTCTCGTCATCCCCGAGCGTAAAGGCTTCGTAGATTGCAAGGGGCATCGTTCGCGTACGCCCGGGGATACTCCCACTGAGCATCAGGGTTGCCCCGAACTCACCAATTCCACGAGCAAAAGCCAACACAACTCCCCCAGCCAATCCTCCTCGTGCCAACGGCAATAGAATATACCGCCAGCGGGCGAGGCGTCCGGCTCCGTCGAGCGCGGCAGAATCTTCCACTTCATGACTGATACCTTCAAAGGCAATCCGGGCAGAGCGAACCATTAGTGGGAGTGCTACTACTCCACTTGCAAGAGCCGCCCCAAGCCAGGTAAAAGTAAACTCCACTCCAAAACTGGAGAGGAACTCACCCACCGGGGTTTGCCGTCCAACCAAGAGTGTTAGGTAGTACCCGAGCACTGTTGGAGGAAGGAAGAGAGGAAGAGAGGCGAGAGCATCAACAAAATCAGATAGTCCCCCTCGCCTTACGGCTAACCACCTACCTAACATTCCCCCAACGATACCAACCACAAGCGTAGCCACCGATGCAACGAGCAACGAGAGAATCAGGGGATCACGTATATCATCAATTGACATTAGCTGGTTGGTTCGTTCAGGACTGAACGAATATAGCACGAGAGTTCTTCAGGAGAGGGTAAGGAATGATGATGATCTCATTGAAACCTTAAGAGGAAGGTAGTACAAATACTGTGCGGACAGAGCGGGTACTGCCCCCGCTTGCGCTCTCAGCCTGTCCGTAAGGATCGCACAGCCATGCCGTGCGATCCGGGCGTGATGAATTGAGAGTCCCGGGACCACATCACCACTTGGTGGCGTAGCAGAATGCCACTCGCCCCTTCCGTTGATAAGAGGCAAGAACTTGCCAACTCTTCTACAAGATGGGGCGCCAACAGCGTTGCCACCGTTGGTTGCGTACGCTTCCGGCTGTCACCCTGCCG
>JBFWSB010000289.1:0-6042 GCA_050248595.1 Kapaibacterium sp. (SeqCode)
TATGATGCGTTGATTGCTCTCGGTGCTGTTATTCGAGGTGATACACCACACTTCGACTATGTGGCGGGGGAGGCGGCATCAGGGATTGCTCGCGTTGCTGTTGAGACCGGAGTTCCCTGTGGGTTCGGACTTCTCACCGTCGATTCCTCCGAGCAGGCTTTAGAGCGTGCTGGGCTGAAGTCTGGAAATAAGGGGTGGGAGGCTGCCCAAACTGTTGTCGAAACAGCCTCACTCTTAAAACAGTTGCGAGAAGCTCAGTAGAGTAAGAAAACGTGGAGAGCGTGACTCAGCCGGATAATGCCGGATAATGATGGAGCCGGCAATTCAGATTATGGTAGTAGTAGTGTTTCGGGGGGAATTCTCAGTAAGAGAATCACCACCAAGAACACCAAAAAGCACCAAGCGAATAATTCACGAGTTGCATCTATAATTGGGGGATGATTATTGGACTTGCCTTTTCCCCGGAGAATCTCTACGTTCCCAAATGGAAGTTCTGAAACGCAATGCTCTTACAATACTTGCTATCACGCTTTATGAATTTTGATTTTCGACGCACTTTCACTCTCAAGCGATGTTCTCTCGCGTTAACTCTCTTCTGCCTTCTGCTTTCAAGTGCCGAAGGACAGATTGTCGAATCGTGGAAGGTGTTTAGTGCCCTCGACAGATCAACATCTGCGGCAGTCGATCTTGACGGGAATGTCTGGGTAGGATCAACTGGCGGAGCCTACCGATACAATCCTGCCAACAATAGTCTCGATGAATACCGAACTGACGACGGTCTCTTTCGCTTGAATGTTTCTGCAGTCGGAGTCGACCCTACATCGGCAGATATCTACTTCGGAAGTAACAACGGGGCAATCTCAATTCTACGAAGCGGTGGTAGCTGGAACTACGTCACTGACATTGCGCGAAGCTCGCAGACTTTGAAGGGAATAAACGGGTTTTACTTTGCCAACAACTTGATCTACATCCTCACCGAGTTCGGCGTTGGCGTCTTTGACCCAACCGACAGCACGATTCGTGATTCGTGGATCCGGCTCGGATCGATCCCCCCAAACAGTTCGGTGAGTGACCTTGTCTTCTTCAACGATTCAGTCTGGGTTGCAACACCTTTCGGTATAGCCTCTGCTCCACTTACTGGACGGAACCTCGCCGATCCTCTCAGTTGGCACTCTTACGATGCTGACGCAATGTGTGGTGAAGGGGAAGCCACTTCCCTACAAGTGGTAGAGGGGAGTTTGTTTGTAGGAACTGCCGATGGTGTCTGTGAATATCGAAATGGCACGTTTACCAGGCGTGGTGACATTGGAGGAAGAATCCTATTCGCTTCAAACGGAACGGAGGTTGTGGCCGCAAACGACAACAGACTCTACACATATCAGCTTGGTAGCGGCTTCCAAGAGGTTGGAGCAACACCGAGGAGAGTTATGGCCGTGACGTTGCTTCCGGGTGGGGAACCAGTTGGGGTAATGGAGCGAGATGGGATTGCCTATTTGAAGTCCAATGCAGTGGAAACTTTCGCACCCAACGGCCCAAGTTCAAACAAGTTTGCTGATTTGACTTTCGGAGCAGATCGTGATCTGTGGGTTGCAACGAACGCAATCGGTGATGGTGTCAACCGGCTTTCCATTAGTGATGGTAAGTGGAGCACCTTTACTTCGCGGAACAGATCAGATTTTACGTCAGAATCAATCTGGCGGATCAATACAGATGATAGGGGGAGAATATGGGCCTCTTCCTTTGGTGATGGCCTCTTCATCTTCAACCCTGAAAAGGGAACTGATGGGAGTGAGGTTGAAATCGTGAACTATAACGAGAAAAACTCTCCTTTGAGGGGAACCTCTTCCGACGCTGACTATGTGATTTGTGCCGATGCAAAGCCGAGTGGTGATGGCGTTACGTGGTTCATTAACTGGGACAACACGCCGGGAATTCGAGGGGCGGTTTTGTTAGCCAACACGTATAGTGCCGAGTCGAACACCGATCAGTTCTTTCTCTTCCCAGCTACAAGTGCCTTCGGTTCAAGCATTACCCGCTCCTATATCCCACTTGCAATCGACTTCAATCAAACAGTCTGGATCGGCTCAGATCGTGCTGAGGGAATACTCTACTTCTCGCCGGGAGAAACACTGGACGATCCGGGAGAGTGGGGACGGATGACTACCACGAACGACCTGATTTCAAACACGATTAGTGCTCTGTTAGTCGATCCAGATGGTGAGTTGTGGATTGGAACGCCAGCCGGAGCTACTGTGCTGGTTAACCCTGAGACGGTGGCACGGAATGGGAGTGAGAACGCAATCTTCCGTGAAATTCGATCACTGGAAGATGTTGTTGTGCGGGATATAGTTGTCGACGCATTGAACAGAAAGTGGGTAGCCACAGATAAAGGAGTCTTTGTTCTCACAAGCGATGGGACAGAGCTACTCAGCACCTTCACTGAAGTGAATTCCCCTTTGGTAAGCAACGATGTGTTGGTGATTTTGGCCGACGACGCTACCGGGCAAATCTACGTTGGGACTTCGGCTGGATTAAATCGCCTGCAAACCGAGGCAATCGCACCGAAGAGTGAGTTGGATCAGATCGTTGTCTCACCACAGCCATTTTCTCCCGGTGTCGATCAGTCGCTGAGGATTACAGGACTTCCAATCAACAGCACCGTGAAAATTTTGAAGCTGGATGGAGCCTTGATTACCGAGTTCCGAGCACCGGGTGGGGATGTCGCCTTCTGGAATGGTCGTGATGCTGCTGGTGAGTTCGTTGCTACTGGAGTTTACCTCGTTTCGGCTCGGTCACCCCTTGGAGAAACTGTCGTTGGGAAAATTGCAGTGGTTCGTCAATAGAGAGGATTCCCGTATATTGTCTGAATCATTGATTGACACCAAGGTATACATCATATCATTCGATCGAGAGGATATTCATGGAAGGAAATCGTGACGAGGTTTTTTCCCGCAGAGTTCGGGCTGGAAAGCGTACCTACTACATTGACGTGCGCTCGACACGTTCCGGGGAAGATTACTACCTGACTATCACTGAAAGCAAGCGAAGCGGTGAGAGTGAAAGGGAGAAGTTTAAAATTTTCCTCTACAAGGAGGATTTTGAGAAGTTCCGGTCGGCATTTACCGAAGCTCTTGAATTTGCCTACGACGAACTTGAGAAGATTGATGCTCTTCCTCGCGATTATTTCGCATCGGATGAGGGGGAGGAGGAAGGTGATGATGAGGAGTATGAGGATGATGACGATTCTGACGATCAGGACGATGACTGATCGGTCGGTGCGTCTGATAGACCGTAAGACATAATTCAACGTTGACTCCACATAAACTGATTGTCCAGTCTATGTGGAGTCAACGTTTCTCTTTTCGGTCACTTCCTATCAACTTCACGTTCAGGCACAACCCGTATTTACTACACATTCAATTTTGATTAATCAATCCTATTAGGTTCTGAGCATGGCATCGATAGTTCTTGTTGGTGAGTTGAGCGTTGTTGAGGCTGCCGCAGCCCATATCTCTGAAGAAGTTGAACTGTTGACACTGGCCGACGGTGATGTTCCGTCGGCAGAGTCGCGATTGAAACGTGTGGAGACGTTCAAGGAGATTGCCGGTGGTCCTGCTGCTGTCTTGCTTTTGGCAACGAGAGATGATGGTGAAATAGAGTCGACCTTAGCTCTGTTAGATGAAGAGTTGAGTGGGACCGGAATTCCCCTCTACGTGAACACACTCTTTATGACTGCAACGGAAGTGTCGGCTCTTGTTGGCAACCGTTTTCCAGTAATTGGTATCTCTTGGATTCCTGAACTGACAAATGTTGCTGAGCGATTGGAGGCTGCCCCTGCATTACAAGTCAGCAGCGAAGATGCTGCCCGTGCAATTGATCTGCTCAACAATCTCATTCCAGGAGAAGTGGAACAAGTTGAGGATCGCATTGCCTTAGTAAGTGCTCGCATCCTCGCTATGATTATCAACGAAGCCGCCTTCGCTGTGATGGAAGGTGTTGCCGATGCCTCCGATATTGACACAGCCATGAAGCTCGGCACAAACTATCCGGATGGTCCACTTGCCTGGGTTGATCGCATCGGAGCCGATGTAATTGTCGGCATCCTTTACGCCCTGCACGAAGAATATGGCGAGGAGCGCTACCGTCCATGCGTTTTACTGAAGCAGTATGCGCGGGCTGGGAAGAACTTTGTATGAAGTGACGGGGATATCTTCTTCGGTCGCCAAACTTTTATATCTCGAAAATAACCACGCAATCAAATCTATAGAATCATGAGTGAAGCATATATCATTTCTCCCCTCAGGACACCGATTGGTCGATATGGTGGGAGCCTTGCTGGAGTTCGGATAGACGACATGATCGCCCAGATCCTGAAGCAAGTTGTCGAACGTTCTGGAATTCCGGCAGATCGCATTGATGATGTCATTATCGGGTGCGCAAACCAAGCAGGTGAAGACAATCGAAACTTGGCTCGCATGGGAGTCCTCTTGGCCGGATTGCCTGAGACAACGCCAGCTACCACGCTGAACCGGCTTTGCGGTTCGGCACTCGATGCGACGATCTACGCCGCGAGAGCAATTATGTCGGGCGAAGCCGATATTGTAATTGCTGGTGGAGCAGAAGTAATGTCTCGCGCTCCCTACGTGATTCCTAAAAATGCAACCGGACAACCACTCTTCGGAAATCTGACTGCATACGATACAGCTCTCGGCTGGCGTTTTCCGAATCCTGCAATGGAGAAAATGTTCCCACTCGAGTCGATGGGGGAGACAGCCGAGAACATTGCGGAGAGGTGGGAGATTGGAAGAGAAGAGCAAGATGCCTTCGCCCTCCGTTCGCACCAGTTATCAGTGAAGGCGTGGGATGAAGGGAAGTATGACTCTACTGTTGTTCCGGTTGAAATCCCACAGCGCAAAGGAGACCCAATCGTTGTAGCCCGCGATGAAGGTCCCCGTGCGGACACATCTCTTGAGAAGCTCTCCAGTCTGAAACCAGTTTTCCGCAAGGGGGGAAGCGTCACACCCGGAAACTCATCCAGTCTGAACGATGGTGCTGGAGCCTTAGTTGTGGCAAGTGAAAAGGCGGTTAAGGAGTATGGTCTGAAGCCAGTGCTCCGCTACGTTTCAGGAGCAACTGCCGGTGTCGATCCGCGCATTATGGGCATCGGTCCTGTCCCAGCCACAGAGAAGGCTCTGGAGCGTGCCGGACTTACGATGGCTGACATCGATTTAATCGAATTGAACGAAGCCTTTGCCGTGCAATCCCTCGCCGTTATTCGCGAGCTTGGGATTGATACCGACAAGCTAAACGTTAATGGAGGAGCCATCGCTCTCGGCCATCCCCTCGGCATGTCTGGTGTCCGCCTGATCGCAACGTTGGGAGATGAGATGGCACGGAGAGAGTTACGCTATGGACTCACAACAATGTGCATTGGTGTAGGGCAGGGAGTAAGTGGAGTTTTTGAGAGAGTGGGGTAAGCTCTAACAGAATCCTTTTGTTGGTCTGATGATAGTAAACAGGATTCAACACCATTGAACTGTCGATATGCGCATCATCTTTATGGGAACTCCCGAATTCGCAATCCCTTCACTCGAAGGGATTGTTGAGGCTGGGTATACAGTACCGTTAGTTGTCACTGTGCCGGACAAGCCGAAGGGGCGAGGGCGATCCTTGAGTCCTTCACCGGTGAAAGTGAGGGCTGAAGAGCTTGGGTTGCCTGTTGCAACACCTGAGGGTTTGCGTGATCCCGAGTTTCTTGAGCAGCTTCGGGCTGCCATCCCCGATGTAATTTGCGTGGTCGCCTTCCGCATCCTTCCCGAGGAGGTCTACACAATTCCGCAGAAGGGGAGCTTCAATCTGCACGGGTCGCTTCTGCCAAAGTATCGTGGTGCAGCTCCAATCAATCGGGCAATTATGGCTGGGGAGAGAGAAACCGGTGTGACAACCTTCTTTTTGAAAAAGAGAGTTGATACTGGGGATGTAATTCTCAAGAGAAGCATCGAAATCACACCCGATATGACTGCCGGTGAACTGCACGATGAA
>JBFWSB010000290.1:0-6041 GCA_050248595.1 Kapaibacterium sp. (SeqCode)
ACACTATTGGGCGAAGCAAATCTCCACCGCGAAACAGTTGAAGAACAGGGGGTTGACATCCTCTCATTCCCTGTGGGAGATGCTGTCGTGGAGTTAACGGCTGCAACGCGTGATGAATCGCCAATTGCAAAGTTCATCGAGAAGCGTGGAGAAGGAATTCACCACATTGCCTTTGAAGTGGAGAATTTGCAGGAGGAATTGGATCGCCTGAAAGCTGCCGGAGTAAAGCTGATTAACGAATCCCCGAGAGAGGGTGCTCACGACATGTTGATTGCCTTCATTCATCCCTCAAGTTATAATGGCGTGCTCGTTGAGCTTTGTCAGAAAAAAAACGGTGGCAAATTGGGAGGAAACAGAGATCAGGATATGTCATAATCTTGACCACGATATTGTCCCCTTTTACCTCTTGTCCGTTCCATTCCCCCTCCGTATACTTCGCGCCGGATTGATCACAATCACACGGACAGTTTGCTCTATGCAATCAACTTCTTTGCTCACACTTGGTTTGTTCTTCAGTCTTCTCATCCTTGTAGGATGTGGAGGGGAAGGTGAAGAAGTCGAGAAGGAATTTCGCCTTTCAGAGACGCCAGCAAATGAGCTTAGCCCGAAAGGGATGGGGAAAGATTTTATTGGTGATACTCTCGGGATTTCCTCCCCAGGGACGAAAGTTTATTCTCCCGACAGCAGCAAGGTTGCTTGGTGCGAGGGGAAAACTCTCTTCGTTGCCGATGCTGATGGGAAGACTCAACAAGCACTTCACACCGAAGTGGAAGACTCTTCGGTCTTCATCTGCTTCGCACCACAGTGGGGTACTGATGGGAAGAGTCTGACATTCAAGGAGGGACAGAGAGTGCCGGGGGATACAACCATTCAGGTTGTCACTGTTGATATTACGCTTGGGCAGAGTACAGAGGAGTAGTGGTGAGGGCTACACGATGGAGAATTTTATAGGAAAGAAAATACGAGTACGAGGTCGCGTGCAGCGGGTCGGTTTTCGCCTGTTCGTTCGAGATATAGCCGAAGCGTTCGACATCAACGGAACAGTCAGAAACTCCGCCGATGGGAGTGTGGAGATCGAAGCAAGTGGAAGTGAGGAAAACCTACGAAGCTTTATCGAGCAGATTGAAATCGGACCGACTGGCTCGCGGGTTGAGGAAGTTGAGGTGGTGACGTTGACGGGAGTTTCCATGATCTCCAACTTTCGCATTGTTCGTTAGAGTACTCAGCACTCGAAGTGAAGTGCTATATATTCAAGACCTAAATCGGTGGGAACTTCGTTCCAAATAGGGATGCCGCCAAACAGATTCCGCAACGAGAACCGACACGTTCTACAACTTAATTTATGGGCACACAACACAACGTTCTAATTACTGGGGCAGGTGGAGAGATTGGTCACGGACTGATAAGACGCCTTGCAGAAGATGGCTCCTTCAACATTGTCACCCTCGACCTAAAAGGTCTTGATCCAGAACTTGCCGCACTCTGTGCAGCCTCCCACACTGGCGATGTGCTCGACGCAGGGTTGATCGCACAGATTTTTTCCGACCACAAAATTGATGGTGTGTTTCACCTTGCGGCGATGCTCTCCTCAAGTGGTGAGAGAAATCCAGAGCGGGCGTTTGATGTGAATGTCGGTGGAACAATGAACCTGCTGAAGAGTGCTGGTGAACAGGCTCGCCTGATTGGCCAACACGTGAAGTTTATTTTCCCGAGTACGATTGCTGTCTACGGACTTCCCGATCTTGAGACGAAGCAGAGAGCCAACAGAGTAAAGGAGGATGAGTATCTCTTCCCGATTACGATGTATGGTGTCAACAAACTTTCGTGCGAACATCTTGGGAGATATTACGCCCACCACTACGGCGCACTCTCTGAGAAGAAGAGCCAGTGGAGTGTAGACTTCCGAGCACTTCGATTCCCTGGTTTGATTAGTGCGGACACTGTGCCGAGCGGAGGAACAAGTGACTACGTTCCAGAGATGCTTCACGCGGCTGCTGCCGGGCAACCCTACGCCTGCTTTGCCCGATCCGACACACGCATTCCTTTTATGACAATGCCCGATGCCGTGGAGAGTATCCTCCGTCTCTTCTCCGCCTCGCGTGAGTCGTTGACAACCACTGTCTACAATGTTGGAGCCTTTGCACCATCCGCTGCTGAAGTGGAGGCACTTCTGAAGGAGTCGTTCTCGGGAGTGGAGATCAGCTACGAAGTAAATGAGAGTCGCCAATCGTTCTTGGATACGTGGCCAGCAGATGTAGACGACACGGCAGCACGAAACGACTGGGGGCATAATCCGCGCCACGGGTTCCGAGAAGCCTTTGCGGACTACTTGATTCCAGCTTTGAGTAGTGCCCACGCTGATTGATCCGCAACTGCTGCTGAATCAATACTATGTGAGGAAGGAAGAAACTTGGCCGAAGCTCTTGTGTTATATCGCCAGAAATTCGATCTTCGCGGCGAAGACGAGATGATCTGGGGAGCTGTAACCGAAATCTTCCCGGAGAGTCTTTCGAGCACTACAGAAGAAATTCCGTACACAACGATTATTAGAGGGAGAAGATATCATGCTCTGGACACCTGAACTTGCACTGTATCTTGAAGAGGCCCCTTGGCCGGCAACAAAAGAAGAACTGCTCGATTTTGCCAACAGAACTGGTGCTCCGATGCAGGTACTCGAAAATCTTCAAGAACTTGATGACGAGGAGACTGAAGTCTTCGAGAGCATCGAAGATATCTGGCCTGAAGCTGCCAATCACGAAGATATTTACTTTGATGAAGACGAGGACGGCGATTACGATCTTGAGTATTGAGCCGAACTACTATCCCGTCGTTAGCAGGGCCGAATGTTTGTCCGGGAAGTTTTGCTTCACTTGCGGGAGCATCCTTCCCGGCTTTTTTTTGTTATAGAGGGGAGGTCTCGCTGTCATAGTAATCGACAAGTAGAAATTGCTGAGTGTAGGTCTCGCGTAGGCCAACAGATTTCACGAAGGGATTGAGTGAATGTTTTTGAGATCGCTCACCATATTTGCGGTTCTATTACTTTCTAATCTTCCAATTCTCACAGCTCAGGGGGGGGGAGGAAAATCTCCAGTTACCCGATCGCTTCGTCCGATATTGATCGCCCTGAATATTGAAGGTAACAGTACAGTTTCTGATGTCGATATTCTCGCCCGCATCCGGTCGCGCGCGACCAACCGTTCGAACCTCGATCGCTACGCTCGAATTGCTCTACCACTTTCGCCCCGGCTCGCCATCTTTTTGAAGCAAAAGGCTGGCGACGAGAGTGAGCTTCGCTACCTTAACACATCTACAGTCCAGGAGGATAAAAAAGCTATCCTCGCCCTCTATAAAGAGCGTGGCTTTCACTTAGCTGAAGTGAAGGCACAGTACACTGTCGACACGGCTCGAAATATCGGGAGGCTCCAATACTCAATCGTCGAAGGTTCGCGGGCAAAAGTTTGGGGAGTTCGATTTGATGGGTTAAGTAGTATTCCGAATGAGTTACGAACAGAGATTGAAGACCTACAGTTTTTGAAGCAGGGGAGTCCGTTTGATGTGTTGAACGTCGATCTGGAGTTGCGCCGTGCCCTCACTATCCTCCGGAACAATGGTTACGCAGATGCGGAAGAGCGTATCCCTCCAAAGATTCTCTTCTGTTCTCCACCACGATGTGAGGAATCACAAGATAGTGTGTTGATCTTCATCACTCCCGGTTCTCGCTATCGCTTTGGTACGACCACCATAGCTCACATTCCGGCTGACTCATCTGGTGTTCCTCCTCCTGTCGAGGAGAGCATTATCCAGAGTCGCCTGCGGTATAAACCGGGTGAGTGGTATAACCAATCAACAGTTGACGACAGCAAGCGTGATCTCTACCGACTTCTCATCTTTGATCTTGTCTCTATTAACAAAGGGACGAAGAGTCGTGTGGGAGATACACTCAACATGGAGATCACCTATACGCTCAACGATTCTCGTGAGGTAGAGGGATCGTTGGAACTGAGCCTCTCGGACAGAACAGATGAAACGATTTTTGCCGGTGGTGTCGCCGGTAGAACCACTTTCAAAAATATTCTTAGGCGGGCAATTCGTGGATCGCTTGGAGGTCGGTTTCAAACGCGACTCTTTGCCTTCGACGAACTCGAGTTCGGAGTTGATGGGCGTCTGGATGTTCCTGTCCCTCAAATATTTCCGGTAGATGTCTTAAGCCTCTACGCAAATGCTGGGCTTGGTGTGGAAGATCGTGTAAATGGTGTCAACCTCAATTCCCGCCGTTACGCATTTGGTGCTGACGGTGGTTGGCATCTTCCATCTTCTTCAATCGTGAACGCAATATCGGTACGGACTCTCTACCAAATCAACAGCTATACAAACGTTGAGGAATACATCCGCGCAAAGGCAGTCTCTCGCTTATCGGAGGTTGTGCTCCCCGATTCGTGTGATACCGAGGCATTGGTCGATCAGATTATTCCTGCGCTCGCCCGCGATATTTATCGGGTGCAGGTGCTTCAAGGGGATAGCCCCGATCTGAAGCCAAATCAAGATGCTCGGGATAAGGGGAGTGCCCTTGAAAATACTTTCATCCTGGGTCTTACTACCCTCGGAGATCATCGCAACAATGTCTTCTCGCCAACAGGTGGATACTATCTTGAAGGACGTTTTGACGTTGGCTTTACCGGAGGCTTTGCTGGTGGGTTTGTCAAGTTTGAGCTTGATTACCGACGCTTCTTACCGGCAAGTAAGGGGAGCGTTTGGGCGTTTCGGGTGCATGGTGGGGCAATTGGTCAGTTCGGTGGTTTTCCCCTCACTCCAATCGACAGTCGTTTTCATGCCGGAGGTGCCAACAGCGTTAGGGGGTGGGGGGGACGTGACATGTTGGTAACCACTCCTCCGGCTGAGTTTGCTGGAACTTGTGCCGACACGATTCTCCGCGAAGTTCTCAACGAAAGTCGTCGGTTGCTTGGGGGCTTGTGGTTGATTGAGGGGAGTGTGGAATATCGCCTACGCCTTAACGAAGCGTTGGTTCTGGTTCCCTTCGTTGATGTGGGAAATGCTTACTTCAGAAACTATAGTGATGATAAGGATCTGGTGACGTTCAGCACCTTCGTTGAAAACCTTGGTCTTGCATCTGGGTTGAACCTCGGGATAGAAACCCCGGCTGGTCCAATTCGTTTGGGGGCAGGTTTCCCGATCTACAATCCTCTCGACTATCAAGGGGGGGATCGCTGGTTCTGGAGACATCCGCTGAAGCTTGCATTTCAACTCAGCATCGGATATGCGTTTTGATTATGTTTGTTCAGCTCGACTGATTCAAGCAGATCATTGGGATCAGTGCTGAACAGTTCAGTCGATCTGATCTCACTTAGTAGATAATGTCAAACATCGGAAACAGATAAAACTATGCCAACGTACGATTACCTCTGCAAGAAGTGTGGCCATCGCTTCGAGTACTTTCAGTCGATTACATCGGATGCCCTTACTACCTGCCCAGTGTCGGAGTGCATTGAGGAAGATGCTGAGGCGAAGGGAACAGGCCCGGTGCAGCGGATCGTTAGTGGGGGAGCAGGACTTGTCTTTAAAGGTGAGGGGTTCTATCTAACTGATTATGTGAGAAAGGGGGGAGAAGGGAAGGAAACATCGTCGGGGTCCAAAGGTGAATCAACAGTGAAAGAGTCCAAAGCTAAAGAGACGAAGAGAGATAGTGCAGCTTCAGCATCATCCGGAGAGAAGAGTGCGAAGAGTTGAGTGCTCGTATCATCTGGCGTGGCAGTGCCGCATGATTGCTCTACGAGAGTATGTCATATCTGCGAAAATCCTGCCCGATCTGCGCCATCCGCGTACTATTGCCAGCAACAGATCATGGCTCGATGAAATTGTACACAGATTGGACCGATGAACGCGAATGAAGGCTGATCTACAGTCAACATCTACCTACCATCTACCAGCTCTTTTTACGCGCAGCAACCAACATCACAATAGCTGCAACCACAGTTGTGTAGAGTACTCCGGCAAGTCCTCCACGGAGAAAGAAGTTCCAGAAC
>JBFWSB010000291.1:0-6037 GCA_050248595.1 Kapaibacterium sp. (SeqCode)
CGGCAACCGGGTTCGACTATAAGCGATAGCAAATGCTCCTTGCCGTCCTCGAAAAACGCCTCGGTTTGCGGCTTGGTGAGCACGACGTGTTTGTCAACATTGCCGGTGGCGTTCGGGTAGACGATCCGACAGTTGATCTGGCCGTAGCTGCTGCAATTGTCTCAAGTTTTCGAGATATACCGACCGATTCCAGTACGGCGATTATCGGTGAAGTTGGATTGGGGGGGGAAATACGGGGTGTAGCTCACGTGGAGGGAAGGGTTGCCGAGAGCATTAAGCTGGGATTTGAGACGGTTGTGATGCCAGCCGTGAACCTGAAAAAGATAAGTCGACGCAATGGAGTGAACTTTGTGGGGGCAGCCAGCGTTTTAGAGGGGATCAATGGGGTGTTGTAGTGAGTTCATAGAGTTTGTAGAGTGAGGAGTTTATAGAGTTTTCGTATCACAGCCGATGATTCGTAGGGGGCAAAAACCTTTGCCGAGCCTTTCTCCAATCAGTTCAGTAGCGACATTCAATATCTTAACTATCAAATTTTTATATGGGCGAATTGTTTTCTGATCCCACAATCTGGGCAGGTTTAGCGACATTGACCGTTATGGAGATTGTGTTGGGGATCGACAACATTATCTTCATCTCGATTCTTGCGGCAAGGTTGCCCCGCGAGAGACAGAGCCAAGCACGTCTCATTGGTCTTAGCCTTGCTGCAATCACCCGCGTTCTGCTCCTTCTCGGGATATCTTGGCTCGTAAGTCTTACTGCCCCCTTAGCAACACTTTTCGGACATACCTTCTCTGGTCGCGACCTGATTTTGCTTGCTGGAGGAATCTTCCTCGTCTACAAAGCGGTGAAGGAGATCCACGAAAAGCTGGAAGGGGAGGGGGATGAATCGGATGAGGGGAGAGCAAAGGTGACCTTCACATCAGTGATTGTGCAGATTGTTCTGCTCGATATTATCTTCTCGCTCGACTCAGTGATTACAGCGGTTGGGATGACGAATCATCTATGGGTGATGATTACTGCCACACTAATTGCACTGGGGGTAATGGTTTGGGCTGGAGGGAAGATTGGGGATTTTGTGCTGCAACATCCTACCGTCAAGATGCTCGCCCTCGCGTTCCTTCTGTTAATCGGTGTCTCCCTCTCAGCAGAAGCTTTCCACAAGGAGATTCCGAAAGGATACATCTACTCTGCAATGGCTTTCAGCATCTTAGTAGAGTCATTGAATTTGATCTCACAAAAACGAAAGGAAAAGAAAAAGGGAATCAAGGTCGAACCTGTCCAGTTACACCAGAATGTGGTTGGAATGGACTTAGAGAATGAGGAGTAAATTAGCCGCAAAAACTACAGGGTAAAGTTTAGCGACCGGACGAATAAATCCCTTGCATAGCCTGCGCAAACACCGTATCCTTGCTTTCCCGGTTGGGGAACAATCGGATTTTTGTGCAATCACTACTTAGGGAAAATCCTTATCGCTTAACTGTTACCGTATTACAAAACCAAGTGGTCACGTCTGTAAGGCCAATTAGCCTGTACGCATCATAGTGCATTCGCATTGCGTGCAGGTCGTGACCTGCACTATCTATGTTTATGTTTCGGAACCGTTGAGCTACAGAAGATCATCCATAGGAACCCTGATTGCGTGGAATGTGGCAGCTTTGCTGCTCCTCTTCGTTTCAATCCTCCCAACGTATGGGCAGACCGACACTGCAAAGCAGGAACCGGTTGTGCCTGTAACTACCCATCCACGAGTTCCACTCTCGCCACTTACTGATCCATTCCCGTACGGTGCATACAAGCACCTAATCGAGTTCGATTCCAATACTGGGAATGTGGAACTCTACGAAGAACTTCTCGGTGTTCCGTTCGGACAGCCCCGTACTCTCTCTTTAGAAGAATATATCAGTCGTAGGCAGGAAGAAGAGCGGCAGCGTATGTGGGAAGAACGAGCCGGAAAGTACAAGCTCTACGCACCTGAAGAGAAAGATAGTGCCATCTCTGCCTCGGCAATGCTCGACAGTCTCCTGAAGGGGGGAGGCGCTCCCTCAATCAAGATTCCGTTACCACAAAGTTTCAAGACGTTGTTTGGCGATCCATCGGTTGACATTAACGTCAACGGAAGTGTGGGCTTAACCGCCGGGTTTCAGGTAGATAAAAACAACTTGACTTCGATCAGTTCTCTCGGCTCCACGCAGGCGGCTCCATTCTTCGATCAGAATATCCAAGTCTCGGTCACCGGCAAGGTTGGGAACAAGTTGAAGTTGAGTACCGACTTCGACACGCAGCGGGCGTTCGACATCGACAACCAGCTCAACATCAAGTTCGGCGGACAGGGGACGGAGAGCGACGACGCGATCATCCAGTTTGTGGAGGCAGGAAATGTCTCCTTGCAGACGCCGAGTACTCTTATCGGGGGAAGCCAGACACTCTTCGGTGTGAAGGCCGGAATGAAGTTCGGGAAGCTCCTGCTGACAAACATTCTCTCGCAGAAGCGAGGGGAGCGGCGCGTTGTGAAGGTTTCGGGGGGATCGGTGAAGAACACCATCTGCATCCGTCCCTACGAATATGCCCAGAACCACTTCTGGCTCGATACGATCTATAAGTCATTCTACGACGATTACTACGCTAACACCCCCCCTGCCGCCACACCCCGCATGGCAAACTTCAAGATCACGGACATTGAAGTATACGAGCAAGTAACCGATGGGTCTACTCCGTCACAGTTCAGTGCCGTCGCTTACGCCGATCTTGCTCCAATCCAGGCCGGAAGCAGATACGACAACACATTGCGGAATCCTACTACCAGTGCTGGAAGTGGAGTTGTGCAGCGAGGGTCATTTATTCGGCTTGAGTTAGGGCGAGGCTTCCTCTACAACGAGCAGCTTGGAACGCTCACTATCCGCTCGCTCCAACGGGATAAAATTTACGCAGTTGCCTACCGGACTGCCGACGGCAAGGCACATGGCGAACTTTCCAATACGCGACCTGACAGCAATACAGTTGCTGTGCTGAAGTTGATCTACGTGAACAACATGCAGCCGAGCTTTGCTACCCTCTGGTCGCGTCAGATGAAAAACATCTACCAGATGCAGGGGGTGCGGAATGTTGATTTGGATAACTCAACCATTCGCATCACCTATGGTGTTCCCCCCGACACAAGCGAAGTCTTTCCTGTTGGCGGAGGGCGTCGCATAGTTGAAGTGCTCGGCGTTGACCGCGTGAATACTTCCAATCAGTCGACTCCGGACGGAGTGTTTGATATTCGGATTGCCGAGTACTTCGATCCTGAAACGGGAGAGATCATCTTCCCATCGAGCGAGCCGTTCCGCAAGCAGTTGCGGAACAAGCTTGGGCCAGAAGCAGAGCCGTTTGTTCTGAGTGCGATCTACGATCAGACGCGGGACGAAGCGCAGAGAGATACGCGCGTTGGGAAGTATTCGATATGTGGTGAGCTGGCCGGGACGGGGGAAAATCGTATTTCACTCGGAGCGTTTGGTGTCGCACAAAACTCTGTGCGCGTGTTGAAGAATGGTGAAGCACTGACTGAGAATGTGGACTACCGCGTCGACGCAAACTTTGGCGTGGTCACGCTGATCTCCAACCGGGCAAATGCTGGCTCGGGAGACTTAGAAATCGAGTTCGAGCAGAACGATCTCTTCACGACATCAGTGAAGACCTTGATTGGAATGCGTGCCGACTACGACCTCTACTCCAAGCGGCGCGTCAACTCCAAGCTTGGCATGACGCTGATGCGCTACAGTCAGTCGCTCCCGACAGACAAGATTCAAATCTATTCAGGTGAAGAGCCAGTGTTGAATACTGGCATCGGCTTCGACGGATTTGTCAGCTACGAGGCAGATTTCCTTACGGATTTTGTGAACGCCATACCGTTCCTTAAGACCGAGGAGAAATCACAACTGACCTTCAGTGGTGAGTGGGCAGCAATGTTGCCGGAGGCGAAGACACAGCAGGAGTTGATTGATATTGACAAGGATCAGACCGTTGCCTACATCGATGATTTCGAGTCGGGTGCAAAGCGGCAGATTCAGCTCGGCATCAACTACACACTCTGGCATCACTCAAGTCCGCCGGTAGATGACGCAATCGGTTTCGACGACACGAGTCGTGTGCAGAACAAGGGGCTTTTCTGGTGGTACAATCGCTCCCCTGCAAACACGGAGACCCAAGAGATTTGGCCAAACCGTGACGTGCTGAACGGTTCCTCAACCTCGTCAGTTCTCGACGTTCTCTTCGACCCGAATCGTCGTGGCATTTACAATCCGAATGCTAACTACGAGAATAGTCCGCCACGGAACGAGGCGTGGGGTGGAATGCTGCGGAGTCTCTCTTTCTTCACTACCAACTTGAACGAAGAGAATATCGACTATATCGAGATCACACTCAACGCATCGCAGTTCGAGCCGGGAGCAACGAAGGTCTATCTCGACCTCGGACAGATTTCTGAGGATGTGATTCCGAACTTCATCCTCGACACAGAAGATGGGGTAACACCGCAGAACCCGCAGCGAGACGACGTGTTGAACGATGGAGAGGATATTGGCTTTGACGGATTGACCGACGAGCAAGAGCGAGAAATCTATGAAGTCGGCGAAGACGATCCAGCCCGAGACAACTATTTCTTTGATGCGTTCAGAAGTGATAACCCAGAAGACTATACGCGGGTAAATGGCTTGCAGGGAAATGTGGGTCAGGAGCGAGGACCATTCCCCGACCAAGAAGACTTGAACAACAACCGGAATGTCGATCTTGACAATTCCTACTTCCGTTACGAGATCGACCTAAATCCTGATCCACTCACAAACCCACAGATTGTTGGGTCTGGATCGGGTGGCTGGCGTCAATATCGAATTCCACTTCGCACCGGCTTCTCAACAGTCGGCACACCATCCTTTGCGAACGTACAGTATGCTCGCCTCGCTATCAAGAGTCCCTCAGCCGTTCGCGTTCGGATTGCGGAGATGAACCTTGTGGGGAGTGACTGGCGGAACATGGACCTTGAAGTGGGAGATAGTACAATTGATCCGAAGCTCGACATCTCTTTCGTTAACCGTGAGGATAATGGTGCCGCTCCAGACTTCTACACACTCCCGCCCGGAGTGGAGTCAGAGCTTGATCCGTTGACATCACTTCGGAAGAACGAGCAGTCTCTTTCCCTTACTGTCTGCGACTTGCAGCGGGGAGAGTCACGCGGGGCGATTCGTGTTCGTCCGAGATCGTTCGATGTCTTCAACTACGAGAAGATGCGCTTCTACTTGCACGGTGCAGGAGATATGGACGATGGCGTGATACCGGGACAGCAGCCGAAAGTTGTTGCTTTCGTCCGCTTCGGTTGGGATTCGTTGAATTATTACGAGTACCGCGTGCCGCTACTCCGGGATTGGAATGCTTACGAGATTGACTTCGATGATTTAGCTGCAATTAAACAGGGGACAGACCTCACCACTGTCAACGAATTCCCATTAGCCGACAAGCCGGGACACAGCTACGCTGTGCGTGGACTCCCCTCACTCACTCGCGTGCAGTTCATTGCCTTCGGCATCGTGAACGAAGCCTGGCCGGGTGCGTTGAAGACAACGATGTGGGTAAACGAGCTGCGCGCAGTGGGGGCACAGGGGGGAGCAGACTGGGCAGCCACGGTCTCTGCATCGGCGAAGCTGGCTGACTTTGCGGCAGTTAACTACAACGCCTCGCGTCGCAATCCAAACTTCCACCGACTGGAAGAGCGGTTCGGTGACCGTGTGGAGCGGACGAACTGGGCGGTGAACTCCAACGCTAATCTCGAGAAATTCCTTCCAGAATCGATGCAGCGAGGCTCGTCGATCCCCTTAACGTACAGCCATACCGAGCGGGTAGAGAATCCGCAGTACATCGCCGAATCTGATGTTGACGTTGAGGCGGCAGCCGAGCGGATTTTAGGTGATGTCACGATTCCACAGACCGAGGCGCAGCGCCGTGCCGACAGTCTACGTCGCTCTACAGAAACACTTGTAGTTCAGGATGCGTTGGCCTTCAATGACTT
>JBFWSB010000292.1:0-6019 GCA_050248595.1 Kapaibacterium sp. (SeqCode)
ATATCTGCAACTATATTCACCTCCCCGTTCAATCAGGATCAAACCGCGTTCTCGAGTTGATGAACCGTACCTACACGGTTGATCACTACATGGAGCGGATCGAGAAAATCCGTGAGTTGATTCCGGGCGTTGCTCTCTCCACCGACATCATTGCCGGGTTCCCTACGGAGACTGAGGAAGATCATCAGGGGACGCTTGACGTGATGCGCCGCGTTGGATATGATGGAGCATATATGTTCAAATATTCTCCACGTGAACGGACGAAGGCTTGGGCAATGGGGGATGACGTTCCAGACGAAGTGAAAACCCGTCGCCTGCAAGAAATCATCGAACTTCAGAATGGCATTTCAGCCGAAAAAAATCAGAGCCAGGTTGGCAAGACGTTCGAGGTACTGGTTGAAGGCCCGAGTAAGCGCGATCCGTTGGAGTGGAAGGGGAGAACCGGTGAGAACCATGTGGTGATCTTCCCACGGTCCGATGTCGATCCCGGTGAGTATATCAACGTGAAGGTCGATCGGGCAACCTCGGCTACGCTTATTGGAACACAGGTTGATGAGGGGGGAAGACCGAAAATGATTCCGCTCGAAACACTTGCCGTCTGAATTGATAATGTTGTCGTGAAGTGGACTGTTGATAGTCTGTTTGTTTAGAAGAACAGTTCGGATCACAAAGCCCGTGCCGTCTAACGATTACCACTTCTCAACTGCTAACTGCAATCTGCAAACTCAAACTATGCGCCATATTCTGATAACTCTGTCTGCACTTTTTCTCTGTTCAACGTTGAGTACGTTCGCGCAGAACTATGAACAACAAGCATTAGATATTCTCAAACTTTACGAGAAGGGGGAGCGGGATACTGCCTACTGGTTAGTAGAGCCGTTGAAGCGAAACGCCCGCTTTGTTCCTGCGGCACTCTACGTTCGCGCTCAGATGACGGCGGATGACCGAGCACTCAATCTCTACCGCGAGGTGATTGCGCTGGAGCCAGCAGGACCCTGGGCAGATGAATCTGCCTACCAACTGGTGCGACGCTACGTTGAGAAACGAGATTCGCTCGCTTCTTGGACTTGGTATACTATGTTGAAGAAGACCTATCCGCAATCGCCGTACGTTTCAAAAGCTCTTTCCATAATTCAGGGCGTTGAGAGCTGGGAGTTTACCGTTGAGGATGAAGGGGAAGAGGACTCCCCACAGTCGTCGAGCGGAACTGACGTTGCAATAGTTGAGGAAGAAGAGGATGAGCAGTTCAAAGGATATGCGCTACAAGTTGGACTTTTCCCAACTGAAGAGGCTGCCGAGCGGCGAGTGAAAGAGCTACAGAAGAAGGGGGTGACCCCATTTGTCTTCCCGAAGGAGATCAACGGTAAAACACAATATGCCTTGGTTGTTGGTCCATACGATACGCGCGAGGAGGCTACCAAAGCAAAACCAAACGTGGCAAAGGTGTGTGAGTGTGGTGCGTTTACTGTGCTCGTGGAGTAATTCTGGTTGAACAGGCTCTTGTGTAAAGACATTTTCAAAATCTACCCGAATGAACATCATTCTACACGGCACAGGGGCAGGGACTCCGTCAGGAAACAGAGGGGCAAGTTCTGCAACGTTCCGGTTTGATAGTGGGGATGTTCTTCTGGTTGATGCCGGCGAAGGTTGCTCGCGAGCAATGATCCGGGATGGACGGAATCTGCACGAGATTACAACCGTCGTTGTCAGCCACATGCACGTCGATCATTGGACCGGGCTTCCAAATCTTGTGATGGCTTGGATTATTGGGGGACGAGAAGCTCCTGTCGATCTATATCTCCCCCCCCGATCTCTCAATTTCTTTCGCTCGATTCTCTCTAATTCGTGGATGCTTCAGAAACGGCTTCCGTTCGATCTCCGATTGCGTGAGTTGCAACCACTACAACTTCCTGAAGAGTGGAGCCTTCGTCCGTTTCGTACCAGTCATCTGGATAAGTTTATCGGGACTGAGGAAGCTGATATACTCTCATTCCCTTCCTTTGGCTTCGTTCTCGAGAGTGGAGGGAGGAAGATTCTCTTTAGTCAAGACATTGGTTCCGAGCAAGACCTTGATGGGGAGATTCTTGGAACAGAGCTTTTGATCTGTGAATCTGCCCACGTTAACCTATCACACATCGTTGAGCGTGCACGGGATGCCGGTGTCTCTCGTCTGATCTTCACACATATCCCTCCAGAGCGTGAGGGAGCCTTTGAAAAGATTACTCTTGATGGCGGAGGGCTTGATTGGAGCGTTGCCGAAGATGGATTGATAATTCCCTTGTGAGTGTCGACTGTTGTCCATAAGATTGATCCAATTCATGGTAGATGCAGATGCGATAGTTCAGCGTTGATTCGCGTTAATCCGTCGAATCCCTGTACGTTTTCGTCGAGCAATCATCACTGGTTGGAGATAGGACGCGGATGACGCGGATCGGGTGGGATTTTCACAGATTAGAGTAGTGTAGAATACAAACGGGGCGAAGTGTCTCACGGGAATGTCCATTATCCTTGATTTTGTCTCTTTCGTAGAGTTGTACTGTTGTCAACTCGAATATCATTAGTGCTAAAATTGTCTTGAAAACATTTGGTAGATAGAGGAAGGGGCACTCTGCTTCTTCGCCACATTATGAACATACGGCATATACATACCTTCAGTCATAGTGCGAGATTCCCTTCTCTTTTGCTCTCTCTGCTTTTTATTAGTGGACTCTTCGTTCTCCCCTCCGCTATGCTCTCTGCACAGTCTGGCGAGTCTACTTCTTGGATACTCTTTCTCTCCCCTGATACACCGATCAAGTCTGTTTCCGAAGCACTTCGCCAAGTTGCTTCAGAGCATCGTGCGGAACTTTCTACGCATTCGATTTTTCCTTCGGTTGAAGCATCTCGCACGACACTTGCCACCACTCCTCTCGGTAGATACCTTGTAGTTGACTGGCAGGGGGACAGCCCACCAGTCTCACTCCTCAGGTCTGTTAAAGGTGTCGAGGCGATTTACCCGAACCACACCTATCACATTGAAGAGAGTGAGCCTAACGATTCACTCTTTAGTGAGCAGTGGGGGTTGAAGCGGGTTGGTGCATTGAAGGCGTGGGAGCGTACAGCGGGAGACGAGACTGTTTTGGTAGGCATTATCGACACTGGAATCGAGTGGGAGCACGAAGACCTTCAAGGTGCGCTCTGGATCAACCCGGCTGAAGATCTCAACAAAAACGGGCGATTCGATCCCTGGCCGTCGAGTGAAATTCGTGATGGCGTTTCGGGTGATCTCGACGGGGTCGACCAAGATGAGAATGGCTATCCCGACGACGTGATCGGATTCGATATGGTCGATCAGAATATCCCGAACTTTGGTGATTGGAGTGGAAGGGATGGAGTCCCGTTCGACGAACAGGGACACGGCACAAACGTTGCCGGAGTTATCGCGGGGGTAAGGAACAACCGAATCGGTATTTCCGGAATTGCTCCCAACTGCCGACTGGTGATTATCCGCGCCTTCGATGCAACCGGTGACAGTCAGGATGATGACGTTGCTGCTGCAATTGTCTACGGGGCAACAATTGGTGTTGACGTACTGAACATGAGCTTCGGTGATACCTACAACTCGCCACTTCTTGAAGATGCCGTTCGATTTGCCCACTCTCGTGGAGTAGTGATGGTTGCCTCCAGTGGGAACGACGGAGTCCCCGATCCACACTATCCTTCAGGATTCGATGAAGTGATATCAGTTGGTGCAACAACTGACCGCGACCTCCTCACCTTCTTTAGTGCCTACGGTTCGCAGTTGTCGTTAGTGGCTCCGGGAGAATCAATTCTGACAACCAATCGGAACAATGGATATCGTACCGTCAGTGGGACATCTTTTTCTGCTCCACACGTTGCCGGCGTTGCGGCTCTGTTACGCTCGATTCACCCCAATTGGAGTGCCGAGGAAGTTCGAGGCGTCTTAGAGTTGTCGTCGAGTGATCTTGGCTCTGAAGGGTGGGATATAGATTTTGGGGCAGGACTTCTGGATGCGGCTGGAGCCGTGAACTGGCCCGGACCTTCAGTTCTTGAAATCAATTCACCTCGAACTAACGAAGGGACTTCGGTTGATTCAACAATTAGGGTCTTCGGTTCTGCTGTCGCCCCCTTCTTAGAGTCGTGGACTCTTGAAATTGGATCGGGCGATCTACCCGAAGAGTGGATAGTTCTGAACAAAGGGACTGTGGGGATCTTCAATGGCTTGCTCGGAACGTTCAATACGGCAAACCTTGAAGAGGGAGCCAAGACAATCCGTCTCCGTCTGTTGTTAACTACTGGGCGATCGTTCGAGCGGCGGATTCGGTTCACCTACGATCGCACACCACCTGTTGTAGCAGCGTCAGATATTCGGAATATCTGGCTCTACGATCGCTCTGTTTTGGGGGTGACGTTAACGACGGACGATCAAACGCGAGCAACGCTCTGGCTTCGTCCAACAGGTTCGGGTGAACCATTCCTTCCATACGAGCTGGAGGCAGAGCGTGGTGGTGTGGTGAAGCAACACTTCCGATTTATTACCCCCAATGAAATCACGCCCGGCATTCCATACGATCTCTACATCCGCGTTGTGAATGCTACCGGAAGCAGCACACTGCTCGGCGATTCTCTGTCACCAATCAGCGTCAAGATTCAGGATGAATCATTCCCCCTCACCACAATGATCCGGAAGCCGTGGAGTGCCCCGAACGGCTATGTCCTCCCACAAACTCCTTCAATCGTCGATCCGGACGTTCCTGAGCTTCTGATGAATAGTTTAGATGGATTCGCATTCGGCAATTTGATCCTCTACCAATTCTCTGGAACTCAGTTTGTGCCATTCGACTCTGCTGAATCGTGGTTGCCGAGAGGGGTGGGGGATAGCGATGGAGATAAGTTGATGGAAGTTCTCGGGCAGTCGAGTGGGAGTGGAATAATCTATGAGCAGAGGGAACCAGGAGGGAGTCCATTCGACAACGTTCTCTACACTACTCCCGAATCTGAAGCCTTCTATCCGAGCATGATGTATGACTTCAACGGAGATAGTAGGGACGAAGTGATCGGCTACAAAATCGACCCCGCAACCAAAGAGCAGTACTACGTCATTCTGGAACGAGAAGGGAACAACTACCGAGAGATTGCTCGATTGAGTAACCCGACTCCCCCAGATGTTGGTTCGCAAGTGAATGTGTTGGGGGCAAGCGACGTCGTTATCTCCGATGTGAACGGCAATGGCCGACCAGAGATTCTCTTCAGCGACAACGACGATGACTTTATTCTCTACGAGAGAAATGATGAGGGAGGTTTTGATCTGATCTGGTCCGAGGTGAACAATGGGAGTGAGGGGGACAACCGAAACATCTTTGCTGCCGGGGATGTGGACAACGACGGGAAGGATGAGCTTCTGCTGGTTTACCGTGCTCCACTCTTCCGAAACGACGATAGAGAGTATCGGCCGCCACTCTGGACCATCAGGCTGATGAAGTTTGACGATCAGAACAACGCTCAGGAGATTGCCCGCGAGGAAGTTGCCTGGGTTCGCGGCTCAACAGATTTCAGAACCGGTGTCTCGTTCGGCAACCTCGACAACGTACCAGGCGACGAAATTGCTATTTCACTCTTTCCGAGTCTCTACCTCTTTCAGTGGGATGCCTCGCTCGGTCGACTGAAGCCCTTCTGGTGGCGGGGAGGATCGATCATCAACCAACCTATTATTCGTGATTTCGACAAGGATCTAACCAATGAACTTGGGGTTGGGGATGGAAACAGAATCAACTTCTACCAAATCGATCCAACCTTCAGTGGTCCTCTTCCACCGGCAGGCTTCGTTGGGTGGGCGTTGAGTGATTCATCAATCTACCTTCGCTGGGAAAACGTCCTACAAGCCGATAGCTTCAGACTCTATCGAGCTTTGCTCGATCTCCCCGGAGATCAGATTCGCTTCGATCTGGTTGCAACTGTTGTTGGGACTGAATTTGTCGATGCGGGAGTAGCTACAGCCGAAAATCGTTTGCAGGGGGGG
>JBFWSB010000293.1:0-5959 GCA_050248595.1 Kapaibacterium sp. (SeqCode)
CTATATAATCTGATACCGGAAACGAGAGCGTTAACGTTGGCGAAAACTCGAGTGCTGTAATATCAGAGAAGGAAGTTTGTGCCTCAACAGAAGTGAAGGCAAGCCATCCAGTAAAGAGGAGAGAAGATAGGTGTAGTAAGCGCACGATTACTCCCTGAGCGATGTTGCCGGTGATCCTAATGCTTTATAAAGAGGTAGCACACCGGAAATAAAGGTTGCACGGTATGGAAGAAGAATTGATGTAGATTATTGACATCTATGGCCATAGCGAAATCGTTCCACTTCCACGCATCAATCATCAACGAACAGCCGGAAGTATTCTTCAAACGTAAACAACCGGTTGCGTCGGTTACCAGTCAATTCCTCTATGATACCGAGTTCCTGAAAATCACTCACAAGCTTGTTTGCCGTCGGGTGGGTTACCTTGAAATACTCGACTACGTCCGCAACGGTAACAACTGGACCTTTGTAGAGAAGGTTCAGAAACTCCTTCCCCCGTTCAGCACGCGCACCAAGTGTCAGGAGCTTTGCTTCGGTTCGGCGACGAAGCTCCATAATCTTCTGCAACTGTTCCCGCCCCTGTCGGGCAGTTTCTCGTACACCGAGTAGAAAGAAGCGAATCCACTCGCCAAGATCGTTTGATTCACGAACCCGAGTCAGAGTATCGTAGTATCTCCCCTTATGCTTTTCCAGATAGCTCGAAAGATAGAGTGAGGGTTTTTCGAGCAAGCCTTTATCAATGAAGTAGAGAGGGATAAGAAGTCGCCCAATGCGTCCATTGCCATCAAGAAAGGGGTGAATCGTTTCGAACTGGTAATGGCTGATTGCTGCTTTTACAAGGTGAGGGACGTGGATTTCTTCATTGTACCAAAAGAGTTCCAAATCACCCATCAGTTCTGGAACCGTGTAGTGAGGAGGGGGAACAAAGACTGCATCCTGTGGTTTTGCTCCACCAATCCAACTTGGACTTTGTCTCCACTCCCCAGGATCTTTATGTTCTCCCCGAACTCCCTGCATCAACGTTTGATGTGCATTTCTTAAGAGTCGATTGGAGAGTGGAAGCGAGACTAATCCCTCAATCGCTTCGTTCATTGCACCGATGTAATTCTGCACTTCCTGCCAATCGTCACGCCGCTCTGGATCAATCTCCTCTCTTGGCCGAATTGCTTCAGACATCTTTGTCTGTGTCCCCTCAATCCTACTCGACTCAGCAGCCTCCTTCACCACGTGCATTCGTATAAAGAGGTCTATGTCGGGCACAAAGAGTGAGAAGGCATTCAATTCACCCAGTGCCTGCGTTGCCTCCTCTAACAACATGTTGATTCGCGGATCTTCCCAGACCCATGGGTGGTTGATTTTTTCAGGTAGAAACGCTTGATAGTGATCCTGCTTCAGCCACGTTCCAGCTTTATATTGACTTAGTTTCATTCGAACTCAGAATGGTTTTGGGCATAACATTACGGTCTTATAGAATTAGCCTTGCATATAGAGCTATATATTAGATTCTCTTTCATATAGAATAGGCTATGAAAGAAATTTCGATTTTTCTTTCATAAGAAATCGCCCAATCTCCTTATTGTCAAAATTTGGCAGATGTGACAACAAGAGAATTCTTATTGTCAACCGAATTGGTTGACTTTTCCCGGCCATAAATCATTAAAACCCTACCCAAAAACAACAAATCCACGCGCAACTCCTTTACGTTGCACGTGGATTTGTAGAAGTTAAGATTCACGAATATCGCTTAGTCCTCAATCTCCTCCAGCTCTGCTGACTTCACGATCTTCTGCTCTACGTCACCCGGTACTTCTTCGTAGTGGCTGAAGTTGCGCGTGTAGCTTCCGCGCCCTTGCGTTAAGGAGCGGAGCCGAGCTGCGTAGCCGTAGAGTTCTCCGAGTGGGACCTGTGCCTTGATAATCTGCGTCGACCCCTTCGCATCCATTCCCATGATGCGACCGCGACGTGAACTAAGGTCTCCCATGATCTCCCCCATGTAGTCGGCGGGGGCGGCAATCTCAAGATCCCAGATTGGCTCCATCAACTTTGGATTGCACATGTTGAAGCCTTCGCGGAAGCACATCCGTCCTGCCGTCTTGAAGGCATTTTCGTTCGAGTCGACTGGGTGCATCTTGCCGTCGTAGAGCACCACCCGTACGTTTGTGATCGGATAGCCTGCGTAGACCCCGCGCCCCAACATCTCCATCACTCCCTTCTTCACTGCCGGGATAAACCGAGCCTCGATAGCACCACCCACAATTGCGTTCACAAAGTGGAGCTTCCCTCCCCACGAAAGTTCCTCGAACTCCTCACCACGCACGTTGTATTGGCTCGGAACAGGAATGTTCTCGTCATACGGACCGACAAAGCAGTGAACTTCGCCGAACTGTCCTGCACCACCAGTCTGCTTCTTGTGGCGATAACTTGTTGTGGCCGACTTGCGGATCGTCTCACGGTAGGGAATGCGTGGTGGTTTCATCTCTACCTCGATGCCGTAGCGATCCTGCAATCGCTTAATGATCACTTCGAGGTGCATCTCGCCGAGACCACTAACAACAGTTTCGTGTGACTCTGGGTCTTGGTAGACATTGAAGGTTGGGTCTTCTTCGTGCATCGTGTGCAACCCTTCACTTACCTTCGCCTCATCCCCCTTCCCCTTCATCATAACTGCTGCGTCAGTAATCGGCCCCGGGAAAATGATCGTCGGGATAATCACATCTTTCCCTTTCGGAGCAAGTGTGTTGTTAGTGTGCGTGTTCTTCAGCTTCACCACTGCCCCTATATCGCCAAACACCAGTTCGGTTGCCTCCTTACGCTTCGATCCGTTGGTTGTGTAGATCTGGTTCACTCGCTCTGCTGTCCCGTTCTGTACGTTCACCAGATCAGTGCCGGAAGCAACCTTCCCACCGTAGATGCGGAAGAAGGAAAGCTCGCCGACGTGATGTTCACTCACAGTTTTGAAGATGAAGAGAATCGGAGGGCCATCAGATGTCTTCGGTAGCTCAACACCCCCTTCAACTCCATCCTTTGCAACGTAGGGAGCGGGAAGGTCGAGTGGACTTGGACAGTATTCGACTAAGAAGTCCATCAACGGAGTAACGCCAACATTCTTTGTGCTTGAGACGGCAAAGAGTGGAAAAATTCGCCGCTGCAACAAGGCAGCCCTCAGGCCAGTCTTTATCTGCTCGTCAGTAAGGGTTCCATTTTCGAAGAATTCATTCATCAACTCCTCACTCGACTCGGCTAAAGTCTCCACCAGACCTTCACGCAACTCGGTACAACGTGCCTTTACTTCATCTGGAATATCTCCAGAGTCTGTATGCTTTCCACTACCGTCGGCAGAGAAGGTCATATACTGCATCGAGAGGATGTTGACCATTCCGGTAAGAGCTTTGTCTTTGTAGACAGGATATTCGAGGGGAACGATGTCGCGGGAGAAGTGCTCGCGCAGATAGTCGAGCGTCTCTTCTAAGTGTGCGTGTTCGGTTGCCACCTTCGTCAATGTGAAGAGGACTGGAATTCTCGACTCTTCGGCAAAGGACCAAGCGGAGTCTGCACCGAAGCCTACACCGGCAGAAGCATCTACAGCCATCACCATAGTGTCCGCAACGCGAACTGCTGACTTCATATCACCGATAAAATCGGGATACCCTGGCCCGTCAAGAATATTCAGCTTATGCCCTTTCCACTTTACGTGCATCATGGAGAGAACCAGAGAGTGCTGCCGGTCGATCTCATCCTTGTGGTAGTCACTGACAGTGGAACCATCTTCAACTGATCCCATGCGGTTGGTTTCGCCCGCCGCGAAGAGCATCGCTTCGGCGAGCGTGGTTTTGCCGGCACCTCCGTGTCCGGCCAATACAACGTTGCGGATTGCTCCAGATTCAAATTCAGCAGCCACGTTGTCCTCCGTTAATTCGGTTCATCGTTCGGTAGGTTATCTCGCTCAAAAACCCGTTAGGGTTATCGCAAGGCATCTCCCCTCCTCACAAACATCCAGAACCCCCTCTCGCGGTCAGGTTTCGGCGGATGGAAAGTATACGGAGTGGAAAGGAGGTGAGCAAGAGATCGAGAGAAAAAAGAACCGCTCTCGCGAAGAATCGTGAGAGCGGTTGTGCAAATTGCCCTGCTTAAGCTGGAATCAGTAGGCATACTTTAGGGAGACCAATTTTCTCCTTGTAGTTTGCAGTTAGTAGATAGCAGTTGATAGAATAAGAGAGAATCCCTCCTGCTCACTGCTATCTGCTATCTGCTATCTGCTAACCACTATCTCCTACAGTCTGTTTCCAGCCTCATATCATCAAGGAAATTCTTCTCGACTTACTTGTCGGCGATCGGTGTTCCCCGCCACTTCAGCTCGGGAGTTAAAGCACCTTCCGATCCGTGGAAGACGATTGTCCAGACTTCGCCAACGCTTAGGTTCACTGGTACAGGTATGGCTGCTTTTGCCCCTGACTCATCAACAATCCAAAGCGTATCGGTTGCCACATCTACGGAGATAAATGCACCACTTGCCCCTTTGTACGAAACGTTCGAGGCTATCGAGGCTCCATCTGCCGCCCCAATCTTCAGCGACCGAGAACCGGCATCCTTCGCCGCGTGGACAAATCGGACGGCAACCTTCCCTCCACTACTCGAGCTGATTTTCTTCGTTGCCGCAACAAAAACATCGCTGGCAGTAGCATTACCAGAGTATATTACCATGATGTATTGGCTTGAATCGTGTGCTGCGGTTGTACTGGCCAACTCTGTGCCACTTAAGTCCTTCACGGTATACTTCTGGCTCTCGCCGTTCGGTACAGTTTTCTTAAAGGTTCCTTCATATTGTGGTTGCTCCGAAGCATCGGCACTGATTAAGGTAGTATCACCTAAGAAAAAGGCAATTCCCGTTATTCTTCCCGGATTTGCGTGGAGGAAGGTGACACTCGAAAAGCCGTAATCCTTCGGCGGCGTCACCGGATCATCCTCACCACACCCAGTCAGTCCAAAACTTCCAACCAGAAGAAGTGCCAAACTGTAGAGGGCGGTGCGCAATGTGTGTCCTGTTCGTTTCTTCATTCTCTCTCCTTTAATTCGTTAGTTCACAGTTAGTAGTTAGCAGATAGCAGAAAAAGAGGGAGTCCCTTCTGCTATCTGCTAACCACTATCTCCTACAGTGTGTTTCCGGCCTCATATCATCTTGTTTCCATACCTCTCCCACAGTAACTTGTCAGGTTCTTTCCACGCGAAGGTTCAATTTCCCGCAGAACGTACCTGACTCCGTAAGGACTTACATAGATGCCGACAACAACAAAGGCTTCGGCCAAGACACGTAAGACAAACAAATCTAACAACCTGACAGGTTCCAGCACGCAGGTGGAAGAGAAGGATTTTATCGGACAAGAGAGGATTATTGTGCGTGGGGCGGCTGAACATAATCTGAAGAAGGTCAGCGTAACAATTCCCCGCGATACTCTCACGGTGATTACCGGTCTCTCAGGTTCTGGCAAATCCTCCCTCGCGTTCGACACGATCTACGCCGAAGGGCAACGCCGCTACGTAGAGAGTCTCTCTCCATACGCGCGCCAGTTTCTCGGCATGATGGAACGCCCCGAGGTAGAATTGATCGAGGGCTTGAGTCCGGCCATTTCTATCGAGCAGAAGACAATCTCCAATAATCCTCGCTCCACCGTTGGGACAGTCACGGAGATCTACGACTTCCTTCGCCTCCTCTTCGCTCGCGTCGGAATTCAGCACTGTGTTGATTGCAACATCCCCGTTGTTCGGCAGAGCGTTGACCAGATTTTAGATACAGTAACCGAGAAGTTTGCTGAGAGGAGAATAGCCGTTCTCGCCCCGGTTGTTCGCCGACGGAAGGGACACTATCGGGAATTGTTCGAGAAGATTCAGCGGGATGGATTTACTCGCGTTCGGATCGACGGTGAGTTCCAAGAGATTGAACCGGGAATGCAACTCGACCGAT
>JBFWSB010000294.1:0-5953 GCA_050248595.1 Kapaibacterium sp. (SeqCode)
CGTTCAAGATTTCTTCCCGCTTAACATCCGAATGATATGTTTGGCAAGGTGTTCGTTAATTTCTCGATGTCGTGGGACTGGTTGAGAGACACCAGTGATTGGATTGTAATACCAGTCATGTTTGCCACCATGTCGCACTAAAGTACATCCCATCTCATGCAGCGTTTTCACCAAATCTTTGCGCTTCACGAGATAACCAACTCTCCTGATCTACGCACATGTGGAATTTCTCCACTGTTCAGATCTTTGTAGAGATCAGCTAACATCTCTTGTAGTTCTTCCTCACTCTCACCCTGGGTTAGATAGTCAGGATAGTTATCAAGATAACCGATCCAGATATCCTCTTCCTGCCAGTAGGTATACTTTAGTCGAATCATTGTTCTTGCTCGATATGTCTTTTGTTGATGAACGAGTGCCATCTTGAAGAATAACTCTTTCTTCTATTGTGTGTAAACAATTGCAGGGAATAATAGAGATTTTCAAGAATGAGGAACACGCAAGAAGTCGTCTCGAAAAAAAAGCTTCACGATAAGGAGTCGGCATATGACTATTGGAAGGATCGTTCGATTGACGAACGGATAGCCGCACTCGAGGAACTTCGACGCCAATACATAGAACGGATGGGATATGCTGAGCGCAGACTTCAGAGAGTTTGTAGGGTTGTTAAACGCAAATGATGGTCTTGAAACCCTTCAATAGGAACTCATGCACTCCACTATTGATTCAGGATCTATATTACTGAAGCGAAAATGGATGAAGAACCTCGTCTCAAGAGAGTGAGACCCTCGATGTTTTTTTTACTCTTTCAAGACTCCAATCAAGACCAGCAACAATGCTGTTCATAGGCAATAACCACTCACCATGAAGGTGGAAATCTGGCATCTGTTCCTTCAACAAGCGATCAATGGATTCTTTGTTGACTTCATAGCCATGTATTCTATCTGTCCATCCATAGCATACCTGTATTAGTCCTTTTTTGCCTTTTGATGCCAACAGCCCACCGACATATTGATCAGAAATATCGAAAGCAATAAAGGTCTCTTCCTTATCAAGGTTGTTGAATTTATCCTGAACATATCCGACATATTCTACTCCAAGATTACTTGGTGTTTTGTGAAAGGTGTCTGATTCGAGGCACAGGAACTCAACCATGTAATACAAGTCTCCAATGTGAGCGAACACGGGCATAGCATCAATTTTTAAAATGATATCGCTATGTCCATCACCAAGTTCGTCGACAATTACTCGTATCATAACTTTAACATGAGATTCGCCCTGGTAAAAACACAAAGAACACCAAGCGTCACCAAGTATTCTCCAGTATCTGCACGATGGATTTCGCAACTCCCCCCTCACCAAATGGATATGCTGGCATCGCCATTCGTCGGTACATCTCCTCATCTCGCAACAACGTTTCTACAGCCTCTACTCCCCGCTCCATCGACGTACCAATTAGCAGCGCATTCCCCGACGCAATAGCCTCCTCACGTTCTGTGGTTTCACGCAACACAAGAACTGGAGTGCCAAGTGCTGGGGCTTCTTCCTGCACACCACCAGAATCTGTCAGAATCAGCCAAGCACTTTTCATTAGCTGCACGAAGGGAATGTAGTCGAGTGGATCAAGTAGGCGGAGTCGCTCGTGTGGGTGGAGCATTTCGGTGACAGCAGAGCGGACGTTTGGATTTGGGTGGACGGGGAAGACCACCGCAAGCTCTTCGTGCTCCCGGAGCAACCTGTTAATCCCCTCGAAGATTCCCCGCTGCCGCTCTCCGATATTCTCCCGCCGGTGTGTTGTCAACAGAATTACCTTCTTCTCTCCCAATCCTTTCAAGACCTCGGGGAGTTCACGATTCTGCGTCCGCTCGACAATATTGTGGAGGGCATCAATCACAGTGTTCCCCGTCACGTGGATCGTCTCACCGGCAACTCCCTCACGGAGCAGAGATTCTCGGTTTCCTTCTGTCGGAGCGAAGTGGAGGTCGGCAAGTCGAGAGATTAACCGCCGGTTCATCTCCTCCGGGAACGGATCCTCCACCCTGCCGGAACGAAGCCCCGCCTCAACGTGGGCGACCGGAACTTTCGCGTAGAACCCTGCCAACGCTGCCCCAACTGCTGAAGAGGTGTCTCCCTGTACAATCAAGCGATCAAAACTTCCCTCTGTGAGAATCGGAGTTATCCGTTCGATTGTCCGCACAACTGCGTCGGCTGGCGACTGTCCTTCTCGCATAATATCAAGGTCAGCGTCAGGAGTGATTCCGAAGAACTCGAGAATTGGCGTTACCAAGTGGCGGTGTTGTCCTGTGGTCACAACTGTGGTGGCAAACTGCTCCGGTCTCGCGCGCAAGGCAAGAACTACCGGCGCAAGCTTGATTGCCTCCGGTCGCGTGCCAAATACTAATAGAATTTTCTGTACAGGATTGCTCATTCTTTGTATTGATCGGGGATGTTCTTTTCCCGGAAGGCACTAAGTTACGGCAATTCATTTCTTCGGCACGATTCCGAGAAGTGGTATCAGCAGAACAGACTATCAGCTTACACAAGAACAGAACGATAAGAATCGCATGAGCAAAACAACGGCGACACGGAGAACAATTTTCTCTTGGGCACTCTTCGATTTTGCGAACACCAGTTTCTACGTCATCATCATCACACTCGTCTTTCCTCTCTACTTCACGAACGTCTTAGCCGGTGAGAACGAGGCGGTCTGGACTCGAACGATTTCCATCTCGATGCTTGTCACAGCTTTGATCGGCCCAGTACTCGGTTCCATCGCCGACGCAACGAACAGGAAGAAGTTCTTCTTAGGCATCTTCACGGTTGCCTGCATCTTGGCAACTACTGGACTCTACTGGGTAACTGGCCCGGCTCTGCTCGGCGTTGCGATTATTCTGCTCATCATTGCAAACGTTGGCTTTGAAGGGGGAACGATTTTCTACGATGCCTTCCTTCCAGAGATTGCCGAAGAAAAAGATTACGCCCGAGTCTCTGCATTTGGTTGGGCAGTTGGCTACGCTGGATCGTTCCTGATTCTGGGGGCAGTTCTCCCGATACTCATGGGAGAACCGACCCAAGATCAAGTGAGGCTCACTTTCCTGATTGCCGCCGGATCGTTCGCCCTCTTCTCCCTCCCAATGTTCATCAACGTTCCGGAGGAAGCGCGGATCGCGAACAGATCGAACGGTTCACCAATCCGCGAAGGTTACCGTCGACTTCGCCAAACCTTCACCCACTTGCGGAGCTACAAAGATATCGTGCGATTCCTTGCCGCATTCTTTATCTACAACGACGGTATTCTGACGGTGATCGCCTTAGCCGCAATTTTCATGAACAAGACGCTCGGCTTCACCACAACACAGCAGATCATCTTCTTCATGATTGTTCAGGCGACGGCTCTCGGCGGCTCCATCCTCTTCGGTCGCGTTGCCGACAGGATTGGATCGCGCGCCACTCTCTTCATCACACTCAGCATCTGGATTGTCGTGGTGATTGTAGCCTACTTCGTGCAGGATGCAACTGCCTTCTTTGTTGTCGGCGGCATTGCAGGTCTCGCCCTCGGCTCCTCGCAATCAACCAGCCGCACACTGATGGCACTCCTGACACCGGAGGAGAAGAAGACCGAGTTCTTTGGGTTCTACGACGGCTTCTTCGGAAAAGCCTCAGCAGTTCTCGGCCCGCTGATCTTTGGCGAAGTCGCAATCACACTCGGCCAACGTCCAGCAATGTTAGTGATTGGGGTAATGTTCGTTATTGGAATGATTCTTCTGGCCAGAGTGCCAGATGTGCGACCTCAAGTAGTAACGGCAGAATCGAATTGATCAGCTTTCCGTAGTTTTCAGTTCGTCAGCAAAGAACGTCAACCCTAAATGTCTGTAAAATCAGCACATACCGGATTCCCACTCACCGAGCGTCAGCTACGCAATCGCCTGACAAAGGCAACGAAACACTATTGGGATTTGCGTAGAGGGCAAGCCTCTCGACAGGTTGATATTGGTGCAGTTGACAAAGGAACGCGAGGAGAAGTTACTGGCGGTCGCCATCTCGAAGGTTTTACTCAGTTGATCGTCGACCTTGTCAAACAAAGTGGTTTCTCTACGGATGAAATCCGCATCGGCTCTCGCCTTGATCTTCCCGGTTACTTCCGACCGACGAAGCAATGGGATATTATCGTTACACGAGAGAACCGACTCTGTGCAGTTATAGAAATGAAATCTCAGACAGGACCAAGTTTTGGTAATAACTTCAACAACCGAACAGAAGAAGCTATTGGAAGTGCTGTTGACTTTTGGACAGCGTTCCGTGAAGGAGTCTTAGGGAACTCACGTCCGTGGCTTGGCTACTTTTTCTTTCTGGAAGACCATCCTAAATCTCGACGTCCGGTTAGCATCACATCGTCGTTATACACTCCAATGCAACTCTTTCATCAAACATCATATGCAGACCGTTATGCAATTCTTTGCCGACATCTTCTTCTGGAACGGCATTATGATGCGTCGACATTGATACTCTCACCACGCGATGTTGACGGTAGATATACGGAACCGTACGAAGATATTCGATTTGAAGCCTGGATTAAAAGTCTTTATGGCCATCTCATTGGCTGCCAGTGACAGGGAATTATGTTAGAACTCTTCACAACAGACTGGAAAGAAATCTGGGGCGAAACTGATAGAGAGTTCAGTCTCGGTTCAATCTACACGCGTCCAGAAATTGTCGAACTTATTCTTGACCTTTCCGGCTATGATGCTCTCAATCACCGACTTATCTCATATCGAACGCTTGAACCGAGTTGTGGAAATGGTGCATTCGTCACAGCAATTGTTCATCGCTTGATCTTATCTGAACTGCACTGGAGCAAAACAATAGATTGGTACGATCCTCTCTGGGATCAGACCTTGTTGGCTTCAGACATTGATTTGGAGACAATAGCGCAACTGAGGAGAACAATCACGGCACTACTAATTGAGGCAGGGTGTCCCACCAATCGTTCGCACGAATTAAGTCAACAATGGACAGTACAAACCGATTTTCTTCTTCACGATTGGCAAGGATGCTTCCATTTTATTCTCGGCAACCCACCCTATGTTCGTATTGAAGATTTACCGAAACCTGTTCTGCATCGCTATCGGGAGCAGTATAGAACGGCAACTGATCGGGCTGACATTTACGTTCCGTTTATTGAGCGTAGTCTTCAGCTACTTGCTCCGAATGGAACACTCGGTATTATCTGCACGAATCGGTTTACAAAGAATAAGTATGGAAAGCGTTTGCGTGAATTGATCTCTGCCTCACATCACGTTAAATGGTATATCAACCTCGAGCATACCCAACCATTTGAACAGAATGTGTCAGCATACCCGGCCATCTTTGTGTTGGACAACGCCAAAGGTGAAGAAACACAAGCCACAACGTTAACTGACCTTTCACCTGAGACACTCCAAGCTGTAAGGCTCAAGGGATCGGATTCTCAAGAACTTATTTCTACTTTTCCCTCGTGGTATCGCAATGGCACACCCTGGATATCCACATCACATAAGCGATTGACGCTCCTACAGAAACTTGAAGAGCATTTCCCTACTCTTGCTGAAACACCTTCTGAGATCACAATAGGAATCGGTGTGGCAACAGGTGCTGACAAGGTTTTTATTCTACCCAAGAAACGGGAAGACATCGAGAGTGAGCATCAGCTCCCGTTATTAATGTCCTCACACGTAGGTGAGAGTGAACTATGTTGGGAAGGAGAATATTTAATCAATCCCTTCGCTGACGAGAAGACGACCGAGTTAGTTGATTTAGAGAAGTCAGCCGGTCTACGAAACTATCTCTACCAACATGAGCAAAGGCTCCGGCAACGATATATCGCCCAAGCCTCGCCGGAGAATTGGTATCGTACTATCGATAGAGTTTGGCCATCTCTCGTTAAGGAACCAAAGCTTGTGATCCCCGACATTCAATC
>JBFWSB010000295.1:0-5947 GCA_050248595.1 Kapaibacterium sp. (SeqCode)
GAGGGTGTGCAGGGAAGAACTGCGGTCTGCTGTAGAGAGAGCTAAGAAAAAGATTAGTGAGTGCACGAAGTGCGTTCGGTCCCAGCCACGAGTCGAAATCTTCGCGGATTACATTCAGGGCTACTGCATCAGGGAGTAAGCATAACTCAGAGAAGAGTTCGGACGTTTGCCACGAGAGGTTTCTGAAGGGAGAGCGACTGCTATCATGACGGAGTCCAACCAAAAACGCACCACCATCTCGTGTTGGTGCTCCCACGTAGTTAGCTCCACCAGCCAGCAGGTCGAAGGCTTGTTGAATGTCGTTGGGTGATATGTCGGGACAGTCATTGCCGACAACAACAACGTTGTGGTAGCCAAGCTGGAAGGCATCTGCTGCTCCGTTCGTAATTCGTTCCCCGAACGTTTCTCCTCGCTGTGTTAGATAGGGAGTAGCACCAGAAGGTGCAGTTGTAGAAGCTGAGACCACGATCAGGTCGATACCTCGCTTCTCAAGTTCTTCCAAGCGGGAGAGGAGCATCCGGTTTAGGCGTCGGTATCCTTGCCGTCCTCCCCCGGCAGCTACTGCCGGCAAAGGCTTCCGTTGTGCTTCGTCCCGTTCATCCCGGACGAAAAAGAGGAGCGCATTCCTTCCGGGATTAGGCTCTGTCCTTATTGAGCGAACCGTTCTGTTCATAGATACAAGCGAAGAGAGGGAGGAGTAGGAGATTCTTACCTACTCTACAATACTGGCATAAACCGAGGCCGGAGTTTATCACTGAATTCAGGTGGCAGACCGAAGTGGCGGCCTCCAAAGTCGTCGAAGATTTCGAGCGTTTCGTTCGAGAGGAGTTCCCCCATTTCGTTGAGGGCTTCTTCGCCAATCAGGTAGGGGAAGATTGAGAGGATCAGTTGATCTCCCTTGCAGTGTGCCACAACCTGATATTCGGTCAACTCTTCAACTCGCGTTCCCTTGATGGCACAGGTAGCAACCCACTTGCCGAAATCTGGATTCTCCTCCTTCGCCCACTCCATTCTCTCTTGCAGGTTGATTCCACTACCGAAGTACTGTTCCAACCGCTTTCTCGATTCTCGCGACAGAGATTTTGTGATCTCTTCGGCACAGCTCATACAGATCGCATATTCAAAGACGGTATCGCTAATAGCGAAGCCGGGATAGGTGCGGAATGCCTTTTCAATCAGGTATTCGGTTTCAGAATCGAGAAGTGATCGAAAGCATTCAATGCAGTGCGTGTAAAGTTCTCCCGTCTCGTGCGAACGGAAGATGTGTGGGATAGGGGTAGTTGGCAGATGTGAACCTATATCAGACATAGAAAATCTCCCTGAACCTGCATGAGCATTTATACAGCATCTACTCACGATCTGTACATGGCGAACAACGTTTCAAATCTACAAAATCCCTCTCTCGTATCCTTCTCAGTTTCTCCTAAATCCTCTTCGAAAAGGGAGAGAATCTACTTAAAGCAGTACATTGAGTGACCCGAAAAAATGACAACATTTTCATTGCAATCATTTTGAAAATGCCGTACCTTTGCCCGCGGGTTGAAATGTTCACTTAAAGTAGTGCTTCAAATGCCTTTCGGTCACAACCCGCGTCGGCATTGCCACAATCTTTCTTGCCTATCCTGTTTTGGAGTAGCTGAGGTCGTGGTGATTTCTTTCGCTTTTCTTCTTGGGTTACCTTTGTTGGTTGCCCAGCCAAATCCTGTCTCCACAACTCCATTTCCGTTCACCAGCGAGCGATTTATCCGCAATGGTGAATTTTTTCGTGCATTTCAGTCAGATTTCGAAGAAAACCATTCATGGAGTTCATCCGAACGCCTGATGAGGTCTGATGCTGCAATCTACGCAGACCTTCGTCACGCGGCCTTGCAGGAGTTGGCAGAGTTGCGGGAAGACCGAGTAAACCAAAACTATGCTGCCACAGCTTCTCTCCGAATTGGCCTAATTACGCTTAAAAAAGAAGATTATGGTCGAGCACGCCTGAATTTTAACGATGCGGTGGCAACTGGAGAGGAAACTTCTGATATTTCGCTTGGCTATATCGCAGGGGAAGCACTCTTTTGGATTGGCGCAAGCCACCTAATGGAATCAGGAAGAGGTGGGTATGCACAGGCGATATCTTCGTTTAAAGCAAGTATTTCCTCATTTCCAGCAAATCCACGAGCCGACGATGCTCTCTACTTTCTCGGCCAGCTTGCCGAGGCACGGGACGATTTCGAGGATGCCCTTCTCTTCTACGGAGATTTGCTCGAGCAATATCCCCACAGTGACTACCGGGTTGCCGCAGCTATTCGTCGCACACAGCTTCTGAACATGCTCCACCGCTTCGACGAGGCAATGAATGAGCTTGAAGTTGCCGAGACGATGTGGTCCTGGTATAAAGCGGAAAAATCAGAGACATCGCAGCGATATCACCAAAAAGTAGACCTTGAACTTGTCTTGCTTCGGGGAGAAATCAGCATCGGACGGAACGATCTGCCCGGAGCTGAGAGGGCTTGGTTGACACTTCTCTACGAACTCGATGGCGGATACCGACGAGCCGGTATGTTAGGTCTTGCCGAAACCTATCGGGTTGCTGGACTTACCGATTCGGCTGTTTCCCTCTATTCCCGCATTATTGAAGAAAAACGGGATGATTCTCCCGGAATGCAGGCCGAATATTTTCTGGCAATTGCACTGATTGGATCGCCTAACACCTCAGATCAAGCGAAGGAAGAGGCTCAGGGAGTACTGCAAGAGATTGCCGAGGCTGAAGACCACACCATGCGGGATCAGGCACTGCTAACCTTGGGTGATCTCGCCTACAGAGAGGGTGATTTCGTTCAATCTGTCGCATTCTGCCGAGAGGTGATCGAGAGATCACCCTCCCGCAGAATCAAAGCGAGAGCTGAGGCACTATCTGGTGGAGCCAACTTACAGCTTCATCGATTCGATGCTTCCGCCCGTGCGTTTGCGCAGGCAGAAGAGATTGCAGCTTCAATTTCCGACCGCGATATGCCGGAACGGGAATATCTAATGGATCTATCTGGTAGGATGCGTGGAGTTGCCTTGATGTGGGGGGAGCGATACGACGAGGCCGTTGCCGCCTTCAACGTCTGGCTTAGAGACTACTCGGATACCGCACTGATTCCTACTGTGCTCTGGCTACGAGGGGAGACTGAGTTCGCAGCCGAGCGATATGGTGAGGCTGTCAGGACAATGGAGGGAATTGTGGAGGATTGGTTAGAGTCTGACCGGGTGGAACCGGCACTCTATACAATCGGCTGGTCGCAGTTGCGGATGAACAACTTGCCGAAAGCGGAGTCGGCTTTTGCCCGATTAGTGAAAGCCTATCCTCTCTCCGAATTTGCGGCCCAAAGCCAGATCAGACGTGGTGACTGCTTCTACTTGCAGAAAAATTTTGGTACGGCAGCAGATATTTATGGGACAGTCGAGACGATGAACCCCACGCCAGAGGAGGCACAGTATGCAGCTTACCAGAAGGCAATGGCTGTTTGGCAGGCGGGGGATACCATTTCGGCACGGCGGAACTTCTCGATTTTTGTTGCTAACAACGGGGGATCGGAGTGGGGAGATGATGCCCTCTTCATGAGTGGACTGCTCGATTACCGTGCTGGCGACTTTGAGGGGGCAATCAAAATCATGCGAACGCTCCTCGACACCTATGCCGACAGCCGCCTTCACGCCCGCGCTTACTACACAATCGGAGATTCCTACTATCGAATGCGAAAGTTTGATGAGGCAGTTGCAGCCTACTCCATTGTCACCGAGCGATTCCCCGAAAGTACCTACATGAAAGATGCCGAGACCGGCATTGTCTACGCGCGGGCAGCCTTAGAAAAAGTGAACGACCGCTCTCAGCTTGACGCTGTGCAAGTCAACGAAATTGGGGGACGGCCAAGCTATGAGTTGGAGTTGCGTCGGGCACAGATTTTCCTCGATGCCAACCGAATTGAAGATGCTGAGAAAGAGTATCAGTCATTCATCGCGAATAATCCCGAAAGTGGCAATCTCCCTGTTGCGTGGCTTGGGTTGGCAGACTGTGCGTTGCTTCGCAGCGATACAGCGGCAGCAATAGATACGTTGGCAACGCTTGTCAGGACGTTCAACGAAGGGCATGTGGTTCCGGCTGCTGCACTTCGTTTAGTAGACCTTCACTTATCGGAATCCGATACTGTGAGTGCTATCGAGACACTTGCAAATCTTCGAGCAAAGTTCTCGGAGAGTGCTGCTGCCTCGACAGCTTTGATTAAAGAGGCTGAGCTTCTGCTCACTACAGGACGTCGCCAAGATGCAAAAACAGTGCTACGAGAAGGGGTTGCAAGCTTAGATAGCATCAGCGGACATCAGACCCGAAGTGGGGGTCGCATTCTTAGTCTGATAGCAGAACTGGAAATTGCTGATGGTGAAGTTGACAGTGCCCGGAGCCGCTGGCAACTTCTGGCCGAGCGAACAGACTCGTTGGCTGCCAACGCCCTTCTGGATCTTGCTGATAGCTACACGACGACCAAGGAGACTGCGCAGGCCATCGAAGCCTATCAGAGCTTGCTAAAGCGGATATCTTCCGACAGCGGTTTGCGTGCTCAAGCTGAGCTTGGGTTGGCGCGGGCATATGAGGCGAGTGGGGATATCAACAAAGCCTTAGAACTCTACCGAGCGATTATTGAACGCCACGGCGACGATCCCTACAGCAAGGAGGCCGAGCGGAGGCTTCAGGAGATAGAAGATTTATGAGAAAAAGTTGGTTTGATTTTTTGGGCGCAGCCGTCACCTCGGCTACCTCCCGGAGTGGTGATTATCCATGCGTAATTCGCCATCCCGCTGCTGGAGCGGTGAGAGGGAGGGGAGATACTTTCTCCTCTCCCTCGACGGGAGCTTCTGACAGAGAACAACCTACGATAAAAGTGAGTGCTGCTTCGGTTGGCATTCTTTCTCTCCTCTTCGCGTTGCTCCTCACCTCGCTTCCAGCTTTGGGGCAGACGCCGAAGCCTAATGTAGAACGAAGTTCTGCAGGGGAGCCGAGTGTGGAGCAGATTAGGCCGGACGAGCCAATTGATCTACCGTTAGAAATGCTTCTGCGGTTGAACGACACAGCCCGTTCTGTCTTCACGAAGAAACCACTTCAACAACCAGAACCACTCGCCTTGGCAGTGTTGGACACGCTGAATCCGCAGGGGAAAGAGGGAGAGATTACGATTCCGTTGCGGGGATACCCTGAGCCTGACCAGCCACCGACAAAAAATCGACCGATCTACGCTGAAGGCTCAATCGGGCTGAACACCACTGCCATGCTGCGGGCTGGAATTTCAGGAAATACTTGGCCGTTCGACTACCACGCATCTGTAGAGTATGGCTCTTCGAGTGGTTGGGTAGATAATTCCAAAAGCTCTCGCTTCTCAGTTCAACTTGGTGGCGGGTACGTTATCGGGTTGGGATATGGCATCTTCAGTGGAGGGCATATGGGGGGAGAGGCTGAGTATCGTGCCCAGAGTTATCGGCTCTACGCTCTCCCAACTCTGCCGGAACGGGGTCAAGTCGATTGGAGTCTGAAGGGGACGGGGACAGCTTCGCTTGCTGGATTTGATATTGAGGGAATCGGACATCTCCGTCGCCTAACAATGGAGCAAAGTCTTCCAGTAATTGATGGAATCCAGCCTACACCACCAGACGACACGCAAAATCTCGACGAAACATCGGTAGAAGGTAAACTTCGCGCGAAAACATCTGCACTCGGTCTTGGTTGGGAAGGTCTTCTCGACCTTCGATTGACAAATACATCTCTTGGCTCGGTTAACTACGGAAGTCTTGACGTGAATGCACTTTTCGAGACTCCAATTTTTGCCATTCGTGCAGGAGGGGCACTCAGTATGGGGGGCGCAACCGACGGCAATTCTCTCTCTCGTATTGCCCCTCGCGTAGAGCTTCGATTCTTTCCGTTTGACGGGCT
>JBFWSB010000296.1:0-5907 GCA_050248595.1 Kapaibacterium sp. (SeqCode)
AGATATATCGCGTTCAGAAATGTTTTCCGCAACGATTGCGCTACAACGATGAGACCTAAAGACCTATTACCAGTAGAGATTACTCCCCTACCACCATCTGCCGGTAGACTTTGTCGGCTTCGGCAAGTTGGTCCGGTGTATTAATCCCTTGAATCTCATCGAACTGCTCGGAGCAGTAGGCGGACACTCCTTTCCCTTCGTTGAGGAGAATTGAGATAACGTCCGGAAGATAGTATTCTCCCTGCACGTTGTTATTGCGGACTTGTGGAAGTGCTCGAAGCAGGTCAGGTGACCGGAAGATATAGACACCTGCATTGATCTCCTTCACCTCACGCTCCTCATCGGTGGCATCTTTGTGCTCAACAACTCGCGCAACCGAACCATCGTCACCCCGCACAACCCGTCCGTAGCCAGTTGGATCGGGGGCAAGCACGGTCAGCAGAGTGCAGGCAGCCTCTTCATCCCGGTGGAGCTGAATTAACCGCTTCAGCGTCTCTCCACTCAGGAGCGGAACATCGCCTGAGAGAACTAACGTATCTCCTAAAAATCCTTCCAACTTCGGGGCAGCTTGCATCACGGCGTGGGCAGTTCCGAGTTGTTCTCTCTGCTCCACAAAATCGATTGCCCTATCGGGGAACTCCTCCTCAATCCAATTGCGAACCACCTCACCCTTATAGCCAACAATCAGAATTACCCGCTCAGCTCCGCAATCGTGCGCACGATCAATAACGTGAGAAATCATTGGCCGGTCACCAATTGGGAACATCACCTTCGCCCGCTCCGGATCGTTCATCCTCGTCCCCTTCCCCGCTGCCATTATCACCCCGACCAGATCAGACATACTCATACTCCTTCCCGGCAACCTGCTCGTGAGTTACTTCTACAATCTTGTTGTTGCGGTCAACCTGAACAACAGTAGGGCGATAGGTACGGGACTCTTCGTCGCTCATCATTGCGTATGTCATGATAATGATAAGATCCCCGGGGCTTCCCTTGCGGGCGGCGGCTCCGTTAAGACAGATAACTCCGCTACCTGGCTCGGCTGGAATCGCGTAGGTTTCGAGCCGCTCTCCGTTGGTGATGTTGACAACTGCGACCTTCTCGTACGGAAGTATGTTCGCCGCTTCTAACAGCGTTTGGTCGATGCTCAGACTCCCCTCATAGTTGAGGTCGGCTTGGGTTATTGTTGCCCGGTGAATCTTTGCCTTGAACATGAAGCGTTGCATTACACTCTCCTGTAAAAAATCAATCCCGAAAACTATCGAGGGTGGTACAAAACGGGCTGAACTTAAGAAAGTTCCGGCTGACTGACGAGCCGAAGGGGTAAGGGATTGCAGCAATAACAGGGCGTTGCAAACCGATGAGCTTGTAGGAGCGTGCTCAGCGGAGCCGCATGTTGTCAATCAATCTCGTCGTGCCGATATAACCGGCAAAAACAGCCAGTAATGGGGTGTTTTGATCTACTGGACTATCAAAAGTATCTGGGTCAACAATATCGAAGTAGTCCAAGCGGAACTCCGGCGAGATGGTTGCTCGCATCTCCTCCTCCACAAACTTTAGGTCTCCCCCTTCAGCTATCAGCTCTTTGGCTCGGTTCAGTGCTCGGTTGATTGTCAAGGCTTCTCTCCGATCACCCTCCGAAAGGTAAACGTTCCGAGAACTCATCGCCAAGCCGTCGGCCTCACGCAGAGTTGGAATCAACCGGATTTTCGCACTCATATTCAAGTCGACAACCATCCGTTGTATCACCGCCACCTGTTGCGCATCTTTCTCCCCGAACGTCACAACGTGAGGCCGGACGATGTTTAATAGTTTGCAGACAATCGTGGCAACTCCTCGGAAATGGGATGGCCGAAACGACCCCTCGTACCGAGAGGTGATTCCCTCAACCGACACGTAGGTTGAGTAACCGGAAGGATACATCTGTAAGTCGGTCGGATAGAAGAGAATATCGCACCCGGCATCACGAAGCTTTGCTCCATCCCCTTCAAGGTCTCGAGGATACTTCTCAAAATCTTCACCCGGAGCAAACTGTGATGGGTTAACGTAGACCGAGGCAACAACTATATCAACATCCAACCGCAAACTTCTGATGTGAGCAAGATGTCCCTCGTGTAGTGCCCCCATCGTCGGCGTAAATCCAATCTGAAGGTTACTCTCCACTCCGTTTCGCCAATCCTGAAACTCTTCAATTGTCTTAAGTATTTGCATTGAGTTCTTTGAGTTGAGAGTTCGTAGAGTTTATAGAGTGGGAAGTGATTGAGTGTATGAGTGGGTGAGTGTATGAGTTCAGATGTGAAACATGCACCTGACCCCCTTCAATCTCTTTGTTGCTGTACTCCGAACAATCTCTAATCTCTACAAAATTCTTTTTCCCATTGCTGAGGCCACGAGTTCGGCAGCGAAGAGGGCACTCTGGTTTTTTGTGTCGAGAATTGGATTGACTTCGGCAACTTCAAGCGAGCTAAGTGCTCCACGTTCTGCTATAATTTCCATTGCGAGGTGAGCTTCGCGATATGTGAGGCCACCGGGAACAGGGGTTCCAACACCGGGAACAATCGTTGGGTCGACACTGTCGAGATCGAAGCTGACGTGGATGTGATCCACACGGTTGCGCAGATATTCGATTGACTCCTCAACAACCTGATCGATCCGGAGCTTATCTACCTGGGTCATCGTGTAGGTTTTGATATTCTTCTCGCGGATGATCTGCTTTTCACCCAGATCAACCGAACGCAAGCCGATCATCACAATGTTCTCTGGCTCCAGCTTCCTGAACTCACCACCAACATTTGTCAGCTCTGGAACACCAACGCCAATTGAAACCGCAACTGGCATTCCGTGGATATTCCCGGTTGGAGATGTGTCCCCGGTGTTGATATCGGAGTGTGCGTCAATCCATATCACGCCGAGCCGCTTCCCCTGCTCTCGACAGTGTCCGGCAACACCTGCAATCGTCCCAATCGACATCGAGTGATCTCCACCGAGCACAAGAGGGAAGCCCCCCTCATCCAACACTCGCTTTACATTCTTAGCGAGGTTATCACACGAATCGGCAATCTGCCCGAGGTACTTCAACTTTGGATTTTCAAGCGTCAGTACCTCTTGTCTGCTCACCGAAACATCCCCCTCATCGTGCACTTCGTAGCCGAGTCGCCGAATACGATTGTCGATTTCAGCAATGCGAAGGGCTGATGGCCCCATATCAACGCCTCTGCGATCAGCTCCGAGATCCATCGGAAAGCCAATGATGTGAACAGGTGGACGATCAGGAGTATTCATACAGACAGGATTTGTGATAGAATAACGTGTTCTTCTCAGGCGAATAATTTCTGGAGAGAGTATCAACCCTCAACTCTTCTCTCTATAAACTCTCAACTCTACGAACTCGAACCAAGCAACGATAGGATTCTCGACAGTGTCTCCTTCAACTCTTTTCGGTGAACGATGTGGTCGACGAAACCGTGATCTTGCAAGAACTCTGAGCGTTGGAACCCATCGGGCAAACGCTTCTTAATTGTCTGCTCGATAACGCGAGGTCCGGCGAACCCAATTAGTGCTCCCGGTTCCGCTAAAGTAATGTCGGCAACCATTCCGAACGAAGCGGTGACCCCACCCGTTGTTGGGTGTGTTAAAATTGTGATGTAGGGAATTTTTTCCTCAGCCAACTGCGCTAAGGCAACGGAAGTCTTCGCCATTTGCATCAGCGAAATTGCCGACTCCATCATGCGCGCACCACCACTCGCGGTAATAACAACCAGCGGAATCCGCTCCTTCCGCGCTCGGTCGGCTGCGCGGGTTATCTTTTCTCCAACCACCGACCCCATCGATCCCCCAACAAAGCTAAAGTCCATCGCGGCAAGCGAGATGCGCCTCCCCTTTACATCCCCAGTCCCTATTCGAATAGCGTCGTTCAGTCCAGTCTTTCTTCTGGCACGCTCCAGTTTCTCCGTGTAGGGTTGTTCATCCACAAAATCCAGCGGATCAACAGAGATCATCTCGCCATCAGTCTCCACCCACGTTCCCTCATCAATCAGAAACTCGATGTATTGCTCCGAACCTATCCGCGCATGTTTCCCACACTCTGGACATGTGTAGAGATTCTCCTCGAGTTCACGCTTGTAGATGATATACCCACAGCCAGAGCACTTCAAAAAGAGTCCGTCTGGAATCTCTCTCTGCTGCTGATCCTCGATGTTCTTCTTCGTTCTATTCCACCAAGCCATTGTTCAATTCAAAATTAAAAGTTCAAAATTACAAAGGGGGAGAGTCCAGAACCCTGGTTGACCTGTTGCCCGAACCAAAGGGACTGCTCGTTAGTGCTACGCCGTGAGTCGTTGGATTTTACGCTGAACTTCTCGCTCTTTGATCGAGTGACGTTTGTCGTACAATCTCTTTCCGCGTCCCAGACCCACCTCGATTTTCAATCGTCGTCCCTTAAAATATGCAGCCAACGGAATCAGTGTCAGTCCCTTCTCGGCAGCCCGTTTGCTCAGCTTCACGATCTCTCGTCTGTGCAACAGTAGCTTCCGGGAACGCATCGGATCGTGGTTGTTGATGTTGCCGTGATCGTACGGACTAATCCGACACCCCTCCAACCACAACTCCCCATTGCGTGGAACAACGTAAGCTTCTTGAAGAGAGATATGCCCTTGGCGAACAGACTTCACCTCAGTCCCGTGCAGCATAATTCCCCCCTCTACTTTTTCAAGAATCTCATACTCGTGTCGTGCCTTCCTATTTACAGCAACCGACGTTATGATCTTTTCTTTCTGATCCATAGTGATCGTTCAACCAAACAACTGTTTCTCTTCCTTCAACTTCGGAAGATAGGAAGGAAGGGGAAAGTAAAAGGTGTGAAGTTGGAAGTAGTATATACCAAGGTATTCCAAATTTTGGAGTCGGAACTGTATATGGCTCGGGTGGTAAGGCTGAAAAACCGCCATGAACATCGGCTGCTGTAGAGCAATAACGCATCCCTCTATCACACCTGCAAGACTCTTCACTCCGCTTCGCTACATTCAGAGTGACAGAACTGAATCGAAGGTAAGAGCCGACTTCTTCTGGTTGCACTCGGATGACTTTATCAATAAGAGACTGGAGCCTTACAACGATCTCTCCCTTCCCCTTTTGAATTCACTCTCCCACAAACTCCGTTGTCTTCACAACAATCTCTCCATGCAACGTCCGATGGACTGGGCAGCGATCAGCTATCTGGATTAGGCGTTTCCGCTGCTCCTCATCAAGTTCACCAACAAGCTCGATTTCACGCTCAATCAGGTCTATCTTCTCGTTCTTCCCCCCCTCAACATCGGCTTCGCAATCACTCTTGTGAACTTTCTGATGTCTTAACCGCACGATCACCGCTTCCAACGGCCACTTCTTGTGGTCGGCATACATTCGGAGTGTCATCGAAGTACACGCACCGAGACTGGAAACCAAATAATCGTAAGGAGTTGGACCGGTGTTTGTGCCACCAACGGAAAGAGGTTCATCTGCGATCAGAGAGTGTCCGTTCGCTAAAATCTCAGTTCGATAGCCACTACTTCCGGTCTGAACCACCACTCGGTTGTCGGCTGGGTCTGCATCGATGCTGGCAATCTCCTCTGGTACTTCAAGGTAACGTCGTGCCCATGAGGCAATCAGACTTCCGGCGTATACTGAATCCTCTTCCTTCATCAATAGGTGGTTAGCAGTATTGAGGGAGACAAAACTCTTTGGGTGTTTCGCGGCGTGGAAGATGCTTGTTGCGTTCTCAATCCCGACGGTCTTATCAAGAGGAGCGTGGAGGATGAGCAGAGCACGATTTAGTCGGGCAATCTGCTGATCCATTTTCGTTTGATCCAAGTCATCCAAGAATTGCTTGCGGATTGTGAACTTTCGTCCGACAAACTCTACTTCTGCCTC
>JBFWSB010000297.1:0-5800 GCA_050248595.1 Kapaibacterium sp. (SeqCode)
CTCGTAGAAGAGACCGTGGCTCTGCAACATCGCAAAGGTGTCATCATCGATTAATTCTGAGAGCGGATTCATATCCACTTTCTGTGGCCGAAATCCATCGTCGGCAATTAAGGGGAAGTTTTCGATTCTTCCACTTCCATTCTTGCGAGCGTTCGCTTCCCGGATCAATGAACGTGCAGTTCGTGCCATACGTAACCTCCTGTCGGTTATGAGTTGATGATACTGGTTATGTAAGTGGTAGAAAACGAACGTGCATAGCTCCGTGGTTAATGGAAAAAATCCCTGTAATTAGAAATACAAACAAAAAAAAGCCGAACGCAAAAACGTTCGGCCGAAAGGGTCTCAACAACTTCCCGAACGTATATGCTATACCCTGTTAGTTGATCTGGCAGCCTATACGGCTACATTCATCAGGTTCAATTCAGGTGTACTACGTATACGTTCGATCAATAAGCGTTGAGTGTTCGGGTTTTGGAACTACAGGAGGAACTTCCCCTTTTCTTGCGCATATAGACCCAAGACATCAGCAGATGTTACAGGATGCGCTGCCATACAAACACATAAATCAAAAAAAAGTTAGCGGTCACGCAATTTTTTTTCTCCCACCAGATCGCGCAATGCCTCCTCCACACTCTTCCAGGTAAAGTCGAATCCAGAATTCAATGTCTTCTCCGGCCACGCACGCTGTCCAGATAGAATCGCAACGGCTCCCTCACCCAATATCATGCGAAGAACAAATGGAGGGACAGGAAAAATTGATGGTCGGCGTAAAACGTGTCCGAGTACCTTGCTAAACTGCCGGTTACTGATCTGCTCGGGTGCAACAGCCAAGAGTGGGCCTTGAAGCTGTTGATTGTCGAGAGCGTAGAGGATTAAATCGAGCAAATCATCGATGTGAACCCAAGGCCACGGTTGATCGCCAGAGCCGAGAGGGCCACCAACAAAAAGTCGAAAGGGAGTAAGAAGTTTTGCTAACGCTCCACCATCTGGACTGAGCACGATACCAATGCGAATTAGGGCAACGCGAACACCAGCCTCTTCAGCCCGGAGTGCTTCGGCTTCCCAATCGCTGCACACTTGCGCCATAAAATCGTCGCCGCTCGGAGAGAGTTCGTTTACAACTTCGGTGGTAGAAGCACCATAGTATCCAACTGCACTTCCATTTACTAACACAGAAGGTTTACGATCGAACTCTCCCATTGCCTCTACAAGATGTCGAGTCCCAACAATTCTACTGTTGTAGATATTCTTCTTTTGTTCCTCAGTCCAACGCTCTGCAATCGGTGCTCCAGCTAAATTCACGACAGCGTCAGCCTCCTGAAGCACCTGCCGCCACTCCCCACTCTCCTTTGTTGCACTCCACTCCACATATCGGCTTGCCCCCGGAGCACGCTGCCGGTCTCGCTCAGGATTTCTAACGAAGGCAATCGCTTGATCTCCCCGCTTGGTAAGCCGTTCTATTAACTTCTGACCAATCAGACCAGTTGCACCTGTCACAATTACCTGTCTGTTTCGGTTTGGTTCCATAATTTGAGCTATCTGATTTGAACAATCATGATTGATTGGTGTTGAGAAGTGAATTTAGAAATTGGCATTGAGTGAAATATAAGGTGTATAGAATTAGAACTTGGAACAAGGTAGTGAGGGTGTCGGTTCCCGCAAGTGGAGTATGTCTATAAGAATATGAGTAAACAGAAAGGAAGTCATAGAGCGCGACGCGCAATGAAGGATTGGACGAAGGGAAATCGAGAGCGAGTCTCGAGGCTGGAACGGGAGGGGAACAGCGAAGAACACTTCGATGCCATTGAGTCTGGCTACCAACGAATGAAGCCTCGCGCAGTCACGATCGACGGAGTTGGTGAAGTCGACTCGCTTCCACGTGGACAGGTGGTGCAAGCACAGAGTGGAGCCTACGATGTACTGTTCGACGAACAACAGGGAATTCTCTCTTGCCGCGTAAAGCGTGGGGCATCAACCGACAACGACGACGCAACGCTGGTAGCAATAGGGGACTTTGTTCGGGTTCAACCACTTGAAGGAGAGCATGGGTTGATCCACCACGTAGAAGAACGCAAAACGTTGATTGGGCGGAAGGGGACTGGTCGGCAGAAAGGAGGACACCAAGTAATTGCTTCAAACCTTGACCAGATATTCTGCGTGGCAACCGCTGAACGGGATGATTTCCGCCGGTCGGTTATCGACCGATATATCGTTGGCGCACTACTTGGTGACGTAACTCCAGTGATTGTACTGAACAAGATCGACACTGCCCCTGAAAGCTATTTAGAAGCGTTGGCCGAAGATATGCTGATCTACGAAGAGCTTGGCTACAAACTTCTCTTCGTGAGTGCGAAGACAGGTGCGGGAATGGATGAACTGCGCGAAGAGTGCTACGATAAGGTGAGCGCAATGGTTGGACAGTCTGGCGTTGGAAAATCGACCTTAGTGAATGCTGTGCTGGGACGTGAGGAGCGAGAGACCGGTGCTGTACGGGAGAGTGATGGTCGAGGACGCCACACCACTGTTGGCTCCGAAATACTTCTGATTCCGGGTGGTGGCTACCTGATAGATACACCCGGCTTGCGCGAGTTCGGCATCTACGATCTGGAACCACAAGAACTGGACGGATACTTTGTAGAATTCTTCGACTATCTACAAGAGTGCAAATATCTCCCCTGCACACACACACACGAACCAGAATGTGCGGTTATCGAAGCAGTTGAGAAAGGGGCGATAGACCAAGGCCGATACATGAGCTACCTCGGCATTATCGATACGTTGGAATGATTCCCCCACAAACGTCTGCTGGCAGCAGCAGATCGTTAAAACATCAAAAGCCACTCTCATAATGGTCTTTGAATAAATACTTGAGGTAATCACCTCCTGAGATTAATACCCCGATTCATCGGGGTGCAATAGAGCTTCAGCAGAGGAGGAAACGGCTTGAAGCCGTTTCCTCCATCGTTTTCAGATCAATCCTCCCAACTAAAAGTCGAGAGTTATTATCAGTTGCTCTGCTCCCCTTTCGGTTCACTGACAATAGCCTATCCCCAGAGCTTAGATTGCACACCTCAGTCACTACTCTTCATCAAGATAAAGTGTTGTGCCGCCGCACCGAGTGCTCCCCCGAGCAGAGGACCAATCCAGTAGACTGCAACGTTCTCCCACATGCCAGATGCCAGTGCTGGACCGAAGTGGCGAGCCGGATTCAGTGCTCCCCCCGTCATCGGGCCGATTGCAATAATCCCGAGGGTCACAGTTAAGCCAATGGCGAAGGGGAAGACGGACTTAGGAGCGCGCTCACTAACAGCAGTGCCGAAGACAACGAAAACCAGAAAGAATGTGGCAACAGCCTCCAAAAGAATACCGGAGAGCATTTCAACACCGTTCAATTGTGGTGTGCCTCCAGCGACCAATCCCGCAGCTCCTTCTGCTGATGCGCTTGCAAGGACTGACCCACCAAGAATTCCAAGCAAAAGGAATCCGGCAATTGCTGCTCCAATAAGTTGAGCACTCCAGTAGAGAGCAGCGGTCGCTGGCTTCATTCTTCCCGTAACAACAAATCCGAAAGTTACCGCAGGATTGATGTGCGCACCGGAGACTGATCCTACTGCTGCTACCATCACGGCAATTGTCAGTCCGTGTGCCAGCGCAACGGTCACCAGACTATCTCCAGCAGCTACAATAGAGAGGACACCGACGAAGCAGAGAGCAAACGTAGCAATAGCCTCGGCAGTGAATACCTGAATAGAATTTGACATTGATCTCTCCCGGAATTGTTAGTAGATAAGGCGGTATGCCGTGCAAGCGCACGCCGGGGAGGAAATTACAAGTTACTGTGAGATTATACTAACAGAAGGAGAGAAGTGGAGTGGGCAACCGTTACTCTTCGATTTCAAAGTTTACTTTTGCGTAGACATCTTCAACCGATAGTTCTACCCCAACAGATTCAAGGCGAATGGTTAGCCCCAGCTCTTCGTATGCTCGATAGGTCCACAGCTCTTCGGTCTGGCGGGCAAAATGTTCGATCTTGACTCTCTCCTGCGCAACCATCAAGTATTCCTGTAGTGAGGGGATACGCCGATAGGCTGAGAATTTCGTCGTCATGTCGTGTTGGGCAGTCGATTCGGAGAGGACTTCGATAATAACCACTGGATTCAGAAGTGTGTCGAACTCATCGTCGAGATACTCTTCATCTCCGCAGGTAATCACAATGTCAGGGTAGACAAAGGAGCGCATTTCTTCGATGCGAACGCGCAAATCGTTTGCATAAATCTCGCAACGCCCTCCTTTAATTTTACTACCGAACCCGACCATCAGATTAGAAACGATCCGATTGTGTGTTCGGCTTGCTCCGGCCATTGCGAAAATTTCACCGTTGTAATACTCGTGGCGGTGTTCCGCTTTCCGTTCAGCAGCTAAGTATTCTTCAGAAGTGATCTGCAGTTTGGGTTGTGTCATAGCTAAATCTCTCACGTCAGATGGTTGGGTAGTTGTCATCGAAAGTAGTGATTCATCCCTTCGTACACAATGGAGTTGAGCAGTAGTACTTATAGTCCGTTGGAGGAAATGGGCTGTTCTACAGCCGGGGCAAAGAGCAACTCTTTTTCTCCCTCCTCTGCCATCCGCACCGCCTCTTCTGGGGATTCAGCGAGGGCTGTGATGTGTCCCATCTTCCTCCCCTTTCGTGAACTCTGTTTGCCGTAGATATGAAGGTGAAGCCCGGGATGGCTGAGAACCTCTCGATAGTTTTCAACAGCTCCACTCCCCTCCTCCCTGCCGAGGATATTTACCATCGCCACGCCGGGAGCACGCAAGCTGGTATCACCTAACGGCCACCCCATCACCGCGCGGATGTGATTCTCGAACTGGCTAACGACACACCCTTCGATTGTGTAGTGTCCGCTGTTGTGAGGGCGAGGAGCAAGCTCGTTTATCAGAACCTGTTCGTCAGCAGTGACAAACAACTCGACACCGAAGATGCCAACACCATCGATTGCCTCGATAGCTCGCTGAGCATAGTTACGAGCTTTTGCGGCAACCTCTTCAGATACCCGCGCAGGTGCAGTAACGGTATGGCAGATATGATTCTTCTGCACTGTCTCCACAACCGGATAGAGAGCAACTTCACCACTCACCCCCCGCGTCACCATTAAGGCCAGTTCCTTCGTAAAGTGAACGAAGGCTTCGCAATAGAGTTCGTTCCGAAGTGCCCCCCCAGTGATCTTCTCCCATCCACTAACAATATCCTCTCGACTCCGAATCGTTGCGTTCCCGTAGCCATCATATCCTCCACGTCGACTCTTCAGCACGAAGGGATAGCCGAACTCTTCTCCAAACAGCACAGCCTCATCGGTAGTGGCAACAGCACGGAAGGGAGCAACCGGGATACCGGCTCCTTCCACTGTCTCCTTCTGCGTTAGCTTATCTTGAATTTTCCCGACAGATTGAGAAGAGGGATAGAGAACTGCTCCAGCCTCTTCAACTACTGCAAGATCACCTTCATTGATAAACTCGCTTTCGAGCGTCACCACATCGCATTCGGCAGCAAAGCTTTTAAGAAGCTCGTGATCGGAAGGATCACCCACCACCTCTTTCTGCGCAATACTTCCTGCTGGCGAATTGGGGAAGCGCTCCATGATGTGAACGCGCAATCCAAGCTGGAAGGCAGCTATGGCTGTCATCCGCGCAAGCTGACCGCCACCGAGAATTCCGAGAGTCGGAATAGATGAAAAATCGTTCTTGGTGAGAAACTACGTTGAGCAGAGCGTTTGGTACGTTGCGTTGGGTTGCTGAGTGT
>JBFWSB010000298.1:0-5780 GCA_050248595.1 Kapaibacterium sp. (SeqCode)
CAAGGTGGTTTGTCCGAGGTTGACAGTAGGATCAACTGGAGTGTTTGTGCATGCGCTCATCAGCAGTGGAAGAACCACGAGTGCAGCTACAAGGTGTCGAAAGGTACGCATTACAGTCCCCTTGATTTGTGTATGAATGCTTAAAAAATTGCTTAAGAACGACTTCAGATTTAAAGTTGGGGTTCTCGGAATAAAGATTACAAACAAATCGACCGACCATAACTAACTAATTCGCAATCCGAAATCCCCAATCCCAAATTAGAATGACCCACCGAACCCATCATCTGTTACACCTGAGGGGACTTCTGGTGACGGACGTTGTCCCCAGAGGAGCTTTGCTCTCAGGACGTCAAAGTAGGTTCGAGATGCCCGCTTTACGAGCCGAACTGTCTGCCGGTGGCGAGCAATCGTAATGTTTGACGAGGGTTCAAGATAGTGATGATTCTGCCCATCGGCAATAATGTGAACCGATTCCTTCTCACTGCTTTTTACCGGAATAATCTCAATTGTAGAAGAATCGGGGATTACTACCGGACGTGCTGTCAACATGTGGGGGGCAATCGGTGCAAGTAGAATCACCTCCGCTCCCGGCACAATCACCGGTCCACCAACTGAAAGTGCGTAGGCAGTGGAGCCAGTGGGCGTTGCAACAATTAATCCGTCGGCAGTATAGCGGCCCAGAAAATCTTCGTTGACAGTTACGTCCAAGTTGACCATCAATCGGGTTTCCCGCTTGTCGATCACAATATCGTTCAACGCAATCAGTGGCTCCTTTCCGGTCTCCTCAGGAAAGGTAGCCTCTAACAGAGAGCGTTCTACAATCAAGCACGATCCGCCGATAAACTCATCCAACGTTTCGTCGATTGCGTCAACAGAGAACTCGGCCATGAAGCCGAGGTTCCCGAGGTTGAAACCAATCAAGGGTGCTTTCGATCCAGCCAACATCCTGCCAGTTGAGAGCATCGTTCCGTCACCACCGAAGGCGATGATTGCGTCGCACGACTCCCGCATCTCCTCCCTCGGGACAAACATTCCGGCAGAATCGAGCGCGGGGAGACCCTTCATCCTGTCGTGAAGAACCCAATCCAAGTTGCGCCGCCGAAGCGAGTCGATCAGCTTCAGGATAGCCGGAAGCGTCCCCCCCTTGTTGATATTTCCGATAATTCCAAACTTCATGTATGTAGGCACCTCTGCTTTTGCAGTCCTGACTTAAGGAGCATAAATGGCGTAGGTAAAATTAAGGTGGAGGCTATCTCCTTTCTTCACTTCAATTCTCTCAGGAGATGGGGCGGAAGAGGGGACATCACTCCCAGTCAAGTCTGGAGGGATAACGACGTAGGAGCCGGCTGGCAGTATCAGACGAAACTCTCCCTTCGCATTGGTCATAGGCTTGGCTACAGTCTCACCCTCGCTATCGTTGACGATGAGAGTGACTTCGTTGAGTAGGGTTATCGTTTTATTCGGTCCGTCAGGGTTATAAGCTCCGTGGTGGAGCACCTGTTGAACAATTCCGGTGACGACCCCCCCGTTCTTGAGCGTTGTCTCTTCAGACGAACCGCAGCCAAGTGCAAGCAAGGTGAGAAAGGGCAGAGTTAGTACTAAAATTCGTTGTTTGATTGTCACAAGCCATCTCCCTATCAGTTATTCAAATTCTCTTCAACATCGAGCGAAGTAGTTGGAGCTTTACAGGTAAAGTTTTCGCAAACGTAGGCAACCGAAAGTCCTTTCACCGGTTTCATCTCAGCAAGTGAAGGGAGAACCCGCTCAGCAAGCCAAGATTGCTCACTCCCATCTGAAGTTACGACGACAGAAGTGTAGGGAAGAAATTTTCTTCGTACCTCTTTAATCAATCGCTCCATCCCTTCCGGATCTGCTTCTGAAGCAGCAATCACGATTGTTCCCGACGGGCGGGTTAAGGCAATTGAGGCAGAGACCATCATCGGCATGATGTCGGGATATTCCATAATCCGGTGGGTGAAGAGCCTGATGGTTCGCTCGGCTAACTCACGGTAGCTTGGCTCTTCAAAGAGGCGTCCCAGTCGAAGGAGATTCATGGCCATTACAGAATTGCCGGAAGGTTCTGCTCCGTCGTGATCACTCTTTGCCCTAACGAGCAGATTTGGATCGCTCCCCTCCGCCGTCATGAAAAATCCTCCCCCTACTTGGTCGGCAAAGAGAGTGATCCCTTCCCTGATAAGGCGTTCACCTTCGCGCAACCAACGCTCGTTGAAGGTGACTTCGTAGAGATCTAACAGCCCTTGAGCAAAGAAGGCGTAGTCGTCGAGATAGCCGGGAACCTTCACTTCACCTTCGGCCATTCGTCTCATCAACCTCCCCTCAACTGTGAGGCGTTCCAGAAGTACCGTTGCCACTCGTTCGGCATCTTCTCTCATCGTTGCATCGTCGAGTGCCCCGCCACACTTGGCAAGTCCGGAGATGGCAAGTCCGTTCCAAGCGGTGACGATCTTTTCATCCCGCGAAGGACGAACACGTTTTTCTCGGACGGCGAAGAGTTTCCCTTTGGCTGAGTTGAGGAGGCTTGCTACTTCAGCATTAGATATTCCGAGTTCTTCTGAAACGTGCTGAATCGATGCGCTGGTGTGGAGGATATTTGTTCCCCCCTCAAAGTTCCCGTTGTCGCTAATACCATATCGCAGGGTGAGTGCTTGCAATTCCTGATCGCTCAACAACGGGTGGAGTTCGCTCACTTTCCAGACATAGAATTTCCCTTCCTCACCTTCGCTGTCGGCATCTTCCGCCGCATAGAATGCGCCCGACTCATCTTGAAGATCGCGGCGCAAGTAGTCGACTGTCTGGCGAATTGTCTCCGCGAGTTGGGGGTCTTCCGTGATTCGGTACGCCTCGGCGTAGAGGGAGAGGAGTTGACCTTGATCGTAGAGCATCTTCTCGAAGTGGGGAACGCGCCACTCAGCGTCGACAGAGTAGCGGGAGAAACCACCCCCAACGTGATCGTAGATCCCCCCCGATGCCATCCGCTTCAGCGTAAAGAGTGCCATCCTCAACGCATCCTCATCACCTGAAATTGCGTTGTAGCGAAAGAGAAAATCGATGAGTGTTGGACGTGGAAACTTGGGTGCTGAACCGAACCCACCGAATTGTTCATCGAACGTTCCCTTCAACCGTTCAAACGTTAGTTCAGCTAATGGAGTAAAGATCTCTTCCTGCGAGCCTTCGATAACTGCTGGTATTCCGGCATCACTGATCTCCGCTCCACTTCGGACAGCATCGACGATTGCCTCGGAAGATGAGATCACACGATTTCGCTCTTCATCCCAAGCGCGACGAAGCTGCGTTAAGGCCTCGCGAAAGCTGGGGCGGCCATACATTGACCGTGGTGGGAAGTATGTTCCGAGATAGTAGGGCTTCAACTCTGGTGTGAGCCAAGCCGAGAGTGGCCACCCTCCTTGGCCTGTTAACGCCTGAACAGCCGACATATAGATCGCGTCGACATCAGGACGTTCTTCCCTGTCGACTTTGATGTTGACGAAGAGTTCGTTCATCAAGGCAGCCGTGGCCTCATCTTCAAACGACTCCCGTTCCATCACATGACACCAGTGGCAGGTTGAGTAGCCGATGGAGAGAAAGATCGGTTTCCCTTCACTTCGCGCCTTCTCAAACGCCTCTTCTCCCCACGGATACCAATCCACTGGGTTGTAGGCGTGCTGTTGCAAGTAGGGGGATCGTTCGTTGAGAAGTCTGTTTGGCTGAACGTTCGTTGCTCCGTGCTCGTGGTCTTGCGTGCTCAAAGTACTGTTGATATTGAGATAGTAGATAGTAGTTAATAGAAAACAGAGGGAAGATAGGGCTTTTGAGGAGGTGTTGACCGCTTGCCTCAGGTGCATATCCTGTTTCTTGGATTGCATATCAATCTCTTCTCACGTAAGACTTCGGTCGATTAAGTCTTGAGTGGTAATTGTATATTAGAGCATCGTTCGAGACAATTCTTAGTCAATCTACATCCATATTATTAAACCCTGATACCTGACTATGAAACGACAGATATTTCTTCTCGCTTCTCTCATCTTGATACCGACACTTCTTTCGGCTCAACAATTCCTGCTGCAAGGTGAAGACCTTCCACCTTGGAAGTCAAGTAGTGGGCATATACTGCCCGGCCACGATAGCAGCTTTTGGTTCTTTGGAGTTCGTTCCACCAGTTCTGAGACACCTAATTCTTACAGTCGAATTCTGATGAGTCGGTTCGACTATAAGGGGAACGTTCTAATGAGAAGTGGGCTATCGGGTCAGTTAATTAGTGCAGCCGTTCAATTGAATGATGGGGATTTTATTCTGAGTGTAGATGGGCCTGGCATTGTTCGCTGTGATTCGATGGGACAAATAAAGTGGGGGATGAAGTGGACTGATTCTACCGATCCTTTACTTGGGGTTAGTTATGTACACAGAATGGTTCTCAGCAACGATTCAACACTTTTCATGCTTAAGAATCAGCTCTCGGAATTATCTCTCTACAAGCTCTCAACCAATGGGGAGGTACTCAGCGGCAGAAAGCTCAATGTTGAGAGGTCAAACTTCCACAAGATGCTGGCCACGGAGGATGGGGGAGTGTTGATTCTGGCGAGTCAATCCAATCTTTCTGGTCCTTCGAGTACTCTGGTTCTCGTTCGTACGAATCAAGCGGGGGAGCTAATCTGGAAGAAGCATTACCGGGTTCCAAACCTGTATGGTATCAATGACATTGCGATCCGCGACAACGGCAACATCGTTTTCTTCGGCTCTACTCCAAATGTGTTTGCAGCCGCATTCCTTATAGAGTTTGATCGGCTTGGGAATCTTATTCGATCTACTGCCTATACCTCGCCCGGCTTTATTCGCAATGGTAATATAGCCCTGACTGATACCGACACCTACCTATTCTCTTCTTCCTCTGATGATGAGGGTTGGCACGCCTCGGTTATCCGAGTTGATACCTCGGGCAAGGTCGTCTCGGCGTACGATTATGGTGATCCAACTGAGGGGAAACAGACAATAGGTATTGCTGCTACTCCTGAGGGATTTGTCGCCGCTGCAATTGCGGAGAATGAGTGGCCTTACTTCATTGTGGAGAGGGGGGTTGACGAAGGGTGTGATATTTACCGGCGAAAGTTTACCTCGACTGCCATTGCACACCAAGCAACAGCAGTTAATATCACAGTTGCCGAGAGTCCATTGGAGTGGAGCTTTACGCCAATGTCGGTACTTCCCTTGAGTGTGGATCTGTTACCCCGGCGCTATCTCTGCCAGCCAAGTAGTGTCGACGAACGCTCAACAATTGGGGAGAGGAGAAGCCAAGAGCGAATACTCTGTCGTCGTGGGGAAGATGTCACGCTCTCCTTGCAACCCAACACTCACGTCGAGCGTGTTCTCTTCTACGATTTGCTCGGACAATTGCAGGGAGAGCTTTCGGGAGATGACCTGTCGATAAGTGCTGATGGGAAGTGTCACTTGAAGCTCCCTCCGGGAATTCTTGGATACGCTCAAGTTGTGGTTGAGGGGGAGAGTGAGCGCGAATCGTTTTCGTTATTGGTGGAGTGATTAGCTATTGAGAAGGAAGGGAAGAAATCTGCAAATACCATCCTGATAGAGAAGATAGAGACGCTCTCACGAGACAACCTCGTGAGAGCGTTCTGTAGATAGCAAATCAGAAGCTCACGTATTATCTAAGCTATCTAATCCTGTTGTGAAGGAAATGCTAACCGCATCCGCGCGCCGAGGAAAAACTCTCGTCCCTCTGCCGGCCCCCACCCGATTGATCCATCTGG
>JBFWSB010000299.1:0-5751 GCA_050248595.1 Kapaibacterium sp. (SeqCode)
TTTATTCCACTTCCAGGAATAGATATTGACAACCTGGCCAATGTTGGCTCCGGGGGAATTGGTGGTCTCTTCAACATGTTTGTTGGTGGAGCCTACTCGCGAGCAGCAATCTTCTCGCTCGGCATCATGCCCTATATCTCTGCTTCGATTATTATTCAGCTTCTCGGAGCCGTAGTTCCCTCGGTAACGAAAATGCAGCGGGAAGGGGAAGATGGGCGTCGGACTTTGAATAATTGGACTCGCTATATCACTGTTGGCCTTGCGTTCGGCCAGGGTATGGCGATTGCGTTGACGCTTCAGGCGTCAGGAACAGGTGCGCCACCGGTTCCACCACAGATATATGGTCTCCCATTTATCATTACTGCTGCGTTGGTAATGACTGCTGGCACGGTCTTTCTGATGTGGATTGGTGAGCAGATCACAGAGAAAGGAATCGGCAATGGTATCTCGTTGATCATCTTTATCGGAATTATCGCCGATCTTCCTCAAGGACTTCTCGCCGAATTTGAAGCAATCCAAGCCGGAACGCGGAACTTGGTTGTGGAGATGTTGATACTTGCTGCTCTGCTCGGTGTGATTGCCGCTGTTGTGATGTTCACGCAGGCAGTGCGGAAGATACCAGTTCGCTACGCTAAGCGACAAGTAGGGAAGCGGACAGTTGGTGGGCAATCATCGCACATTCCTATCAGCATGGTAATTGCAAACGTGATGCCGATCATCTTTGCTCAGGCCTTGATGTTCGTGCCGCAGGGAATCAGTGGTGTTGCTCCAGATAGTGCTATCGGTCGGTGGTTGAGTGTCAACTTTAGCTTTGGAAGGCCTCTCTACTCGCTGACACTGGCTTTAATGGTTGTCTTCTTCACCTTCTTCTATACGGCGATTGTCTTCAGTCCGCGCGATGTTGCCGAGAATCTGCGGAAGCAGGGTGGCTTCATCCCGAACGTGCGTCCGGGAAAGCCGACGGAAGAGTATCTCGATGGCATTCTGACCCGAGTGACAGTGCCTGGATCGATCTTTCTCGCAATTGTGGCAATCTTGCCAGCCTTTGCACAGCAGTGGGGCGTTTCGCAGGTCTTCGCTCAGTTCTTTGGCGGAACAAGTCTTCTCATCATCATCGGTGTGGCTCTCGACACACTTCGTCAGATCGAGTCCTACTTGGTGATGCGCCACTACGATGGCTTTATGAAGAGTGGCAAGCTTCGCGGACGCAAAGCAGTGATGGGTTAAGCTGTGATTGTTTGAGGTGAGGAATTGGTGAGAGTCTATTTGAGTTTGATAAGGAAGAGAAAATAGAATGGCTGCGCAGAGTGCACGACGTATGAAGCCGGAAAAGGGACCCGAAGAGATTAATGCACTGCGGGTTGCTGCCGGGATCGTCTCAGGAGTGCACGAAATGCTTCGGGAGCGAGTAGTTCCGGGAGTTACAACTGCAGAACTTGACAATTTGGCCGAGGAGTTTATTCGGGATCACGGTGCAACTCCAGCCTTTAAAGGCTACGTCATGGGTGATGGGGTGGACCCCTATCCCTCGACACTCTGCATCTCCGTTAACGATGTTGTCGTCCACGGCTTTCCAAGCAAGGATGAGCTGCGAGAGGGAGACATCGTCGCGATTGATGTGGGGGTGGTTAAGGAGAGGTATCACGGTGATTGCGCCTTTACCTATGCTGTAGGTGAGATCAGTGAAGAGAAGCAGCGTCTTCTCGACGCCACAGTAGAAGCACTGAACCTTGGCATTGAACAGGCAGTAGTGGGGAACTGGATATACGACATCGCCAGAGGAATCCAGAAGCATGTGGAGCAGAGTGGGTTCAGCGTTGTACGGGAACTGGTAGGGCATGGGGTTGGCCAATCGCTCCACGAAGATCCAGCGATTCCAAACTTTGTGCCAAACCCGTTTGCACGGCATCGATTCCCGAACTTGAAGTTGAGCGAGGGGATGGTGATCTGCATTGAGCCGATGGTCAATGCTGGAACTTTCAAGGTTAGCACGGATGAAGATGGGTGGACAGTCCGGACAGTTGACGGTCTTCCATCAGCACACTTTGAACATATGGTTGTTGTGCGGGAAGGGGAAGCTGAGATATTAACAACGCACATCCCGCATCCAACGTTTGTGTAGAATATAGCGGAGCAGGTAAAGAGTATTGAGAGAAACAGCGTAGGTAAGTATGGCAAAACAGTCCGCAATCAAAGTTGATGGCGTTGTGAGCGAAGTGTTGCCGAACGCTTCATTTCGCGTGAAGCTTGAGAACGATCACGAGATCCTCGCCCACATTTCGGGGAAGATGCGGATGTATTACATCAAGATTCTTCAGGGGGATAAGGTAACTGTTGAGTTGTCCCCTTACGACCTTTCCAAGGGTCGCATTGTCTACCGATACAAGTAACGAGCGTTTTTCCTCTACTAAAGAGGAACGTAATAACGAGCAGAGCAATGAAAGTACAAGCATCAGTCAAGAAGATTTGTGACGGTTGCAAGATCGTTCGGCGGAAGGGTGTTGTTCGGGTGATTTGCAAGAAGAATCCGAAGCACAAGCAGCGTCAGGGATAAGTCGAGAAAGAGCAACCACTTTTATAGAAGTATACTATGGCACGCATTGCAGGTATTGATCTTCCCAAAAACAAACATTCGTATATCGGTCTAACCTATATCTACGGTATCGGGCAGACACGAGCGAAAGAAATTCTCGACAAAGCAAACGTTGATCATTCAAAGAAGATTGGCGAGCTGAGCGACGAGGAAGTAAGTCGCATTCGCGCGATTATTCAGAACGAGTACAAAGTTGAGGGTGCTGCCCGAAGCGAAGTACAGTTGAATATCAAGCGTTTGCAAGATATTGTCAGCTATCGTGGAATGCGTCACCGTCGCGGACTTCCGGTTCACGGACAGCGGACGAGGACAAATTCGCGCACGAGAAAAGGGAAGCGCAAGACGGTTGCTGGAAAGAAGAAAGCAGGTAAGTAAGATAGACGATCGCCCTCCACAGCGGGGGCGACTATACAGTCAGGAACTATGGCAAAGACACAGAAGCGTAAAAAGAAAATCGTTGCCGATTCCAACGGCAAAGCCTTTATCAAGGCAACGTTTAACAACGTTATGGTCACCGTGACCGATATCTACGGAAACACGTTGAGCTGGAGTTCGGCAGGAAGAAATGGCTTCCGGGGTTCCCGTAAGAACACACCGTATGCCGCTCAGGTATGTGCCGAGAATGCCGGAAGAGAAGCCTACGACATGGGGCTGCGTCGCGTTGATGTGTTTGTCAAAGGACCAGGATCGGGTCGCGAAGCTGCCGTAAGGGCATTGCAGACAGCCGGATTGGAAATCCAGACGATTAACGATGTGACACCGTTGCCACACAATGGCTGCCGTCCACCGAAGCGTCGTCGCGTCTAATTCGGTCGATCGTGGAACTGTCGGTTTGAATAGTTGAAACAGTGAAGGTTCACAAGAGCGGAATGCTCTTCATAGCATCTTATAGTTGATTCATGGCTCGATACACTGGAGCAGTATGTAAGCTCTGCCGTCGCGAGAGGCAGAAACTCTTCCTGAAAGGAAGCAAGTGCTACACCGAGAAGTGCCCGATTGAACGTCGGGCTTATCCTCCCGGTCAGCACGGTGTAGATTCTCGTCGCGCTAAGGCGACTGAGTATGGAATTCAGCTGCGTGAAAAGCAGAAGATCAAACGATCCTACCGTCTGCTTGAAAAGCAGTTCCGTAGCACCTTCGAAAAGGCAAATCGCCAGCGTGGTGTAACCGGTGAGAATCTGATCAAGTTGCTTGAGAGCAGACTGGACAACACAGTCTACCGTTTGGGGCTTGCATCTTCACGCGATGCGGCGCGGCAGCTTGTGCTGCACCGCCATTTCTTAGTCAACGGTCACTCGGTAAACATTCCGAGCTACCACCTGAAGCCGGGAGATACTATTCAGGTTCGGGCTAAGAGCAAGAAGATTGATGTAATCCACGAGTCGTTGCGACGCATTACCGAACGACAGATCCCTTCATGGCTACAGCTTGATAAGGCGAATCTGAAGGGAACGTTCCTGTCGGTTCCAGAGCGCGAGGAAGTGCCGCTCAACGTAAATGAGCAGCTTGTGGTCGAGTTATACTCGAAGTAAAGTAGTGGTGGAGAATGTTGGTGGGGATCGAATTTTAGATTGATCTCCATCATCCAAAAGTGTTTATTACGCGGATTCAGAGAAAGTTGTATTGAGGAGAGAGTCAGGCACGTAGAGTGCAAGACCTCTCGCATTGAAAACAGTATTCATGACGACTACAGCAGAAACAAAGCAGATGAGTTCGACAACCGTCTCGATCATGCAAATGCCCGAACGGGTTCACCTCGAGGAATCGACACGTACCGACAGCTACGGTCGCTTTGTCTTGCAACCGTTGGAAGAAGGGTACGGAACAACAATCGGCAATTCCTTCCGGCGGGTGCTGCTGGCATCTATTCCGGGATCGGCAATTTGTGCGATTAAGATTGAAGGAGTGTTGCACGAGTTCCAGACAATCCCTGGTGTTACCGAGGATATGGCTGAGATCGTGCTGAACCTGAAAGAGATGCGCCTAAAGCAGATCGACAAGAAGTCACACTCAATATCCTTCAGCGTTTCCGGACCGGGTGTCTTTACCGGTGAGGATATCAGCAAGGCAACAACGGACTACGAAGTATTAAATCCTGAGCACCACATCGCAACCCTCTCTGAGGGTGTGACGCTACAGGTGGAACTGCGGATTGGACGGGGTAAGGGATATGTTCTGGCAGAGGATCAGGTGATTGCCGATGCTCCAATTGGAATGATTCCTATCGACTCGATCTTTACACCAGTTCTGAACGTTCGATATCAAGTGGAGCCAACTCGCGTTGGTCAGAAGACTGACTATGAGAAGCTGACGCTTGAGATCATGACCGATGGCTCGATTACGCCGGAAGAGTCGTTGGCTACCGCAGCGAAAATTATGCGGGATCACATTCAACACTTCCTGAATTTTGATGCTGAGGAGGCACAGATTCAAGAAGAAGAGGAGACCCGTGAGGCTGAGTTCAATCGGATTCGTCGCATTCTGAACACAACTGTAGATGAACTGGAACTTTCCGTTCGTTCACACAATTGTTTGAAGGCAGCGAATATTCACACGATCTCTGATCTTGTCTCACGGCAAGAGAGCGAGATGTTGAAGTTCCGGAACTTCGGGCGGAAGTCGTTGACCGAGTTGACCGAAATTATTGATGGTTTCGGGTTGACATTCGGCATGGATGTGGACAAGTATCTGAAAGATGAAAAGGAAGCGTAAGGCGTAAGCCGAAGGCAACAACGTTCAGGTATTACGTCCACGCAATTGATAGCAGATAACTACAGAATTTGATCAGGCAACAGTCGCCAGTATAGAAAAGGGAAATGAGACACAGAGTTGTAGGAAGAAAGCTCAAGAGAACGGCGAGCCACAGACGCTCACTGCTCCGTTCACTCTCAACTGAGTTGATCCGCCATAAGAGGATAACCACAACCGAAGCGAAGGCTAAGGAAGCCAGTCGTTTTGTTGAGGGACTTATTTCCAAAGCTCGTCGGGCTTGGAATGCTGAGAAAGAAGGTGGAGCAATGAACCTTCACGCCCGGCGCATTGTGGGGCGTGATATTCAGGACAAAGGAGTTCTGCGTGAGCTTTTTAGTTCAGTTGCCGAAAAAGTGGCTGATCGTCCCGGAGGATACACTCGCGTGATCCGAATCGGACAGCGCAAT
>JBFWSB010000300.1:0-5732 GCA_050248595.1 Kapaibacterium sp. (SeqCode)
ATAGAGAAGAGAAAACAAGGCGATTTTTTTTGTGTTGGATATACAATACACTCGCTGTTCGACAGATCTCCGGCCAGCGTTAAAGTATGTTGGGTAGTATGCCATGTTTGTATGGCTTCCAACATATCTTGCCACCTTCTTTCCTCGATTTTGAGATACTCTACAAAGAAGTTTCGATCAACTGTTTCAGCATGGTCAATAACCCACCTGACTTCATTATCCGAAAGAGTTTGTGCTTGTGCATCTATAGAGCCAACCGTTGCCAGAGCGAGTATCAGTGAACCAAAGAGAAAGGACACATTCATGAGGCTTTTTGATCGAAAATTCTTCGATGATAGGGATAATGATTCTATCCAACAGAACTGTATACTCATAATCAACGATAAGAATTCTCTCTGAACAAGGTATTTATCCATTCCTAACAACAACCTCTTTCCTTTACATCATCACAACCCCACCAACACCTCCGCAACCTGCACTCCTCTCCTCCACCCTTCCCCTACATCGTCAACCTCCCAAATTGCTGAGAGAATCGATTCGGCGATTCCCCACTGAATCATCCGCTCGATATCGTAGCTGAGATGTTCATTGATGATTTCGAGTCGGCGACGGAGGACTTTCTTTGTCTCCACTTCTAACAGCCTCGGCATTGGATTTCTGAGGAAGGGGGCAACCTCGAAGAGAGGATCACCCACAACTCCCTTCGGATCGATCCCAACCCACGATTGTTCTGTAGAGAAGAGAAGATTCCCGTGGTGGAGATCACCGTGGAGGAGAACTTGTTCTTCTGTTGAGCTGAGAAGTTCCGTAGCGATCTCTTCGGCTCTGGAGAAGAGTTGTGGAGGTAGTAGTCCACTCCCTCCGTTACATCGTTGACGGTACGTTGCGAACCCTTCGAACCAGTTCTGGAGAGTTGGGAAGTTATGGTCGTGCGGCGGCCTACACTGAAGTCGCCTCGAAACTTCTACGAAGGCTTCAACAGCCTGGTCGTCGTCGTTGGATTGAAGCGCAGAAGTTCCTGGAAGGATTCGCTTGAGAAGTATCAGACCATTCGGGAGATCTGCGTCGAGAAGGCGAGCACTCCCCTCTCCAGCAAAGAATTGCAGAGCCTCTACTTCCAACTCTATCTCCCGACTCGGTACTCCAGCTTTCAGGACAACCGCGGTTCCATCTTCGCGAAGTGCTGGAAGGACTGCGTTGATCGACAGGTCAGGAAATAGATCGAGAAGCTGCAAGTTCCACTTTCGCTTTGCCTCAGAGAGAACCTCGGGAAGTCCTCTCAACCAAGCTCTCCCAAGATCGCCGAAGTAGAGGATAACGTTCGACTCGATAGCTTCGGTAATTGCACGGGAAAGGTGTAGATTCATGCTTGGTTAGTCTATCTCCTTCTCCCCTTCCCTTTCTTCTTTCCAGTTTTGCGGGGTGAATCTTTTCTCTTCGACCTTCTCTTTCCCCTATTCGTCAGATCATGTCGCTCCTCCCCACTCTCCCGATTCCCCTTCACAGCGTTCTCTCCACCCTTTCCCTCAACCAGTCCGAGGTCGATCTCCTGATTCACCTCATCCACCTTCACAACCTGCACCGAGACCTCATTCCCTATGCGAAACCTTCTCCTCTTTCGTTGACCAACAAGCTCTCTCTTCCGTTCATCGTATCGGTAGTGGTCGTCGTTGAGCGTTCGCGTTGGGATCAACCCTTGGATACCGAGGTCCTTCAACTCAGCAAACATCCCGAAGGGGAGAACACTGATGATCGTCGCCTCGAAAACATCTCCTACATGTTTGGTGAGGAACTCTACCTCTGCAACCTTAATCGACTTCCGCTCTGCCTCTACAGCCACCCGCTCCCGCTGCGACGAGTGGTCGGCAATCCACCCAACATTTTTCGAGTGGGCGATGGCACGTTCAGTCGACATCCCCTGCAAGTACTCGAAGAGAAGCCGGTGAACAACCAGATCGGGATAGCGTCGGATTGGAGAAGTGAAGTGCGTGTACCAAGGGAAGGCAAGACCAAAGTGGCCGATATTGTGCTCTGAGTAGACAGCCTTCGCCATTGAACGGAGAGTAACCTCGGTAATCAATTGCTCGTGTTCACTCTCGCGGGCTTCGCTCACTAACTTCTGCAAGTCTTTCGGCTTGATATTGTCAACTGGAATCGAGTAGCCGAACTGCTTAACGAAGTTTGCAAGATCAATCAGCTTATCCTTCGGCGGTACATCGTGAATGCGATAGAGGAAGGGATTGCGATCTCCACCCCGTTTGCGCCGATCCAAGTACTTGAACTTCCCGATATGCTCCGCCACAACCCGGTTCGCCAACAACATGCAATCTTCAATTAACCGGGTAGATTCTGTAGCACGCTTCGGAATCACCTCCGCAGGTTTCCCCTCTTCATCTAAACGGAACTTAAGTTCGGTGGTGTTGAAGTCGATTGAGCCAGAACGACGACGATTTGCGCGGAGAGCTTGAACAATTTTGTTGATCGCCAGAAGATCGTCTGAGAAATCTCCCTCGCCACTCTCTAAAATTTCCAATGCTTCCTCGTAAGTGAATCGACGCTTAGAGCAGATCACACTCTTGAAAATCTCATACTCCTTGATTGCCCCTCTCGGCGAAAGCCGAACGTGTACGCTGAAGGCGAGGCGATCTTCGTTCGGCCTGAGTGAGCAGAGATCGTTGGAGAGGCGTTCCGGCAACATCGGAATTACGCCGGTGACAAGGTAGATCGACGTGCCACGCTGGAATGCCTCACGGTCGAGTTCACTCCCTTCTGGAACATAGTGGCCAACGTCGGCGATATGGATACCGAGCGTGACATCCCCATCTTCATGTTGCTTGATCGAAATCGCGTCGTCGAAATCGCGCGCATCGTAAGGATCAATCGTGAAGATCGACTCTTCACGCAGATCGCGCCGTCCTTCAAGGTCGCGTGCAGTCAGTTTTGATGGATAGGCTTCGGCCTCGGCAACTACTTCTTCAGGGAATTCAATGCGGACATCAAACTGTTCGATTAGGGAGGCGATCTCGGAACTCATCTCTCCGGCTCTCCCAATCTTCCGCACAACTTTCCCGGTAGGGTCAAGCTCTGGATCGTTCCACTCCAACAACTCCACCACTACCTTGTCCCCAATCCGTGCATCCCCAACATATCGACGGGGAATTGTGATTGTCCGGTGGATTTTCTTTCCGTCCGGTTGCAAGTAGAGTTCTCTGCCCTGGCGGAGCGTTCCAACAATCCGGTCTGTTCTCCTCTCCACCACTCGCGTCACTTCTCCCCACGGTATCTCACCTGAACGAGCAACCGAAAGAGGTCTTGCCCGAACAATATCTCCGTCGAAGCCTGTCCAAATCTCATCTCTATCGAACTTCAGCACCGGCTTCGTCCCACCATCTGGAATCAGCTCCCACCGCCCAGAGTCAATCATCTTCAGTCTCCCCTGAACCGTAGTGTCGGGAACAACCCGACCGAAGCGACGGCGAGGTCCTTTGAAGATGATGTTCTGATCTTGTAGTTCTTCGAGGATCTCTCGCACCAGTTGGTACTCTTCGGAGTCAGCCTTAATCCCGAGCTGCTTCGAGAGTTCGTTGGTCTTTAGAAGTTGGGGAGATAGTTCAGTGAGGATCGCTATAATCTGGTCACGAACGGAAGATTTAAGGTCGGCTATTTTTTTTGATGCCATGCGGTGCTCCGTTCATTCTGTCAGTTCATATTCTCACGCAAAGGCGCGAAGGCGCAAAGAAGAGTGAGAGAAAGCTACCCACCCTCTTGAGTCTGAATCACGACTCTCCGAATCACGCAAAGACGCGAAGGGGCAAAGGCGCAAAGAAGAGTGAGAAAGCTACCCATCCTCTTGAGTCTGAATCACGACTCTCCGAATCACGCAAAGACGCAAAGAAGAGAGAGAAAGCTACCCACCCTCTTGAGTCTTACTCTCGACTCTCAACTCTATAAACTCCCAACTCTACGAACTCTAATAAATTACCACAGAGTTTCCACCATCCTTCGATGCTTTTTCCAGCGCTTGGCGTGCTCCGTTAATTACGTTCGATTTATCGGATGAGTCGGTTGCGTTGGAGACTCCGGCTGAGATTGTGACCGAGAAGGTTCTGGACTCGAATGGAATAATGTGGCCAGCTATATCTTTGCGAAGGCGTTCTGCCCAGAGGTAGGCTTCTTGATCGCTCCGCCCTATAAGGGCAATGCTGAAGGTATCTTCACCAAAACGTCCAATCAAATCATACGGTCGCAACTTCCGTGCGAGCAGGTTCCCCACTTCAGTTACTGCGGTGTGCATCAACTCCCACTTCCGCTCCGGTGCGAACGATGTGGGTGTTTCTACGCGAACCAACGCAAGTGAAAGTGGCGTTTTGAAATCTCGCGCCCGATCAATCTCACGATCAAATCCCCCCATGAAGAATGCCGTGTTGTAGAGTCCGGTCTCCTCATCAAACACCAACTGCTCTTCAAGTGCCTCGTTCGTGTTCACAACTTCAATTGCCATCGCAACGTAGCGAGCTAAATCGCGGAGCAGATCGATGTCGCGAGCAACCCAAGCACCCGGCGTTGTCTGCCCAAGAATGAGTGAGCCATAACACTTAGCCGACGCCATCAGAGGAAGAGCAAGGAAACTTCCTCCCCCCGGAAGATTCTCACCCGGAGCAATCTGCATTTCAGCCCCCACTTCCGGCAGATATATCTCATCCGCTCTGCGAGCAGCTCCACCGGCAAGGCTATTTCGCATATCGGGTGCAAGCGAAAGGATATGGTTCTGAAGTTCAGGGGATGCCGCATTGCAGGAGGCAATTCGCCACTCTCCCTCTTCTTTATCGAAGAGTGCAACGGCAGCAAAGAGGGGATCGAACATATCGGCAGCCTGCCGCGTGAGGAGTGCCGCAATTTCCGGTGGCTTCAAGCCACTACCAGTCACTGATGTGTGCAGCCGCTCGAACGCCTCCACACTCTGGCGCATCAAGTAGAGATCGAACTTCTCTGCATAGCTTCTAATCAACTGCGAGATCAGGAGTGTGTACTCCGCAAGTGTTGCAACCGATCCTTCGTCGAAGCCGCTCTCCTCCGTCGAGTCGGCGGCCAAAACTCCCACAACTTCGTGTCGGAAGTAGACCGGCACACCAACGAATGAGTGGGTGTCAGCTTTTGTCTTGTAGTAGGGGGCAAGTTCGTGTTCGGCAGCAGGACTGATATTGGTGATAATTTCTGGAACTCCTCCGCGTGCAATTTGGCTCACCAGATCGTTACTCAGCTTGATCCTCTCACCCAACCTCACCTCCACTCCCCCTTGCGTTACTGACGCTTCTGGAATAAAGTGTCCCTTCTCCAAATTCATCCAGAAGAAGATGATCGACCTTCCGTCGATACTCCGCGCAATTCCTTTCAACACTTGGTTCACCAACCGCACAAACTCAGCACGCGGTTCTGCTCCGAACGACTCCTCTTCCGAATCTGGACTCAACTCGTCGAGCACCATCCGAATCTGTCGCCGCACAACATTCTGCGGAGCTGCCGCCGCATCAACTGCAATTGTCGTAGCACTAAGGGCTTCCTGCCGCTCCGCTTGAACATTTGTTGGTGGCTGAACACCTTGACTTGCTGAACTTCCCCCAACACTCATCTGGGTCTCCTCTGCCTCGTGTCGATTTCCCTGCTTTCCCCTCCGCTTCTTCTTCCGATTTCCCTTTTGTGTTGGTTGATCTCTTCGCTCCGGAGTAGAAAGT
>JBFWSB010000301.1:0-5682 GCA_050248595.1 Kapaibacterium sp. (SeqCode)
TGCCTATGCCTTCATTGCCGGTGAAGCACTCCGTTCCATCGCCGTCATCAATGTCGACTCGGTCGTCGCTTCCTCTTGCGATACGCTTCTCGATGTCTTCTTCGATATTGAGAACCGGGGGAACAACAACTTCCGGATCGACTCGATCAACGCCGACGGTATCCAAATCCAAAACATTCGTGAGCCTATCGGATTCCCTACCGAGATGCCTCCCGGACGCTTGCTCCCAGCACACGTTCTCTTCAAACTCCCGCAGCCCGGCACATACACCGGTACGCTCCGGGTCTACACCGACGCAAACAACCAGGCTCTCCTCGAAATACCGTTTCGCATCACGCGCGACAGCGCACAACTTGCGTTTCCTGATATCATCGACTTCGGGCAGATCGACGCAGCCAAAACTTCAGCCGACACAACGGTCACTATTACCAACAACGGCAACAATGACCTGACGATCAACTCCCTCTCCTTCGATGATCCTCGGTTCGAGGTCATTCAGCCTGCACCGCCACTGACAATCCCTCCGGGGGGATCGAGAACTGTTCGCGTGCGCATCACGCCACGTCCCGGTGTGCCAGAGCGGGGCACGCTCACCATTATCGCCGAGCCGTGCTTCACGCCGGTCGATATTGAAGTCCGTGGATTCCAGGGAGCCGGGCCACTCATCGGCATCCCTCGCTCCATTCAATTCCCTCCATTCCTCTGCGATGCGCCGGAGTTTGTCGACACCACCATTGTCATCACGGCTATCGGCGACGAGCCGCTGCAGATTGACAACATTCAACTCGGGGGAGATAATCCTGAGCGGTTCTCCTTCCGACGCAACCCTGCGCCGACAACGATTCTGCCACAGCAGACCGACTCGATCGTGATCCGATATACACCTTCGATCATCGGCGTTCACCGAGCAGTAGTCGACATCCGATCCAACGCTCGCAATGCGACCGATCCACTACAGATTACACTTACCGGTCGGAAGGATACGGCTATCGCTCTGCCGAAGCAGAGAACGATCAACTTCGGACAACTTCTCGACTGCGATGAGCCGGTTGAGATGCAACTGACGCTCTCCAACTCTGGGACTGTCGACGCGACGATATCTGAGATTCAGCTCGACACCGACGCTCCCTTCTCGATCTCGCAGAGCCTCCCCTTCTCGATCCCCGCGAACGGAACCGAGCGCATCATCACAATCCGATTTGCTCCGCAGAGTGACGGCGTGTTTACTGAGGAGCTGCGCATCATCGGTGAACCGTGTGGAATCGACGAGGTGATTACACTCAACGGAAGCAGGCAGACCCCGTCACTTGCGGCAGATATTGCGATGATCGACTTCGACACGGTCTACCTCTGCGATGGAGCAACCTCACGGACGTTCACTCTAACCAACGACGGACCAGTTGCCGACACAATCCGGCGGTTCACACCGGCTGGAAGCGACGCCTTCAGTCTTGGAGGCGAGGTCTACCCGATAATCCTGCAACCGGGTGAGTCGAAGAACTTCACCCTGCAATTTGATCCGGTGATTGGGGCCGACGTTAATGGCTCACTTGAGTTCTTCTGGGGACCGTGCGACAAGACGACAATTGTCAACTTCCGAGGAGTTGGAGCCGATCCAAAGGTTACACTCTCTGAGCAGTCGATTGACTTCGCTCAAGTAGATGTTGTTGCTGGCCTGCCAGCACGCAGGAGCATCACGATCCGCAATGAGGGGAACGCACCGCGAGTGATCAGTGGAATCAACTTCGGTGGGGAGAGTTCGTTGCGAGTAGTTGTGCCGACGAGCTTCCCAGTGACCATTGCGGCTGGGGAAGAACTTGTTGTGGAGATTGAGTATTTGCCGACACAAGTCGGCTTGCTCAATGCCACAGCAGTGGTGGCAGTAGAAGACCCGTGTGGATCAAGCGAGAGCTTCGGACTAACCGGGGAGGGGACAGGCGTGAAGGTTATCGAGGCGAAGCTGACGATTCGTGTCCCGCAGAACCTGAGTGGGGTTGTCGACAACTTAGTCTCGATTCCAGTAGAAATTACAGGTGGAGAGAATATTGCCGAGGCCGGTATCCGTGAGCTTGACGTGAAGTTGAGCTGGCGATACACGATGTTGTTGCCGCAGTCGGTGCGGACCGACTTGCCGGGTCTCTCGACCCGGATCTTGTCGAACGAGATTGTTGGCGATCGCCGTGTTGTAGAGCTTGGATTCTTCGGTCTGGATGACGGAAGTTCGTTCCCAGCAAACGGGACGTTGGGCACGATTGGGGCGTTAGTCTTGTTGGGAGACCGAGCGGAGACCGATATACGTGTAGAGGAGATTCGGACGGTAGTACCGGCCAACCGGGTAATGAGTTATCAGAGTGAAGATGGAAAGTTTGTGTTGTTAGGGTTGTGCACGCTGGATGGAGATCGCTTAGTAAGTCTTGGGGGAGGAAGTTTGAAGCTGTCGAGTCCCCGACCGAACCCGGTGAGTGGAATATCGGAGTTTGAGGTGGAGACGAGCGAGTCAGGCTACGTGGAGGTAGTGTTGTACGACGCAATGGGTACACAGGTGAAGGAATTGTATGCTGGAGAGGTGGCGTCGGGTGTGTATCTCCTGCGGATTGATGCCAGCGAGTTGTCGAGTGGGTTGTACTTCTGTGAGCTACGTCGAGGCAACGCTGTTGTCAGACAACATGTGATCGTCACACAGTAGTAACCGATAGCGAAGCATAATCAAAGCCAAACATTCTTTAATAACAGATATATCCATGAGACGAAATAGTTTGATCCTTCTCCCCTTCATTGCCACTCTGCTTTGTGGTGCGTCCCTATATGCTCAGGGTGGTTCGGAAGCAGAACCCGCGCCCGAACCAGAACTTCAAGCAAAACAAGAGAGGCCAAGTCTGTGGCAGTTCGGCATATACGGTGGCGGAGCACTCGCCTCCAATTCTGCTGAGTTTGTCACACTCCCCGGTGTTATTAGCTGTCAGGGAGACTCGATCCTCTACACTGGTGGAAGTGGTGGTGGCATTCAGTTTGCGGGTGTCGTGGGAATGCAACCTGCCCCTGCGGAAGATTTCCTCTCTCATGTCGGGTGGAGCGTCAAGGCAAGTTTTTATAGTACAAGCAGTTCGTTCGAGACTGAAGAGAGAATCGGGCAATCGATTTCACCAACTGGTGAGCTTTCGCCAATTATCAGCCGCTACGTAATTGATGCAGGGTTAACGACCCTTGCTGTAGAGCCTACCTTGCTCTATCAGTTCAGCCGGAACGTACCAATCATTGTTGGCATTGGGCCGACTGCCGGATTACTTCTCGGTGCTACCTACGACCAGAAAGAAGAAGTTGCCTCCCCATCTGGAGCAACGTTTGCAGATGGAAGAAGTGAGCGGAATGTTCGGAGTGGGGACTTAGAGGAGAGCAATAGCTTGAATCTGGGTGGGACGATCACGATTGGGTATAACATCCAGATAACACCACTTATCTCACTACGACCAGAAATCGGAGGAACGTTGAGCTTCACCGATCCTGTTCCCAACGTAAGCTGGACGCAGAACCTATTCCGAGGAGGCATCTCACTCCTATTCAATCCTGCATCAAAAGAGTCGAACCCTCTCGGGCCAACATTGGGACGATAGGAAAAACGATCTAAAGCAGCATGTCGACAATTCTGAGGCGAGTGGAAGTGAAAGCTATTTCCACTCGCTTCTCATTTCTCACCTGGAACAGGCAGCTTAGCATGTCTTCCACAGTTCAGTCCAAATATCGCTATATAGCCCACACAGATTATCCAATTTCATCCAATCGCGCTTTCGCACCGTTACACCCATAACAGTAGAATGACACCATTTGTACGCTCCTCTTTGCGTAGTTTTCCCTATCGCTGATTGAGCGATAGAAGGAAGAAAAGAATAGTGTGAATTAACTTAGAGCAATGGCAAAACGCAAATTCGGACCCAAGGACTATATTCAGAATGGTGGCTTCATTTTTATTCACCTTGGATGCTTGCTCGTGATATGGGCAGGAGCAAGTTGGACAGCCGTCGCTCTCTGCGCCCTCCTGTATGCGGCCCGCATGTTTTCTATCACCGCGTTCTACCATCGCTACTTTGCCCACCGTACTTATAAGACCAGTCGCGTATTCCAATTCTTGATGGGTGTCGCCGGTGCTACCTGTTTTCAGAACGGCCCACTCTGGTGGTCGGCACACCACAGACATCACCACCGCCACTCCGACACCGAGGAAGATATACACTCACCGATTGCCCGCTCTCTCTACTGGGCACACATGGGATGGATTCTATCGAAGGAATACAACTCGTATGATACCGAGAGTGTACGCGACCTGGCTAAGTATCCTGAAATCCGTTGGCTTCAACGATATAACGTAGTCCCTGGTATTCTCCTCGGTATCGGCACATTTGTGCTGGGTGAGATTTTGGCTCACACGTCGCCAGAACTTGGGTTCAACGGTTTGCAAGGGTTGACGTGGGGATTCTTTATCTCCACTACACTCCTCTACCACGCAACGTTCACGATCAACTCACTGATGCACAAAATCGGACGTCGTCGTTTTGAGACCGATGACGAGAGCCGCAACAGTCTGATCTTAGCACTGATAACCTTCGGAGAGGGATGGCACAACAACCACCACCGCTACCACGCATCCGAACGTCAAGGCTTCTATTGGTGGGAAATTGATCTCTCCCACTACGGATTGGTTATGTTGAAGTGGCTTGGTTTGGTGTGGGATTTGAAGACTCCACCGAAGCGGATTTACGAAGAGGCCGCCGGAGTAAGGGAGCGAACGAAAACACCGGGAAGACTTCGCCAACTTCAGAACGATGAGGAGAAGGGAGTTGATCTAACCGCTGCATTCTCCGAGTTGGATAACTCGACGCTCCAGGGATTACCCAAGCAGAAAGAAGAAGAACTGCTTGAAGAGGTCTGATAATCTGATAAATAGAAGAGATTAAAATCTCACAACAGCATAGCACAAATTCAAAGAAGTCAGCAAAGAGAGTTTACTCCCTTCGCTGACTTCTCATAGTTTACACCCACAACTTATACCGAATTAGCTTAAGAGAGAGGTATATCTACCTACCCAGCATTGTCACTCAGAATGAAGCGAAGCGGAATGAAGACCGCCGCAGGCAGCACCGCAGGTAATCTCACAAGAAGCGCAGAGAAACGAGTGTTGCACTACTGAGCTGGTGAGATGCTTCGGCAGGCCTCTGCATGACAAACCCTTTTCAGGATGCCCCATGTCTGCACGACGATATACGTCTTCCGCTTCTTCACGCACCACAAGCTATGCCACACTACTCCTCTTCCTCTCCGCTATCAAAGCACTGATCTGCAAACTCACGTGCAAACTCCTCGGGATAGAGTCGCCTTCCCTCAGTCTCTGCAACTTCCTTTTTCCGTTCAAGCCAGAGCGAACGAATCTCGTCAGGAGCTTCGCGCGGGAACTCCATCACCTCTTCGACAATCCTCAACCAACCAGCATTAATGCCGTAGATGCTCTGCAATTCGGGAGTTAGCTGCTTCATTGCCTGGTCATCTTCCGTCGTCAGCGAGCCAATTGCTTTGAGGATATAGAGTTCCAGAATACGGACAAAGGGATCACCGTAACGATCCTCTCCTATTTCTCTTTCCATGGTGTTCATCTATACAAGACTCCTGTAATACATGACAGCAAAAGCGATG
>JBFWSB010000302.1:0-5616 GCA_050248595.1 Kapaibacterium sp. (SeqCode)
TATTCACTTCACATTGAAGTGATGGCTGTTTTCTTCTCGGTAACTGTAGCCCAAACCTATCGTCTGCCCGTATGAGCGATCTTACAACGTTCAATCCTATTCTCAACAGTCCTTATGAGGAACCAACGCAATACTACCACACAGCACCTGATGGATCGCTCGACTATGAAGAAATTCGTTCCGGTCGTAGAATCTTTTCTCCACACCTTCTTCCAATACCTGTAGAACAACCGCCACAAAGAGAAGCATTTGATATAAACGAGTCGGCTGCGGAGTATGGTAGCCACCTCGTAAATGTTCTCCGACGTGAGGTACGCTCATGGCGAGAGGCAAAGTATCCACACGTTACGCGGGTGACGCGTGAGCTACTTCACTACTGGTTCGAGAATCCAGATCGACTCACAACAAAACGACTCTTTTTCTGCCAGCGCGAAGCTGTTGAGACAGCTATCTGGCTCAATGAAGTTGGTGTGGCAGGACGACCACCGGGGCCGATGGTGCAGGGACTCTTACGCCGAGCCAATGAAGAAGTGAGTAACGATCCAGAACAACACCTTCCACGTCAAGCGTTCAAGATGGCAACGGGGAGTGGAAAGACGGTAGTGATGGCAATGCTCATTCTCTATCACTACTTTAATCGGCAGCAAAATCCAAGTGACACCCGATTTGCCGACTACTTTCTGATTGTTGCTCCCGGGATTACGATTCGGGATCGTCTCAGTGTTCTTAATGTCGAGACCGGATTTGTTAACCGCAACATTGCCAGCGATTACTACCATCAGCGGGATCTGATTCCCCTCCAGAGGGAGCCGTTAGCCGAAGGGTTAAATGCTCGCCTTGTAATTACCAACTACCACCAGTTTGAACCGAAAGTACTGAAGGGGAACAAGCAGTCTCCCTTCGACGGGAAAGTGAATCTTGATGGAGAAAAGCAACGAGCCTACGAAGATGAGTCGCGCGTTGTTAAGCGACTGCTGAGCGGTTTTAGGAGTGGATCACGCTTGCTGATTGTAAACGATGAAGCCCACCACTGTTATCTGCCGAAAGGGAAAGGATCGCGAACAGAAGGGGAGGATACAGTTGAAGAGAATGCGCGGGCTGCCGTCTGGTATCGCGGGCTGATTGCAATTTCCAAAAGGTTTCGAATCAACAACGTCTACGATCTCAGCGCAACACCCTACTACCTCAACGGCTCTGGATACGATCCCTACAGTCTCTTTAAGTGGGTGGTGACAGACTTTGGGTTGATTGAGGCTATTGAGTCGGGACTGGTAAAGATTCCCTATTTGCCGGTGCAGGATACGTCGCTTGAACTTGAAGAGCCGGTGATGCGCAACCTGTACGAGCACGTTCGGAATGATCCGGGAATGCCGAAAATGGGACAAAAGCGGAAGAAGAAAGAAGCAAAGGAGGAGGGAGAGACACTCAAGGAACGGCGGCCAAACCTTCCTGGCTTAGTTAACAATGCGCTTCAACAGTTTTATGCCCACTACCAGAAGATTCTTCGTGGTGATGAAGGAGAACAGTTTACTACAGAGCGAACTCCACCAGTCTTTATCGTCGTCTGCAACAACACCAGCGTCTCAAAGGAAGTCTACAAGTATATCGCCGGATATGAGACTGAAGTCGGGACAACTGGGGAGTTGCAGGTGATTCCCGGAGCACTCGACGAATTCTCGAATTACGATCCGAATACTCTCCAACCAAAACGAAAAGCCCCAACAATCTTGATCGACAGTAATGCGCTTGAGAATGCCGATCAGATCGACAAAGAGTTTCGCGATGTCTTTGCACCAGAGATTGAACAGTTCAAGCGAGAGTATGCCCGTGAGCATGGACATGGTGAGGCAGAGAGTATTACCGAAGCGCAGATTCTCCGCGAAGTGGTGAACACTGTTGGCAAGCCAGAGACACTTGGCGCACACGTTCGTTGTGTTGTCTCTGTTTCGATGCTGACCGAGGGGTGGGATGCAAATACTGTCACTCACATCGTCGGGCTCCGGGCGTTCGGCTCGCAGCTACTCTGCGAACAAGTTGCAGGGCGTGCCCTCAGACGGCGGAACTACTTCCTTGAGTCGTACGACAAAGATGGCAATCCAACGAAAGAAAAACGCAAAATTGTCTCCGAAAAATTCCCTCCTGAGTATGCCTACATCATCGGTGTTCCCTTCCGCTTTTTCAAGGGGGGAGGGCGTGCCACGGTTGTTCCTCCCGCAGATACCACGAGAGTTTTTGCAATGCCGCAGCGGGGTGAGTAGGAAATTGAATTCCCAGCGGTGACCGGCTATCGGTACGAGAATTCACGAAAACAGGTGACAGCTAACTTTGAGGCGATAGAACGCTTTGTGATTGACGGAGCTATTGTCCCAACCGAGACGACGTTGAAGACAGCTTTCTCACCCGAGATTAGCAAGCTTTCAGTTGAAGAGTTCTTAGAAGATGTTCGAGATCAACAGGTGGTCTACGACATCACCCACGAAATGCTCCGGCGACACTATCGAGACGAAGATGGTTTTCCGAACATCGAAATGTTCTCTCCCGTTCGGAAGGTTGTGGAGCAGTGGTATGAACGTGTACTTCGCTTGAAGAATATCGATGATATAGGAATGAAACGGCTCGTTTGTTTGGAGTCCGCCGACGCCATCTGTGCCTCTATCTTCCGTGGCATTACCTTAGCGCAAGGGGGAGACTCAAAGGTTCTCCCTGTGTTGAACTACTACAACCCGTTTGGCAGCACGAAGTTCGTGAGTGGTGCCACCGCAAAGGATACCTTCCCGACAACGAAGAGTCACGTAAACGTGGTGGTGATGGATTCTGGCTGGGAGGGAAAAGCGGCGAAGACGTTCGATATGATGCCGGAGGTGATTGCCTACGTGAAAAATAACTTCTTGAACTTCACTATTCCCTATATCGATGCAAACGGAGTAGAACGTTCCTACTATCCTGACTTCATTCTCCGGTGTAGCCTCCCGAGTGGTGAAGAGGTGAATCTGATTGTAGAAGTTACCGGCATGAACACAGACAAAGCGGAGAAGCTCCAGTATGTCCGCCACCTCTGGCTTCCTGCCGTCAACAACGTGCGGGAGAACTACGGCTACAACCGTTGGCTCTTCGTTGAGGTCAGTGGCGACCCGAGTGATTTTCGCGAGCAGGTGAGGGAGGCACTCGCGAGTGCAGAATAAGCCTTGGTAGCCGTCGGTCTTTAGCCGACGCCAGAACACCCAGAGAATGTCGTGTTAGTCCCCAAGAGTACTCAAAGCCAATTCTCTATCCGAGTGGAGCAACGAGTACTCAAAAAAGCATAATGGTTCCCCCACATAACTCTCAATGAAGAAGAGATCGTATCTGGTCAGACAGGTAGATAAATAAACTCTCAAAACATTCAAGAGGCTGGCAATGAACGCAGATTTGAACGCAGATTTGAAAGCATGTGTGGAACAGTACAAACAGAAGCACAACGTGGCGAACGACCCTTGCGCCATATTCAGCGAGCAAGCAGATTCAATTCAAGAGGCTGCTCGGCGGGCTGCTCTTTCAAGAGATAGTAACGGGCGCAAACATGACCATCAACGGCGTCTTCCAAATGTTGTTCTTGAAAATGTTGCTCGCAAGCTGAGTCGGGAATCGTTTGACAATGTGAAGGATTTCGAGGATATCATGCACATTGTCGATCAGAATAAAGTGCCTTGGTTCGGGCCACTTGCGATTTACGACACAGCATATCGTATCGGCAGGAAGATGAAGATCGAACCGGAATATGTATATCTCCACGCAGGTGTTCGGGTTGGGTGTGCTTCCTTCAAGATCAGTCCCGATCCCAAGACGAAGGATCAAATCAAACGTGATGAACTTCCGGTTGAACTACAGGAGTTAGCGAATCAACAGACGTTAGCTGGAGTCGAGAACTTCCTCTGCGTCTATAAAGATGGTAAGTTAAAAGAAGATCAGAATGATGGATGCCACTCTTCAAGTGAGAAAACATCGAAAAACAAAGGAGGGTGTTGACTTGGTTGATGAAAGACCTATATTCTGCACCTCTACAATATCACTAACTGTTTGGAATGACAATGGCTGATGAGCTAATTCAGTTTTCTACGAAACGACTCGATTCATTTCAACTTCACCATGTAGATGGGCTGTGGGGAACATGGACACCGGAAGGGCTCGTCATGAACTTCTACCTTAATTGGTGTAAAGAACCGAGTAGTGTGGTTATTACTCCTGAGGGTGAAGAATATAAAATGGATGAGAACGATCAGTTTGCAATCTTCGAACGCGTTTTCGTCACAGGAATTCGGGCTGACATGAATGCGGCGATAGCAATGCGTGATTGGCTTAGTGAGATGATAGATGTTATGCAAACGAGCGACCCCAACATTGAAGAAGATAAGAATGATGACTAATGTACAAATAGAATCTCGGCGCAAGTTTGAGGTAGTACGTTCATCGGTTGGGAGGTGGATACGTGGATCGTCCAGAGTACCTGGTAATTTATATGCTCGTACAACCAGTCTGTATTCACCTCATGGAACTGGAAAAACTCTTATCGCCTTACGTACTGCCTCTGCAATGTCAAGCCATCTTTTGTGGGTAGCTCCTGCAACTCCAGAACTGCGCCGAATGGCAATGCAGAAGTTGCTTCAACACTTTGATCATTTGCTCGATACAGTGCGCAAGACCCCTCCAGTTGATAATGATCCTGATTCAGTTCCCTCTGAACATGCAATCCGCATATCCAGAGAAATACTTCACACACTCTACCGCGACTTTAATCGATTGCCGGATAAGATTGGAGCTTTTGTAGATGGATTGATTGGTCTACAATATGGCGATGGTCGAAAGTTCCATCGTTTTGAAGTCTATAACGATGGGGAAATTGTACTGCTGACACGAGTTGACGAGGAACTGAAAGCAAGAGATCTTTCGCAGATTGAACTTCCAACACTCTATCCCACTTTGTTCGATTCACATGGCTGATCGTACTTGTGCAGAGAGAGGTATCCCGCCTCATCTACACAATAACAACCGAGACTCTGACCCATTTTTTGCGGAGGAGGAACAGATTTATGTTCGAGTCCGTCGCGATCCGCAGCGTGCCTATCCCCCTGATTGGGTTGTTAAAGATATTGGCACTTCCAAAGACAACTCCACACTTCGAGCGAAATATTGTCGTAATTCAAGTGACGCTCGGTACGACAACTCTGGCAACCAATACCCACACTTTGCCATTGGAATGTGGATCTTCGGACGATTGAATTCTATTCGTCACAGTCAAACAAGCTCAGAGAAAACGGCTACGATTGAAGTAGAGCACACTCCAATGCAATGCCAATATCCACACTCAGATGTTCGAGTTCTCATCAACGGAGAACGGATTGGTGACACAGTTTCGATTAGCAAAAGTCTAAAGTCACTGATGCGGGAAGACTTGGCTGATGCACTTACAATTGTAGAGCTGCCTGTTGGGGATGCTGCCGCACAAATGATTCCGAAGCCTCAAATCCATTTTGATGACTGCCTCCGCCATCAAAAACAGTTAACCACTGTTGCTTTGAGGGTTGCAGAAACATTGCTTGAACATTCAGCCGGAATGAATAGACTGAACCAAAAATTTCG
>JBFWSB010000303.1:0-5635 GCA_050248595.1 Kapaibacterium sp. (SeqCode)
GATGTCACTTGTAGGATACGTTGCAGACACGCTGACAAACCAGTTTGATGAACGATAGGGTTGTGAATTCAAAATTCAAAAGGCAAAATTCAAAGTGGGGATGAGTTAGGAGTCGTAGGGATCAAAAACTTTTGCTCCTGTCACTTGAAAATCATAGGCGCACCTCTTCAGTCCGGGCTGGAATGTTGAAGAGTCGAGGGTTGAAGAGTTGGGCGGAGAATATCACGCAAAATAGAACTATTGAGAATTTCAGATTCGATAATTAAGGGAATAGAGTATGATATCACGAGAGATTCCAATATCGGAACATCAGGATGATGTTGCCGAGGGAAAGAAGACTGAAGAAGTAGCGTCTGCCTCGGAGGGACACGCTTCGGGTGAAAGAATAGATCACGATGCAGTGATTGAGATGTTAGAGGCGCGAGTTCGAGAATTGGAAGGGGAGAGCGAAACGCTCCGCGAGCAGCGCCTTCGGGCTATCGCCGATCTTGACAACACCCGCCGCAGAGCGGAGCAGGATGTGTTGACTACGGTGCAGTATGCAAACGAAAGTCTGCTGAAAAAGCTTCTGCCGATTGTAGATGACTTTGAGCGTTCTGTAGAGAGTGTTCCTTCCGAAAAAGAGGGAGACCCGTTTGTGCAAGGGGTTGCGATGATCCGGAATAAGTTGGCAAAGTTGCTTGAGGAAGAGGGAGTAACGCGAATTAGTGCGCTCGGAGAGGAGTTCGACGTGAATATGCACGAGGCATTGATGCGGCAGCCGAGCGACCAACCAGAAAATACTGTGGTGCAGGAACTTGAGCCAGGATATCTCTATAAAGGGAAGGTTCTTCGTCACACCAAAGTAATTGTCTCGGCATGATAAAAGGGGTTCGAGGAGTTCTGTAGGCAATATCATCATACGGAAACGTCCTCGGTCTACAGAAAGTGAATCACATCGATATTGAGTGGGTAGTATATCTTCAGCAGGTATCTACTCACTCTTTATCTTGTGTATTGCGCGTGAAGAGAGATAAGATATTGACCACTACTGTTTGTTCTATTCATGAGTCAACGCGATTATTACGAGATATTGGGCGTCGGGAAAGGTGCTACCGATGCAGAGATTAAGAGTGCCTACCGAAAGTTAGCACTGAAGTATCACCCCGATAAAAACCCTGATAACCCAGAGTCTGAGGCAAAATTTAAAGAGGCTACCGAAGCCTACGGAGTACTCTATGACCGGGATAAGCGTGCCCGCTACGACCGCTTCGGTCATGCTGGAGTGCAGGGGAATGCTGGCGGCGGTGGCTTTGAAGGATTTACCAACTTCGAGGATATTTTTGAGGCGTTCGGCTTTGGAGATGTTTTTGGGGGACGCCGGAGCGATGGACGTGGGAGTGGCCCGATGTTCGGTCGAGTTCCCGGAAGCGATATTCGCGTGCGATTACCTCTGACATTGGAGGAAATTGCTACGGGTGTGGAGAAGACTATTTCATTGAAACGACAAATCCGTTGCCCCGACTGCGATGGGGAAGGTTCAACCGAGCCGCAGGGGACTGAAACCTGCAATCAGTGTAATGGTGCTGGACAGGTGCGGCAGGTTTCTCGCTCATTCTTTGGTCAGGTTGTCAACGTTGTGCCTTGTACTAAGTGCCAAGGGGAGGGGAAGGTTGTGGTAAAGCCTTGCAATCTCTGTGGTGGAGAGGGACGAGTACGAAGTGATGAGACAGAGGTTCTGGAGATTCCAGCCGGTGTCTCCGATGGCAACTACTTGTCGCTTCGAGGAAAGGGGAATGCAGGTCTGCACGGAGGGCCGAGTGGTGACTTAACAGTCTTGATCGAGGAGGAGGCGCACAAATACTTCATCCGTAACGGCAACGATGTTGTTTACGACCTGACGATTAGCTATCCACTGGCTGCGCTCGGGGGAGAAGTACCTGTTCCAACACTCACAGGAAGTTCAATGATGGAGATTGAGCAGGGAACGCAACCCGGAGCACTTCTTAGGATGCGCCACAAGGGAATTCCAGAGCTGAATTCATCACGGGTCGGCGACCAAATTGTCCGCATCACGATAGGCGTCCCAAAGAAACTCAACGACGAAGAGCGAGAGCTGTTAGAACGCTTGGCCGGAATGCCGAACGTTAGCCTCACCAACGATAAGGGGGGGAAGGGGTTCTTCGAGCGGATGAAAGGAGTGTTTTCTTGAATTCAAAATTCAAAAGGCAAAATTAAAAATGAGAGAACGAGATACTGATCGTTAGTAGTAGCACACGTGTACTTTTCCTTTTTTGAATTTTTACTTTTTAATTGATCCCTGATGTCTTCTCTGAAACGGCTCTGGCCATACATAAAGCGGTATAAGTGGCGTGTTATTATCGGACTGGCTGCGGTGACTGTATCGAATGCCTTTGCCGCACTTATACCAAAAATAATTGGCCAGACGATTGATCGACTGGATACGCCCGATACATTGGTCGAGCAAGTAGGAATGTACACCACAACATTCTTCCAAGCTCTTAAAAAGAATGACGCCAGTTGGTTCACTACCTACATTGAACAGAGAACTCATGGGATCACAGCCGGAGACATTGTAGAACAGGTTCTCTGGATTATTGTGCTCTCAATTATTGCTGGCCTCTTCCTCTTCCTCACACGGCAGATGGTTATCGTTATGTCTCGCCTTCTTGAGCGTGATCTGCGAAACGATTTCATGGATCACGTCCAATCCCTTTCGATGCGGTGGTTTACCACGACGACAACCGGGGATATTATGGCACTGGCGACAAACGATATTCCCCGCATTCGAGAGTTCGCCGGTCCTGCACTGATGTACTCGGCCAATACAGTGACAACGTTTGCCTTTGCTGTTGGGATGATGTTTGCACTCTCTCCGAAGATTACACTCTTGGCTCTTCTCCCTCTCCCTCTGGTAAGCTACACAGTCTATAAGATCGGTAAGAAAGTCCACCTTCTCTTCGGACAAGTTCAGGGACAGTATGCAGATTTAACGAGCAACGCGCAGGAGAATATCTCTGGCGTTCGAGTGATTCGGGGATATATCCGCGAAGTCTATGCTGAGAGCGTTTTCGGAAGGTTGAGTGAACTCTACCGGATGAAAAACATGGAGTACATCAAGGTAGATGCCTTGATGATGCCGGCGATGATGACGCTGATAGGGCTTTCCCAGTTAATTATTCTCGGTGTTGGTGGGGCGGAGGTGATGGCAGGACGATTGACTATCGGTGAGATCACTCAGTTCGTAGCCTACCTCTCAATGTTGATCTGGCCTGTGATTGCTATCGGTTGGGTAACCAATCTCGTGCAGCGAGCAGCGGCGGCAGCTAAACGGTTGAACGAAGTCTTCGACCTGAAACCAGACATTGCCGACAGTGCGAAGACCGATAGAACGATAACTTCAATCAAGGGAAAGATTGAGTTCAGAGATGTGACGTTGCAGTACGACCCGGAGATGCCAACAGTTCTTAAGCATCTCAACTTTACTGTGGAGCCGGGAGAGACCTTGGCGATTGTCGGGGCAACTGGTTCAGGCAAGAGTTCGATTGTGAACCTGATCGCCCGACTCTACGATCCGAGTGAAGGGGATATCTTGATCGACGACAAGCCAATAGCAACTGTTCCGCTCGACACACTCCGCTCTTCAATTGGCACGGTGACGCAGGAGACGTTCCTCTTCTCTAAGACAATTGCCGACAATGTTCGCTTCGGTAGGATAGATGCCGACCTTGATCTTGTGACCGACGCAACATCGTTGGCACAACTTCACGAGAACGTGAGTGATTTCCCCGAGGAGTACAACACGATGGTAGGGGAGCGGGGCGTTACCCTCTCCGGTGGACAGAAGCAGCGGACTTCGATAGCGAGAGCTGTTCTCCGCCAGCCGAGTATCCTGATTCTCGACGATGCCCTCTCAGCAGTTGACACAGAGACCGAAGAGTATATCCTACGCGGACTGCGCGACGTGATGAAGGATAGGACGACAATTTTAATTGCCCACCGCATCTCCACAGTGAAAGATGCCGACAAGATTATCGTGCTCGACGATGGTGCAATTGTTGAGAACGGAACGCACGACGAACTTCTGGAACTTGGCGGACGCTATGCCTCTACCTACGAGCGGCAGTTGCTGGAGCAGGAGTTGGAGGCCATGTAAACGCAAAGGCGCAAAGGGGGACGCAAAGTACGCGGAGGGTTGGGATGTTATTTTGGCTGTCTGTTTTTTCACTGTGCGTGCTGAGAACTTTACGATGTCATGAAAAGAGGAATTCTCTCGAATAGTATTCCTCTTCTTTGCGCTTTGTCTTCCTTTGCGCCTTTGCGTGCATGATTAAACAGAGAAGAACAGATGTCTCAACCAACTCTCATTGCTGGACTTACATCTCACTTCCGAGCATTTCGCCTTCTCACTGCGAACAAAGAGATTCGCCGACTGGCCGCAATTCCATTCCTCATTAACGTAGTGCTCTTCTTTGTCTGCGTTCCACTTGCTATCTGGTGGGGAATCGGGTATGTCGACTCTCTCTTCAGTGATAGCTCTTGGTGGGTGCAGGCCTTATCGATTGTCGCGCAGATTATTGCTACGCTGGTTCTGATTGTTGTCTCGGTCTTTCTCTTCACGTTGATCGGAACAATCATCGCCGGACCCTTTGCTGGTCCTCTTTCCGAAGCTGTGGAACGATACGAAAGGGAGAAGAGGGGATTACCTCAGTTGACGATTTCGGAGCGTGGAATTATTCGGGATGCCGGACGTTCAATCCTCTACGCAATTGGCAGACTTCTACTCTTCATCTTGATCTACCCCTTCATCTTCGCCACGCAGTTCATTCCGGTTGTCGGCGTTGCGCTCCACCCAATCCTTGCCTTCCTCTACGCTGCCTTTGTCCTCTCAGTCGACTTCAGCGACCCAACGCTCGACCGGTACATCGATACGTTCAAGGGTAAACTCCGCTATGTCTGGAATCGGAAGGGAACATACCTTGGCTTCGGCGGAGGAGCATTTGTGATGATGCTAATTCCGTTCGTGAACCTTGCAGTGATTCCAGTCTGTGTGATTGCGGCAACGATGCTCTACGTTGAAGGAACTGAGGGAGATCAATTCAAAATTCAAAAGTAAAGATTCAAAAGAGAGATAGTGAATGCTTACAGGACTGTCTCAGCCACGTTTTTTGAATTTTGAATTTTTACTTTTGAATTGAAACGTATTCCAGCAGGTTCGGCTTCAGTTGGCATTCGGCGGCGATGCGGATACCAGAAATTTTCTTCTCGTCACGAAGCTCGTAGAGTCTTGGCACAACGCGATCGCGGAGTTCCAGAGGTGTCAGTGGGTTGATAAAAATACTCGTCCCCCCCTCAAAGCCAGCCGGAACGTTGACACGCCACTTAATCAAAATATGCCACGGCATCTTCACAATCGTGTCAACCGGACTGTAGTACCACTCCTCGTTGCAACTGATTCCTGGTCCCATTGCCGCGTGAATAGCGTGGACGAGATTGCTCACTCCACGCAGCTCCTCATCGGTATGTTCACCTGGTCGGGCGTGAACTGACTTCGAGAAAATTTCGATAGTTGGATAGCGGTGGCCAATGCCGGCGAAGACGAGAGCGTGATCGTTCTCGGCAATAATCAGGTTAT
>JBFWSB010000304.1:0-5625 GCA_050248595.1 Kapaibacterium sp. (SeqCode)
CATTTGTAGAGACGTTGGCTGAGAAGATGAGAGAGACTGAAGGTGGGTGAGTGATGCACACAGATTCTGATCCGCGTTAATCCGTAGAATCCGCGTTATCTGTGTACAATCTCCGGTGAGTTTTTGAACTACACCACCAACAAGGGATGTCCACTCGTCCAGAGCAGACATCCCTTGTTGTGTAAAGCTGAGGTTTTCGTGCCCATTCTTTTTTGCCTATGACTTCGGTTCGGTCTTGTTAAACATATACCTTGCAATCTTCCATTCACCATCAACTTTTTCAAAGACGAAGAGTTCTCTGTTCGCTTCAGGAAGGGTATCCCCAGTGGCATGAATAAGCGTCGTTCCTTTCGAGCTTGTCACAGCAAATGCCATATTCCCTTCTACTTTGATTTCTACAATAGTAAACTCAATATTTAGTTGAATTTGAGAAAAGACATACTCATAAGATTTTAAGATAGCCTCTGCACCGATACCCGATGGGGCTTCAGTTGGCATGAATATTCCATCTGTAGTGTATAGTGTCTGGGCTAATTTGGCATCTGAAGTGTTCAATGCTTTTTCGTATGTACCTAATAGGTTCATTATTTTTTCTTGCTCTATCATCATAGTGGTATCTAAGGTTGTATTGTTATTTGATTTCGTATGTTCTTGTGAATTGCATGAAGCCATCATCACAATGGCTAAAGCCGCTATCGCTACTATTTTCATCTTAGTTTCGTTTGATCCAATCATTCAATGATGTAAACTCTTCAGTCGCAATTTCTTTCGCTAATTGAATTCTGCCGTCAGATTCTGCCCCGATGTAGCTGTGAGCACCGGAGTCTGTAAGCAGCATTTGAGCTATTCCTTCTGTTCTCTCAAGACACATTAAAAAAACGCCAGCCGGTACTTTGTTGAAGTGGTATTCTTTTCCATCTCGTATTGTTTTTTTTAGTTCAATAACAATACAAAAATCAGAAAAGTGCTTTGGGTATGCCTATAAGGTAGGTTAAGAAAGAATCTTAAGATAGATTAAGACTTTACTAATTTCTTCCTGATTGTACTGAGGAATTCAGGTGTGACACCCAGATAAGAGGCGATTTGGACATTTGAAATCCGATTGAAGAAGTCTGGATAGCGGTGTAGAAAGTCGAGATAACGTTCTTCTGCAGTCGAACTGATGTTTTGAAGGATTCTGCGTTGTGCGTTCACCAGCGCATTTTCAGTGAAGACTCTGAATATCCGGTTGAATTTGAGGTAGTCAACAAAGAGTTTGAGTTGATCCTCTTTGTTGATTTGAAGGATAATGGAGTTCTCTAAAGCTTCTATGTATAGTCTGCTCGGTTCCTCTGAATGGAAACTGCCGATGTCTCCAATCCACCAATTCTCAACGGCGAATTGCAGATTGTGCTCTTTCCCTTTTTCGTCAACCGCATACATCCTGAAGCAACCCTCAACAACGAATGTGTTGTGCTTGCATATATCCCCTTCTTGAAGGATAAACTGCCTTCTTCTAACTCTTCGCTCTTTGAACACCTTCTCCACAACGGACGTTTCTTCTTCATCTAAAGGAAGAAGCTCATTAAAGTAATCGATAAGTGGTTTGGTGTTCATTTTCTTAGATGACACATCCTTTTCAGCTAACAGAGAGCGTTGTTGCATGAATAGTCGGTAAGGTTATGATGGGAGAGTTCCCCTTGTAACTATCGAGTGGTTGCTTAGGAATCATATCTGATGATCGGCTGTTCTCAACTGACAACGTGAGATGATACCGTGAGAAAAACTGGAAGTGAGTTCGAAAGAGTGAGATTTAGAATATCATTTGGAGATGCTCAAACAGCCTCTCAGTGATCGTTCTTCTTCTACAACCCCACCTCCAACCCCATATGCAACGTAAATTCCCCCCGCTCATACTCTCTTCGGGCTGCAAAAGATAGGCGTGGGTTGTCGCCGAGGTCGAGTGGGGTTTCGATGAAGAAGCCGCCGGAGAAGTCTCCTTTCGTGTTTGTGCCGAGTCGGAAGCCGACTCCTGCGTCGGGAGCGATGCGGGTTGGGACTGTTTCGAGGGCAATGCCTACAGTGGGATCGCCTAAAAAGTCGTAGCGGATTTCACCTGTGGTGAGGATGTAGGTGCGGGGGGGGAGTGGGCGTCTGGTGAGCGTGCCGGTCGGGTCAGTTCGTTCGGTGACTGTCCGCTCTTCGAGTGGGTGGATGTAGGATGCCGTAATCCGCGTCTCGGTTGGGATCCGTTCGTGCAGACCTTCCCGGTAACTCGCGTTCATTGAACCCGCAATGTTGTTCAGTGCGACGCCGAAGGCGAGTTGATTGCGGAAGAGAATCATACCGGAGAGGTCGAGGGTTACTCCCCAAGAGCCTCCATCAACCCCACTCAGATCGTACCGTAGATACCGAATCGATCCACCAATGCTTCCGGGGCCAATACCGAGTCCGCCACCTACGGTCACCGCTAAGTCCTGACTTGTCGTCAATCCAAGCGATTGTTCGGTAATCGTTCGTCTGTCGATGTCGCTTACTCTGTACCCACTAATGCCGATGCCGATTCCAGCGAACTCGTCGATGGGTGTTGCAATGGCTGACTGGAATGATTTCTGCGGAGATTGAAGAAAGGAGAAAGCGAAGAGAGCCGAAGTCTGCTTCAGTTGTGTAAGTGCTGCCGGGTTGCCGAAGAGGATTCCAGCACCTCCTGCCCAAATGTTCAACACCCCACTCATCGAGGCTTCTGCCGGACTATCGGTGCGCCTGAGCGAACTACCTGCGTAGCCCCCCTGCGCGAAGAGTGGAATTGAGTAGAGGAAGAGAAACAGTGTGAGAGTTATCCGGGACATTCTCATTCTATAGTCTCCCTTGGCCCTCTTGGTGTTCTTGGTGGTAAAAAGCTCACCACCAAGAATACCAAGCTACACCAAGTAGAGAGAGAGTTTATCGAGTGAGCATGATCTTCTTCGTGATCCGCTGCCCTAAGGCTTCTACTACCACGAAGTAAGGACCGTTCGAGAGAGAGCGTGTGTCGAACTGGAAGAGACTTTCTCCCTTGTCTGCTGACGTTGTTGGATTTACGCTGATCTCTCTGCCGAGAAGATTGTGCAAGGAAATTTTCACGGAGTTGGCGTCTTGAGGGAAGTAGACAGTGACTTTAATTGACTCACTCTCAACAGACCGGACGACAGTGACACTGATCTTGCCCGGCTTCTCGACTGGGTCCTGTTGCCGAATAAACTCACCGACTTGGATAGTAGACGGAGGTGAGGTCACGATGCCAGAGGCAAAGGCAGTGCTGAGGCTGGAGAGCATCAAGCAGCATATGAGCAAAGTCTGTTGAAGTTTACGGTTCACTGGCTTTTCACAACGGCTAAGTATAAAACAATCTGTTCCCCGGCATCCGACGAAATAACGCAAATATACGTCCCATTTGCAACTATTTCACCAAGAGAATTCCTTCCGTCCCAAAAATCTCTGTTTCTGCCAATGTTCCGCGCCTCACTTTCAACCACTTTTCGGACCAATGCTCTTGCGCCGTCATATATCGAAATCGACACATTGCCGGTCTCCTGAAGGGCATAGACGATGGTTGCTCCCTGACCAGAAATGTCAGGTCCCTCTGGATCGAACGGATTCGGGGCAATGTAGGCTCCAGTCACCCGATTCACTTTGAAAGTGGCCGAGCCGAAGGTACACGCCTGGTCGTCGGCGCAGCGAATGCAAACCCGGAGTGAATCGAAGTATCCGGGAGGAACTTCAAACTCTACAGACTCGGCTGAAGCGTCAAACGTGCCAATCTCCTGCCAATTACTCTCCCCAACGTTCGCAATTGATATTATCAGGGAGCCACACGGGAACTCCGATGCCTTCCAGACGAGAGTTCGAGTTCGACTCTCGTCTATGTTTGCCGGCTCTTCAACAGATACGTTCTCAGCTTGTGGAACCTGAATCCGGAGGATGTTTGCCGAGCGGATCCCTACGTCTTTCGTTTGAAGTCGGTAGAGAATCTGTGCCCCTTCGTCGATTGCTTCACACCCTTCAATACCGGGGCAAGGAACGACCGTTGTGACGACGATTGTTGTGTCTCCAATTTCCAAACTCCCAAATGGACGCTCAACCTGGTCTCTTCCAACAATCTGGCGTTCTAAAAAGATATCTTCGGGATTGATGCAACAGGAGGAGATTGTATCGCGCAGAATCGCGCCCGGAGTTACTGACCCCACATCATCAAAGAGGAATTGACCAAGTGTTGGAACGGCGATGTGAAATGGTTCGCTTACTTGGCGAATCCAAGGGAACTCGCTATCCTGAATTACGAGCTGGTAAGCTCCCGGCTCGGTTGTTGAGAGGCCAGTACTCACCTGTATGTGAATGCTGTCGTTCTTGCGCTGCTTCACGTCAAGTGTTCGTGAGAAGCTATTCGGCCCAATAACTCTGGCCTCGATATCAGTGCCACTACCCAATGTCTTCCGGTTCCAGTATAGCCGAAGAGTGTCGTCGATACAGACTTTCTTTCCGAGTGATTCTCCAGCAACTGGAAACGGGTTCGGTAGAATTCTTCCGATAGCATAGGTGGACTCGACAGTCGAGACAATGATGTCATTCTCTTTGTCTCCGTCGATGTCGGCAATAGCAACCGAAACGATATTCGAGTTCAGGGTAAAACTCTTCAATGTTTTCAGGGGGCGATCATTCTCGAATGCAGCGGTGTTTGTGTACGGCTCAAGTTGTAGAATGGAGAGCTTGTTCTCTTCGGCTAAGATCAATTCAATCAGTTTTTCCCCCTCCTTCACAATGTCTCCCGCAGCCATTACTCGTCCGTTTACTCGTTGCTTTGCAAAGTAGTGGAAGTTTGAGCTTTGTCCGGGAGGCTTTGGGTCACGACTATTCCAGCGCAGCAGGTAGACCACATTCTCGGAGTTATCGTTGATTGCTGTGGCAATGATCTCCGGTCCCGGATTGTTTACCAGATAGCCTGAGCCAGAGAGAGCAGGGTCATCAATATTTGCAATCACAATGTGCCAACCCTTTGCCGATGGATCTGGGGCAATACTCTCCACTAAATCTCCACTCTCAATATCGTAGAGGGATATCTTCCCACCTTGATTCCCTTGCTCTGTCGTGATGCGGAGGTTGTCGGTTGAGGGGCCGAGAGGAGAAAGTTGACTTGTTAAGCTGACGGCATCAGGCGAAAAATTGTTCGCGATCAGTGTTGGATTGATTTCGGAGTCGATGTTATAGCTGAGTGTGTGGGCTGTGCTGGAGGATGTCGCCGGATTCACTCTGGAAATTGGTGGCGTAAAGGAATATCGAACCGTGGAGATTGCTAAATACTGACCTCCTTGCGTACTCAAAACAGCTGGTGGCTGAGCGTAGAGCTTCGGTGTAATGTAGATCGGATCGCCGAGACCAGTTACATCATTGCTCTGCTCGGAAAGTAAATATCGCCGAACACTGTTGATCATCTGATCGCTTCCATCAGGCTGAAACTTGTTCTGTGTGATTGTGGCAAATGCTGCCAACGTATTGGGGTCAAGTCTCCGTATCGCGAAGGGGAGAATTGTGAAAATACGGTTTGAATCGTTCAACCGATTTGGAACCGAAGTCTGCTCATCGGAGGCGAAAATACCGAGCTTGAAACGG
>JBFWSB010000305.1:0-5614 GCA_050248595.1 Kapaibacterium sp. (SeqCode)
TGGGGATTGGGGATTGGGGATTGGGGATTGGGGATTGGGGATTGGGGATTGGGAAAGATGTGTTGGTTTGAGCCTGACGTCAAGCACCACCCCTCGCAAACTCTTCTCAATCCGAAATTCGCAATCAAAAATCCCAAATTCTCATCCTGTCCCTCTGAGGGCTTCCGAAGAGTCTCGCTGGTCTTGTATGTAGGCGATATAGCTCTACCAATCCTGTGAGATTCCTCGGCAGCCCTCGGAATGACATAGTCTTGGACTGCTAACTGCTAACTGCTAACTGCTAACTGCTAACTGCTAACTGCTAACTGCTAACTGCTAACTGCTAACTGCTCAAGATGCCTCTCTCAATCCTCATTCCGAAACCTAAAATCCGAAATTCACAATCCGAAATCCGAAATCGAAAATCTCATTTCAGCTTCTTTCGGAGTGGCTCGATAACGTTCTGCTCGAAGTTGATGAGTGCCCCTTTCCTGAGAGGATGGTTCGGATCTGTCCGCTTATCCGTTGCACAACTCATCGGCGTACACTCGGCCCGGACGTCAACAACTCTGTGCAACGTCATTCTGCTTCCATCCTTTCTTTCAACAATCTCGATATAAGCTTCCTGCGTTGTATCCCGCCACGGTGGATTGACCGACATTGCCAACGTCGTGTCTTTGATTCTAATCCAAAAGCTCTCTTCTTCGCTGGGGCTTCCCTTCACACTCACAACAAAGCCTTTCCCTTCAAGCGATTTCAGTGAATCAATCAGAAGAGTTCGCGAGACCTTGAAGTTATACTCTTGATCGTAGTTCCACCCCGGAATGCAGCTTGTAGCCGTAAAGGCAAACATGGTAACCAGAAGGATTGGAATGGTAGCAAAGCGTCCTGCTTCGAGAGGTTTGAAACGTTCCGCATAGAAGAGCGCAGCCGGAACCATCAGGAGTGCAATGAGATCGGTCGGATCAACTACGCGACCAACTGGGAGAAATCCAAGGCTGTTCCAGCTTTCGATCAAAGGTTCCGAAATGGGAAGTTTCCAGAGGAGGAAGAAAACCGCAGTAAGAACCCCCATGAGTTTTGGACGACGAGGGAAAAGAGTAAGGGAGAAGAGTGTGAAGGCAAAAACACCCGCAACGTCGGAGAGCTTTCCAGTCCAGAGTGAACCGTAGGCATCTTTCAGCAAGTGATCGTTCAGAATAAGCAGAGCCAGTGAGAGTAGAAATCCTACTGAACGAAGTAGATCAAACCTACGGTTATTCATGGTATTAGGTCTCCATATAAGATTTCCGTGAAGATTGCACTATTATGATTCGCCACCGCAACAAGACTACCTGACGTTGTTTCGTAACAGCAAGGCGGAATGGAAACATTTGATCTTTTGATTGTAGCTCCACAACACGAGAACCTTAAAGAGGCCGACGTATGAGGAGCAAAGGTTTTTGGAGCAAAGGTTTTTGCTCCCTACGGTGGCATTGAACCGTATTGGCTTCAGCTGACTTTGCCAACTCTCCCCTTGACTCATATACTCATACACCCTCACACTCATACACTCGTATCGACACACCGAAAGAAACACCCCACTTCCGTTAGATTCGGCATATTCGTCCCTTGTACTTCTCCAACTAACCGCAAAAACGGACGAGACATGGATTTTTATTCAATTTTTCTCTTTGCTCCACCGCCGGGAGGCGAAGGTGGTGCATCAAGTATGTTGCCGACACTTCTGATGTTCGGTGCAATCGGCCTAATTTTCTACTTCATGATTATTCGTCCCCAAAGCAAGCGAATGAAGGAGCACCGCGCACTAATCTCGGCAGTAAAGCGAGGAGATAAAGTGACGATGAATGGTGGCCTGCATGGAACAATTCACGAGGTAAAGGAAACAACAGTACTTGTTGAGATTGCCCGAAATACCGTTGTGGAATATGAGAAAGGTTCGATTCAGGGAGTAGCGAAATCAGAAGACTAATTTCTTCTGCTACTCTCTCTCTCTTTCGATACCGTTGAACACTAAAATGATAGAAGAATGAACGGGATGATGACTGAAGGATATGGCATGAACGGTCAGGATGAAGCCTTTGCCGAGATTGAGCGGGCGTTAGAGCACCTTCGTGCCGGGAAGATCGTGATCGTTGTCGACGATGAGAAGCGGGAGAACGAAGGGGACTTTATTGCTGCCGGTGAGACCTGTACGCCTGAGGTGATGAACTTTCTGACGAGAGAGGGGCGTGGGATGATCTGCGCCCCAATTACAGAAGATCGCGCCGCTGAACTGGAACTTGATCTCCTCGTTTCACAGGCAACAATGCCACACGGCAACAACCCTCCGCACGGAACTCCCTACACGATGTTGGTTGACTACCGACATGGGACGACCACGGGCATTTCTACTGAGGACAGATCGGCAACAATTCGTGCTCTGGCCGACAGGAATTCCAAGCCGAGTGACTTCTACCGTCCGGGACATATCGCGCCGTTGCGCGCAGTCCGCGAAGGAGTGCTCCGCCGCGCTGGACATACCGAAGCAGTTGTTGACTTGCTCCGACTTGCAGGAATGGAACCGGTTGGCGTGTTGAGTGAGATTCTGAACGAGGATGGCTCGATGGCGCGGATGCCTGAACTTCAGGTGATTGCCCAAAAACACGACATGCCACTTGTGACCATCGCCGACCTAATTAAGTACCGACTCGCACGGGAGAAACTTGTCCGCAAAGTTGTGGAGGTGAACCTGCCGACAAAGTGGGGTGACTTCCGCCTCCACCTCTACCACAATGTGGTGGATGGTAAGGAGCACATGGCTTTAGTGAAAGGAGATATATCGACCGAAGAGCCAGTGCTTGTTCGCGTTCACAGCGAGTGCTTCACCGGCGATACACTCGGCTCGCTCCGATGCGATTGCCAAAACCAATTGCAGGCTGCGATGCGGCAAGTCTCCCGCGAAGGGCGTGGCGTTGTCCTCTACATGCGGCAGGAAGGGCGTGGCATCGGGTTGACAAATAAGCTGAAGGCCTACGCACTTCAAGATGAGGGACAGGATACTGTTGAGGCAAACGAGGCACTTGGGTTCAAGGCCGATCTGCGAGATTACGGACTCGGCGCACAGATACTGGTAGACCTCGGCATCAGCGAGATGCGCCTGATGACAAACAATCCGAAGAAGGTTGTCGGTCTCGAAAGCTATGGACTTCACATTGTGGAGCGAGTTCCGGTGATCTCAGAACCGAACGAGCACAACGAGCGGTACTTGCAGACAAAGCAAGAGAAGATGGGACATATCTTCAGTGGTACTCCGGCCTCAACTGATTGAGGCTGGAGTCACCCTCTCTTTTCACAGTTTTGTTTCACAGGTTGCAGGCTCGATTGATCCTATCAGCTTTCCCCCTCTCATCAATCTATCAACATTCACGGTTCACTGAAGGCGAATGATTCCCTCGCATTCTGTTCCAAACATCTTTCAACCTCTCCTTATCTCCCCCCCTTCTACCGAAATTATTCGGCACGAACAACTCAGGCTTGAATCTAAGTATTGTCCCCTTCTCTCTTCGCCCCCCCTCTCCACTCTTGCAGACTTATCCAGCCGTTCAAGTTCCGTAGTCATTACCGTGACCGACGCTACGCGCCCATCTCCAGACCGTCTCCTGCTTCAGTTGATTCGCAAAACCCTCGATGTGGCAGGAGTCAAGCCAGAACAGATTACTCTCCTCTGCGCAACTGGGCTTCACAGACCGATGAGCCGTGACGAGGCAATTGATAAGTTGGGCGAGGAAAATTTGCGAGGAGTAGAATTCGTAAACCACGCTGCCAACGATAAAGATCAACTGGTAGAAGTTGGAGTGGTGCAGGGGATTCCAGTAGTTGTCAACCGCCGTTGTGTTGAGGCCGATTTACTGATAGCTCTCGGCGTTGTGGAGCCTCACCAATATGCTGGCTTTTCTGGTGGAGCAAAGAGTGTGGTGATTGGCTGCGGAGGAGAGACGACAATTCAGGAGACACACGGCATTGGGATGATCGGAAAGCCAGGAACGCAACTGACCGCAATCCGAGGGAATCCGTTTCAGTCGTTTGTGCGAGAGGGAGGGAAGAAGATTGGTCTGCGCTACGTTCTGAACGTAGCCCTCAACGGAGATGGTGAGATTGTTGGGAGTGCCTGCGGAGACCCAACGGAAGTTCACGACTACTTAGCTGCCATGTCTTTGAAAATCTGCCGTGTGGATATTCTCGAACCGGCATCGGCTGCTCTGGTAGGTGTGCCCGAATCGAAGGGGACAAATCTCTATCAAGCCAGTAGGGCTGCAACTTATCTATCACTTGCCGAGAGATCGCCACTGCGCTTCGGAGGACCAATCATTATTCCGGCAACGATTCGTGAGGGGGCAGGGGATGGAATTGGAGAGAAGCACTTTTTCGACCTTCTCTCCCGTGCTGAATCTCCTGCGACCTTGATTAGAGAGTTTGAAGAGAAGAATTCTCCTGCGGGGGGACAACGAGCCTACATCGTTGCGCGGACATTACAGAACCATCCGATTATCGTTGCTGGAGCAGAGCATCCTGAAGTGGTGAGGGCTTGCCACATGATTCCAGCCATAGATTTGGACGAAGCGTTAAACATCGCTGAAGATATCGTAAGACAAAAGTTTGGCAGCCACCAACAGAAATTACTGCTAATTGAGAATGGCTTGACGACAATTCCGAGACTTGCAGAGCAGAGAGTAGAATAGAGTTGAGATTGCTAACGAGCAGTGGGTAGATACCTTGAGTATCGACCATAAAAGAGAACTTCGGAAGATCAAAACGAATAGACAGACTGTCCCGAAGGGACAACCGCTGTGTGGCCGGGGATGATAATCCCCGGAGACGATATGTTGAAGATTCTTCTCGCCCCGAAGTGGTAGAATGAACGAGCGAAGATGTCAGCACATCCGGTTCAGCCCCCCCTTCTGAGCGTAAGATTAAAGAGCAACCGTATTCCGCGGGGCGCAGCCTACGGCTTTCCCCACGGCCACGCAGCAAAGCTTCCTTCGGGAGCGAGGATTGGCGGCATATCGAGAAAAGAATTACTCTAAAGACGAGACCAACCATTGTCCGAAAGTGATGTATCAACGGGAAGTGTGGTTTCTCATTCTCATTTGCCATATGTATACTTAAGCCGAGAGGGGCAAAGAAAGCAAAAAGCCGAAGAAGCATTCAGCTTCTCCGGCTTTTTTTAGAGTGCGGAAGGCGGGACTTGAACCCGCACGCCACGGTGGGCGCCACCCCCTCAAGATGGTGCGTCTGCCAATTCCGCCACTTCCGCATCTGAGGAAGCGCAAATATACAGTTCCTTTAGTTCGTAGCACAACATGAGAGCTTGAAAGGTTGTAAACGATCTTGAAGAAAGGAGGGAAGAACTCATTGCTTTTCGCTACGGAAACCCTACCTTTAGGGATTCTAAAGTCCACCCGTTACTTTCCATTCTTGTCAGGAGGACTTACCATGGTCAAAACTATCTACCGGCTGATTCCCCTCCTTCTACTTACAATCTCGTTTGGGTGTGGTGATAATCTACCCTTTGCCGCCGAAGAAGATCAAACTCCTCTCTTGAAACCGGGAGATGCCATACCAAACCAGTATATCGTACGCCTGAATGGAGATG
>JBFWSB010000306.1:0-5595 GCA_050248595.1 Kapaibacterium sp. (SeqCode)
TAGCGAAGCGGAGTGAAGAGTCTGGCAAGACTTGTGGGGGAAACTCTTTCGTTCTACATCACCTGTAAGATTACCTGGCAAAATGTTCGCAACGGTAGAGCCAATTTGGAAAGCTCCGCTCTACTCCCCCTTCGCTGGTTAGGATTTCTTCACTGATACCGGATCGTGTCCGAATCTCTTCGACGATGTGGCGCATCACTGAGAGAGCTGAGCCACTTGACTGCGATGCACCAACGTAGTGCTCAATCACGAAAGCCTTCGGGTTCTTCTTCCGGTAGTAGTCGGTCAGATAGGCAACGAGCGAACTCTTTCCTAAGCCTGATTTGCCGTGAATAATCAGTGGCTTCTCACCCTCGGCAGACCAACGAGCAAACTCTTTCAAGTAGAGTGGATTTGGGATGTAGGCGCGGGTGCGGCTGGCTGCGAAGTTCGTTCGTTTTGCTCATTGCTGCTGACTTTCATTATTGCGATGTCGAACGTCCACTTTTTCAATCGCCTCTGTAAGTTCTTGAATGCGAAGATGGTCGGTATGTTTTGGGGTTTGGGTGTAGATGTGGTTGTAGAGTGAGAGCGATTTTTCTCCATGGTCAACTTCCGGTTCAAGGCCGAGATTCCAAATCCAGTAATGTGCATCGGCACGCTGGTTGTCGGGGTTGGTAGATTGCAGCACAGTAAGCAGCTTCAACCGGGCGGATTCACGATCTCCCTCCGCCGCAGCAATGCGGCCAAGTGCTATCTGTGCCCTCAGTTCTATCTCCTCGCTTGACTCTTCCTTGGAAATGAGAAGACTCTCTTCTGCATTTGCACGAGATATGCGGAGAAGTGCGCGTTGCCATGTGGGGCGGTCAGCCTCTTCAACGTACTGCGCGAGGTAGGGAGGGAATGTCTCAACCTCTTCGCGAATTGCGAGAAGCAACTCTGCAATGGCCAAGATACACTTACAGCGATTCAAGCGGTGGTTCAATTCAGTGTGGACAGTCAGAGCACGATTGAGATGTTCCAATGCCGCCGAGTAATTGTGGAGCTTGGCATACACCTCTCCGATGTTCGCGTGTGCTGAGCCGTTGTTAACGCGATCACCAGCCTTCTCAAAGAGTTCCGCCGCCAGATGTTGATCTGTGACTGCTTGAAGGTAGTCCCCACGGAGACTGTGTATCTCCGCAAGACTCCCCATGACTAATGGTATCATGGACGACCTTCCGAGCTTCGCGCCGATCTCCAGTGCCTGCCGATAATAGTGCTCCGCCTCGTCATATCTGCACATGTTGGTAAAGATGCTACCTATATTCAGGCTGGCACTCGCCATTCCTTCACGATCTCCATGATCAGTGCAGGTGTCAAGTTGATGTCTGGTGTATTCTAATGCCTTGTTTAGGTCGCCCCGGATTCGAAAGACGATGCCCATGTTCCCATACTCGCCTGCAGCTGCGCGGAGGTCGCCGATTTTCTCCCACAACCCGATTGCCTGTTGCGCGTATTCCAGAACCTTGTCAAACTCGCCACGATGGTAGTACAGACCTCCCAGATAGCGTACTGCCTTTGCCTGCCCTCTCAGATTGTTAGTTGAGGCGAAGATATCTTGTGCAGTGGAGAGGTGTGTGAACGCCCGATCAAAATCACCCTGTTGGAGTGGAATGTAGGCGAGATCGATTCGAGCAAACCCTTCTTCGTCCCGGTTCTCATGTTGCTGAGCGTAGTTCAACCTCAGTTCCGCCAGCTCTCTCGCCTCCTCAAGACGATCGAGCGTTTGGGCTAAGGCACTGATTCTGTCGAGTGCCGTGAACCGTTGCGACACGTCGGAACATCTCCAGTTCTCAAATCCGATCCGGTACATTTCGGCGATGTTGTAGGCCGGCAATAGTTCGGCCCAGTAGGCAAACAACTCGTACCTCGTCTCTCCTTCGTAGACTGACATGAAGGTGTCGATGTTCGCCAGTCTGTCTGCCAGTCGATCAGATTCATTGGCTTCATGCAACTGATAGAGTAATTCGACTGAGGTTCTCGGCGAAATGTCGGCTTGCTCGAAGAAGGAGGCAAGTTTCTGGTGCAAGGAACATCGTTTTTCGTCTCCCTCCAGATAGCGATCCTGCACAGCACTTCGGAGATAGTCGTGGAAGAAGGAGAGTCGCCCTTCAGTTCGTACTAAGTGGTAGTCAAGTCCCGAAATCACGGTTGCAACTTTCAACGGGGAGAAACCAGACAGTTCGGACATCTCCCGTTCGTCCAGTCCACTCCGACTTGCCCAGAGTGTGGGAAGGAGAGCTTCAACGGTTTCGACCCCATAGTCCTGCTCCATCCGCTCGAGTACTGACTGAAAGAGGTCCTCAGTTCCGTTCGTTGATAGGCAGTCATCGATTCGATCTTGCAAATCTTCGTGCCTGCCAACCAACCGCAATTCTTCCAGAAGCGTTCTGAGAAAGAGGGGATGACCACATTTCTCGTCACCCGCGATTTGATTGATCTGCGCAGCGTTCAACGACTTCCGATACTCCGCGAGATAGCGCACAATAACTGCCTCACGCTCTTCATCGGAAAATTCGTTCAGTTTAAACAGGTTCCACCCTCGATCCTGAAGCGTCGCTGCATTCTCTGCATCGGTTGTGCTGAGAATCATTCGGATCGATTGCGGGATAGCGTTCGGAATCCATCTTAGTTGTGCTGCATTCCCCTTTAGTTGATTAAGCCCGTCAAGAATCAGAATCATGCGCTGGCCACACTTCGTCAATTCGTGTTCGGCATATCCAATCCATTTGACGAACGCCTTTTCCAGATCCTCCGGCTGCGAAGGAACCTCCTCCGGGCGGTCGAAGCGCTCCTTCACTTCCATGCAGAAGTGGCGCACGATTGCGAGGTGATCGTTTGCCGTCGCTCCGATGCCGACATAGTGCTCAATAACGTTGAGGTCGGGCTGCTTCCGTCTGGTCTGCTCTGCCCAGAAGGCAAAGAGAGAACTTTTCCCGGAACCGCTGAATGCGTGAACCACCAGGGGGGGATCGTCCCCGGCAACCTGCACGTTGAGTCTCTTCAGATAGCGATGGTTCGGGATATATGCGTGCCGTCTGCTGAGGGCAAAAGCCTGATGACGTCCCCGCTCTTCGTCGAGGAGAGATGGAGGTCGAACTTCGGCGAAATCTCTGTCAACGATCTGCACCAAGTGATGGTAGATCATCTGGCCGAGCGAATCGGCATCAGCAAACAACTCAACCGAAGCACCGCTCGTTCTGATCCTCCCTTGAAATTCCGTCAGCTTCAGAAGCTCCTGAGCGTCGCTGTCGTTTTCATCAGTGGAGTGATCGCGAAAGTAGAACCGTCCGTCAACCGGACTCTTCCCTGTGTCGTTGCCGAGCATCGCATAGTAGGCCTCCATTTCGGTGATGCTCATCTCATCCATTGCAGCATTCTCCAGCCACGAGAATTCATCGAGCAGTCCGGGATCCTTGTAGATGTCGAGAGTCGTGGGAACGTAGCCGTAGCGATTGCCGGTGATGCCGATGAAGTAGGGTCTACACTTATCCACTTCCTCAAGACATGCCCGAATCACCTGCCCGAGTTTCACATCCTCTTCGGTAAGCCCCCAACGTAAATCCACCTCTGTGAACCGTATGCCCCTGGTTCGGCAGAGGGTGCGAATCTCTGGGAAGACATTCTTGACAAGGTGCTCTCGCTCTTCCCCCAAGTCACGGAAGGTGCTGGAGATGAAAACGCGGAGTTCGTTCGTTTTGCTCATTGCTGCTAACCCCCATTATTACGATGTCGAACCCCCTCTGAAGGAGGGGAGAATGCTCACCCTGTTGAGAAGATGCAGAAGTTTGTTTGAACTGCCGGTAATATCCTACTGCGTGCTGGGAAAAGGGGGATCAAAGCGGAATGTAGTTCTGGCGATATACGTACGGAGAACAAACGCTCATCAACTTTCCGCCAGACGAATTCCCATAATGATCTCTTTCAAATTCTCTTCCGAACTCAATGCCATCCGTTTCCGCATTCGCTTCCGCTGTGTCAGGACGGCGTTTTGGGTAATGCCGAGAAGGTAGGCAATTTGGGAAGTGTCTAATCCGGCACGAATCATTCCGCAGATCTGCTGCTGCTTTTTGGTAAGGTTGGGCCACTCGGCACGTAAGGCATCGAAGAAAGCTTCGTCAACGCCATGTAACCCAAGAAGTGCATCTGCCTCTGAGAGGACTAACTCGACTGCCTGCTCTGTTTCTGGATCTGTCATCGCACTCTTCAGTGAAGCAATCACCTGTTCAATTTGCTCCGGTTCGAGCCAGACAAGATTCTCTCTGAGTCGCTGTTCGATCCTTAACAGCGTTCCGTGCGTTACTTGCAGTCCGGTCAGCAGTTCAGCTAACTCTTCTTCGGTACGCTCGCGCCGTGCTCGCACCAACTCCTCTTCCCCTTCCCGCACTTTCAGGTCGGCAAGTATCTGCGCGTTCCGTATCGACTTCTCATTCTTACTCCGTTCGATTGAGATGCGCGCCTCGTATGCTTTCCTGAGCCAGTTGAGGGCATCGTCGTACTCCCCTTTCCGTTGGGCAATGTCGCTGAGAAGTTCCAGACCCTCGACATAGTCGCTCATGTCGGCCTTCCGCTCCGGTGGGTTCTCGCAGAGGGAGAGGAGCATCTTGTGTCCCTCCTCATCTCTCTTCCGAGCAATCAGAATTCTGGCGAGTGGAATCCCGAGAAGCAACGATTTCTCTCCTGTCTCGCCGTATGCGTCTCGCAGCACAGACTCAGCTTCGGGCAGGCTGTTATTCTTTTCGAGTAGAAGTCCAAGAGTCCGAAGAACTTTAATCCGCTCTGCTCCGGACTTGTAGTGATCCAAGAGTTCCCGGCAGAGGGTGATTCCTTCATCGACCGAGTGGCTCTGCAAATAGAGGGGCAGTTTTTGGTACTGGATGGTTCGTCGAAGGATGGGGAGGTTTGCATACGAGACAAACCGTTCTGCAAGTTTGAATGCCTTGTCAGCCCGCTTCGATTCATGATCCTCAAGGTAGATCTCCCCAATTCGTGCGAACGCGTTTGCGGAGAGTACCTGACGCCCGCTCCGCTTGCCGACCTCCCCCAGCTCCACCAGCAGTTCAATTGCTCGGGCAGAATCGTCGATGCTGTGGTGTGCGTTTGCCAGACGGAAGAGGATTGCTCCGTAGTGGACTGGATCAATCGTTTCGTCGGCATGGTTCAGCGCATCTTCTAAGTAGCGAATCGCGTCCACCTGATTATCTCGTAACGAAGCGATGATCCCCATATAGCGCAAGTGACGGGAGAGGTAGAATCGTTTTTCGTCTCCATTCAACTCTTGGTCGATGAAGGAGAGGAATATACCTGCCTCCGTTTCGGCCTCTTCTGCTCTGCTTGCGTGGAGCAGCAGTTCGATGATCCGTGATCGCAGTTCGAGCACCATCGCAGAGTACCCACCCTCTACTGCGGCCTCGACCCCTCTACGATAATCGGCAAGTGCTTCACGACGTTGATCTTTGTCGATATTCCGCCAAGCACTAATCTGATAGAGGAGAGCTTCCTGCAATTTGTCTTGTGCTATTCGTGCCCACCACATCCCTTCTTCGATAAGTCGAGCATGTTCGGTGTCGTCTT
>JBFWSB010000307.1:0-5535 GCA_050248595.1 Kapaibacterium sp. (SeqCode)
AGCAGTGACAGTTGTGCCGATATTCTCACCGAGAACTAACCGCTTCAAGTTGCCGGAAACATTCATATCGAAGACAAGAATGGGGAGTCGATTTTCCTGACAGAGTGTGATAGCTGTAAGATCCATCACTCGCAAATTCTTCCGGTGAACTTCAGTATAGGTGACCGATGTATACCGCTTTGCATCTGGAACAACCCGTGGATCGGCATCATAGATTCCATCAACTCCATTCTTCGCCATAATCAGAGCGTCGGCATTAATTTCAATGGCTCTGAGTGCTGCCGCCGTATCTGTAGTAAAGTAGGGATTGCCTGTCCCGGCTCCGAATATCACAAAGCGCCCTTTCTCAAGGTGGCGCATTGCGCGCCGACGGATAAACGGCTCGGCGATTTGCTCCATCTTAATCGCTGTCTGCAATCGGGTTGTAATCCCCTGCCGCTCCAGCGCACTCTGAAATGCAAGCGAGTTGATAACGGTCGCCAACATCCCCATGTGATCTCCTGTCACCTTGTCGATCCCCTCAGCTACAGCCTTCACTCCCCGGTAGATGTTCCCACCTCCAATAACAATACCTACTTCTACTCCTAACTCGTAGATGCTCTTTATCTCTTCAGCAAAACGGTCCAACATATCTGCGTCGATACCGTACTCATCTTCACCCATCAAGGCTTCGCCACTGAGTTTGAGCAGAATACGTTTGAATCCGGGTTTTTCAGACATGATCGGTTTTTTGGAGAATTTTGAATGAAATCAGGCAAAAGTACGAAAAAGAAACGAGTATAAATCGGGACGATACAACGAAAAACGCCACTGCGCCGTTGGCTCAGTGGCGTTTCTCATATTAGGTTGTCGAAAGAGTTCTTCAGGCTTCTTCGGTTGATGTCGCTTCCTCAAGCGACTCACCTAAGTTGAAGCGAATAAAGCGGCGAACGGTCGCCCCCTCACTATGCTCCTTCATTACGTCGGCAATCCGCTTCGAAGAATCCTTCACGAAGGATTGCTCGAGAAGTGTGCTCTCCTCAAAAAACTTCTCAACGCGACCGTTAACGATCTTCTCGATAATGTCGGCTGGCTTGTTTTCACCGGCAAGCTGTTCGCGGTAGATTTCCCGCTCTTTCTCGATTACCTCAGGGGTAAACTCGTCGCGGCTAACGTGTGCTGGGTTCATTGCAGCAACCTGCATTGCGATGTCGCGTGCAAGGCGGTCAGATTTATCATTGTCGTCGCCGGCACTTCCAAGCTCAACCAAAACGGCTAAGCGGGAACCGCCGTGAATATAGTCGGAGATAAACCCGTCATTCGTCTCAATCCGCTCGAAGCGACGAATACCGATCCGCTCGGAGAACTTCGCCAGAAGCTCGTTCAACCCAGCCTCGACAGTAATGCCGTCGATCTCAGCACTCAAGAGTTCTGCTTCGCTCGCAGGATTGTTCTGCAAAACAACGTTTGCAATCTTCTCGGCAAACGTGCTGAACTCTGCATTGCGTGCAACGAAGTCTGTCTCGCAGTTAATCTCAACAACTGCTGCACTCTTATGATCGTCGGCAACAGCCGTAGCAATCATTCCTTCGTCGGCAGCCTTGTCGGCTCGCTTTGCGGCTGTTGCTGCACCTTTCTTGCGGAGGATATCGATTGCTCCCTCCATATCACCGTTTGCCTCTTCCAGAGCCTTCTTGCAATCTGCCATCCCGGCTCCGGTACGCTCACGCAAATTCTTGATGTCTTCAAGAGTAATAGCCATAGTAGTCAGCTTCTATTCTCGTTAAGTGATACTGTTATTCTTGATTAGTAGCTTTCACAAACAGGCTCAGTGGCCTTATGCATCTTCAGCTTTTGTCTCTGGTTCGGTTGCAGCTACTTCAACGTCTGCTTCCTGTGCTGCATCATCCCCCTCCTCATCATCACCTTTACGCCGTGAGCGTGTGCGGCGGCGAGTCTTGATCGACTCAGCATCCACCTCATCAACTCCTTGATCTTTCTGCGACTCTTCAGCAGCAGCCATATCGGCGTCGTGTGCTTTGTTCGCCTCTTTACCCATAATCACTGCGTCGGTAATCTCCTTGGAGATTAGCGCAATTGTCTTCAACGAATCGTCGTTCGCAGGAATTGGGTAGTCGATCAATGTTGGGTCGACGTTCGTATCTACAATTGCGAAGATCGGAATGCCGAGAGTCTTTGCCTCTTTCACTGCAAGACGCTCCTTGCGAATGTCGACAATAAAGAGAGCACCTGGCAAACGATTCATATCGACGATACCACCGAGTACGCGGAGCAGACGATCCTTCTCGCGGGAGAGCATCAGTCGTTCTTTCTTCGTCAAGTTATCGGCAGTTCCATCTGCTTCCATCTTCTCGATCTGGTCGAGCCGCTTCAGCGACTTACGGATTGTGGAGAAGTTGGTGAGCATACCACCGAGCCAACGTTCCACCACGTAGTTTGTTCCTGCCCTCAAGGCTTCATCGCGGACTGCTTCGCGAGCTTGCTTCTTCGTGCCAACGTAGAGAATCCGCTTCCCTTCGGCAGCAATCCGTTCGGCAGCATTCTTTGCATCTTCAAGAAGAGCTTGCGTCTTCTTCAGGTCGATGATGTGAATCCCATTCCGCTTCATGAAGATGTACTTCCGCATACGCGGGTTCCATCGGCGGGAAAGATGCCCGAAGTGGGCACCAGCATTCAAAAGATCTTCAATTCGGACAGCCATGTCCTTCCTCCAATTAAGGTTGTGTTGTGTTAGTACCTCTACCTCCGTCATCTCGATACCGCACATCCGCCGGGGCGGACACACACGGTCGATCAGGAGATATGTGTATGATTTCTCAAGTCACGGTAAATGTGCCTGAGATGTATTACGATTCCTTTACTCTCCGAGGCTCCGAAAAACAGAACGACCGGATCAACTTCAGTAGTTGATCCGGACCGTTCACCATTTCTGATAGCGGAGAGAGATTCCGCTCTGAACTTAACGCTTGGAGAACTGGAAGCGCTTACGAGCCTTCTTCTGGCCGTATTTCTTCCGCTCAACCATACGTGGGTCACGGGTCATGTGTCCACCCTTGCGAAGTGATGGCCTCAACTCTTCGTCAATCGTGACCAAGATTCGGGCAATTGCATGACGGATTGCACCGACCTGCCCCGAGCGACCACCACCATTTACGTTGGCGTGGACATCAAACTTGCCGAGCATTTCAACAGTTTCGAGTGGACTGAGAGCGATCTTCCGATCAACCTCTTCAGGGAAATACTGCTCGAAGCTCCGCTTGTTCACCGTTACCTGTCCGCTACCTGGAGTCAAGAAGACTCTGGCAACGGCATTTTTGCGGCGTCCTACTTTAATTGTGTTCTGCATAAATACGTTGCGTGACTATGCTGCTTATCGTGAGACGTTTTTACTTCTTAATGTCCAGAACCTCTGGCACCTGAGCTGTGTGAGGATGAGCCTCTCCAGCATACACCCGCAAGTTCTTGTAGAGCCGACGGCCAAGACGATTCTTCGGGAGCATTCCCCAGACTGCACGCTCGATTACCCGCTCTGGGTGACGAGCCATTGCCTCCTGAAAGGTCTCCGTCCGGCGTCCACCGGGATATCCGGTATACCAGTTATACTCTTTCTGAGCTGCACGCTTCGACGCAAGCTCTACTTTGTCGGCGTTGATAACCACAACGGCATCTCCGCATTCTGTATGCGGAGTAAAGGTCGGCTTGTGCTTACCGCGAAGGAGCGTTGCAACTTGAGTTGCAAGACGCCCAACCTTCATTCCAGTGGCGTCAATCACCCACCACTTCGAGTTGGCGTCGGAAGCCTTAACCGAGGCCGTGATTTTAATCGGTGTCATGATACCTGCTATCGTTTTAAACAGTTTCTTTCCTCAGGATTACACAGAGACCGGCAAAGATACGGGTAAAAAGGGGTCACCGACAAATTCATGGCGGACTCGTCGCAATCGTTTACAAGGTTTAAAATATTCGATTTTTCTCAAGAATCCCTGTATTTCTTCGGAAGCAACATCACGATGCTCTGTGAAACCAGTAGAGCAGTGATAAAAAAGAAGAGAATTTCTTCAATCGGCAGCGGACCGGCCTTCAAACCAACAATCTGATTCTCATCAAAAAACCAAATTCCCTCCCCCACCGCAACAAGGTCGGCCAACGAATAATAGGTTCCAATTATCAGTGGCGGAATGAAAACTGCCTTCCGATTCTTTAGGAAAATTCGCCACCCAATACTCCACTGAATGGCAATCACGGGAAGCATCCAGAAGAGGAGATGGTAGAGGTAGGCTGTTTTCTCCACTACACTTCTTCCCTCCCTCTCTTCGGAAGGAAGAGAACCACTAAGAGTGCCACGGCAATTGTCTCCAACAGGAAGAAGAGAACTTCTTCAAATGGCAGGTTGCCAATCTTGAACAGAACACGCCCCTCACCGAACCCCCATATCCCTTTGGCAACAGCCCAACTATCCCAAGGGAATGTGAAGGCCAACACGATAAGACAAACCACGCCGACCCACTTCAGATATCCTCGACTCAACTTCTTCCTAACCATGAAGGAAAGAAGCAGTAATAGAGGGAGGTTAAAGATCAGATGGAACTCAAGGTAGGTCATGTGGTTCTATAATAGAAGGGGTTATGCGCTTTCAATCACGTATACCTTTTCTACTAACTTCGTTAAACGCTCCCGCATCGGTGAGTGCTCAAGCGCATCTTCAGCAAGAAGTTTCTCAACCCTCCACTCAGGAGCAAAGAGTCTTCGAACCTCATCCTCATCCACTGAAAAAGGAGGTCCCTGCATCTCCTCCTGATCGTACTCTATAGTTAACAGTAGTCCTCGCTGATTCGGAGGAAGGATATCTTTTAAATGTTCAACATACCGGGCACGCAATTCGGGTGTGAGAGCAATGAGGGAGGCTCGGTCATACAGCCCCCCCACTCCAATCAAATGCTCAGGACGAAGTTGGAAGAAATCGCCGAGCAGAATATCAACACCCCCTCCACTCCATCGCTCGAATGGAGGCTCCGATGTAATCACCGGCACAACGCCCCCTTCTTCAAAAAAATCTTGAACCGCAATTTGACTAAGCTCTACACCTATCACCCGATGTCCCATTAAGGTCAACCACCGCATGTCGTGCGTCTTACCACAGAGCGGAACGAATATCTTCTCTTCGCGGTCAAGCTGCAACTCACCGAAGTATTGCTTCAGCTTAGGATTTATTCTGATTTGATGAAAACGAATTGCGTTCGCCTCCCACCTTGCTTTCCAGAAGTCGGTCTCCATATGTAAGACAGTTTAAGCTCCAACAAAAGCTTGTAGAAGTTGAACGCTCTTCTCGTTCCCTTCAATTGCACTGCGCAGTAGGTCGGCAGTCTCACTCTCACTATCGGCCATTTCCATCAACTGACGATATCTGTTGGCTAAGTCATGCTCTAACTCAACGAAGTTCTTTGCCGACATCTCTGTCTCCCCCTCGAAGAAGAGAACAGGCATATTGACGAGTGACCGAATCGCATCGACAAAGGCGTGGAGTGTGTCACCGAT
>JBFWSB010000308.1:0-5548 GCA_050248595.1 Kapaibacterium sp. (SeqCode)
GACTGCCGGAAGTGGTATGCTGCTCGCACTAATTCGGTGATCTGGTGGGAGTGCCAACGAATCGAACGTTATCGGCAAGTTCCCCGGATTCCAGACGAAGATATCTTGGTCTGCGCAGGTCTTCACGAAAACGGTGTCGAAGTCGGTAAAGCCCTCCACCGCAATCATCGGTACGTCCACAATCACCCAGGCGAAATCTCCATCGGTGATGTAGCGATACTCCACTAACGAGTCACTGTCGTAGTCGAAGTTGTCGAGCCGAATTCGGAAGGCGTTCGGTCCTCCCTTTACCAGATAACGAACGTAGGCGAAATCTCCCGGCGGCAAGTTCCAAATATCACGGACTGCTACCCACGAGCCATCTCCCGTGTCCACAAGACTTGTGTTTGTCGTGTGTGGTGAAATCACATCGAGTGGAATCAGTGAAGTGGTGTCGTAGTCAACGTGGAAGAGAACGTCTACCACTTCCTGCTCTGGAGGCATCGGCTGGAACGCAGCTACTGGAATCACTAACGTGTCGCAGTTGCTCAGGAAGAATGTATCCTGAATGCTTACAGGACGTGCTGTGTCGATTGCCACTTCCCAGCCTCGGTTCGACGCATAGCCCGAGCCGGTGACTGTAATTGTACTATCAATTCCTGCACATGGATGTGCAAACTCCAAAACTAACTTTGCTGTGTATGTCTTGGGTGCGCGAGGTGAGAAGGTGAGGTTAATGCGGAACGTTTGTCCGCGCGTAATCACCCAGGGGAGGGGAGCACCACTGTTTGCTTGAGCAGTGAAGACTCGGTCGTCCGGTTCAAATCGAACGCCCGTTATCACTAAGCTGTCGCCACTTGGGTTCAAGAACTGGTCTGGAACAGTGATCTGTACATTCGAGTTCGTTGTCGTTCCAACTGTTCTCGGCCTTCCGAAGCTTACGATGTTGTTGCCACGATTGGAGATAAAGAAAATCTCTCGTCGTCCACTAATTGTTGTGGCAAACTGCTCGTTCCAGATTTCTACACCACTTGAACTTGTTCCACTTGCGGCGATGTGAATCTGTGCGTTGTGGACGATCTGCGAAGTATCGGAAGGGCCACTCGGGCAGAACCGAATGATAAGCGTATCTGTCGTCTTCGGCGGAATCTCATACGGTGTGTTTGTATTTCCAGTCAGCTTCGATCTCCACGAATAGTAGGTTGGGTTTGCGTTTGCAAGTCCTCCAGCATCTATCCAGATCGAATCGATTCTCATTGGAATGTAGTCGCTGTTGTTCGGCAGCGGTATCTCTCGCTCGGTACACTCACATGGCTTGTTCAAGCCAAAGTTGATGAAGGTGACCGGAACGTCGAGTCGAACAATTTTACCTGTTCCGTCGAACTCGCCGGTGAAGTCGATGTCGCAAGGGGAGTCTGTCTCTACAACAATCTGTCCTTTGTATGGACCTTCTGCTGTTGGTCTGAACTCTACATCTACCCAAAGTGAGTCGCGTGGACCGAGCACTGTTGGCAAGTTCGGGGTAGTCCCCAGAATTACGTAGCCGGGTGGAAGGTTGATATTCGTGACGTTGATTGGAACTGCACTGATGTTCTCTATCAACACTCGCTGCCCCTGTTGCCATCCCGCCTCAACAATGCCGAACGTTGTGAGAGGTTCAACGAAGAGTCGTGGCACAACGCTTGATGTGCGGACGAGAATTTCGTAGATCTGTCCGTCAGTTAACTCCAAGTGAATGTAGCCGATGTCTGCGCGGTCGGTGTTCAGATCGTTCGGGCAGTACTCAACGATATATTGGAACTTCTCTCCTGCGTTGATTGTTCCGGTTCGGAACGTTCCAACAATCTTCATCTTTCCACTCGGGTCTACCAAACTCGACTGTGGCTGCCCAACAATCGTTAGCGGTCCGCCGGAGATATTCTCTACTTCTACTGTATCCCGTTTGCACTGGCATCCAACAACATCTTCCAGTAGAACGAAAGCTGGGTCGAACGAGAGTGCGTCGAACACTCCTGTGCCACTGATTGGAATACATGTTGTCCCTAAGCATTGCTGATCGAAGATGCAGAGCGTGTCGTAGTATGTGATTGCCTCGCGTGGCCTGAATTCCACTGTCACCGGTTGTGTCCCTCCAGTATTCATCTGGAAGCTCTTCGCCGAAGTGATGCGGAAGGCGTCACCCACTTTTAGGTATGCAGTGAATCGGGCGTTGTCTCCATTGTTGAATGCGTTCACTGTCCGCTGTGTAGTCTTCCCAACGGTGACGTTCCCGAAGTTGATTGAAGGTTGATCGAACCCGTTGTCGACATTGATGCCGTATCCTTTAACCGCGAACTTCTTTATGATCGTACAACCGCGGTAGCGACCCCGCACAAAGAGAGAATCGAACTTGTTCCCTCCACTTGTTGGACGGAAGCGCATGAAGTCGGGTTGGAATGCGAACATCGGTGGCATTGTGAGGGGATAGGCTCGCCGCCGGGCAAAGAATTCTGTTGTGCCGAAGTAGATCGAGTCGATGTATGCTGTGTCTGTCGCCAAGTTCCGGTATTGGTAGAGTCGAACGTCGCTGATCTGGTTTGGGCATACCCTGCCGAAGTCGACCTGAACACCCGGTCGGTCGAGTCGACCGCCACCACCACCATCCAACAGAATAATCACATCCTGCGTGTGCCCCTGCATTGGAACAATGCCGCTGCCGGGGCATCGGTCGTCGCTGTCGATCCGAAGTGTGTCGTAGAGGGTTCTGGTGGTGTCGAGCTGGTTTACGCGAACGATCACGCGCCAGCAATCACCCGGAGCTAACGTCAGAGGCCAAGGCCGAGAGGGATCTTCAGGACGTACTGAAAAGTTTGTTCTGTCGCTATGTGAGGCGTTCCGTATCTGCATCGACCTTCCGGTTCTGTTGCAGATTTCTATCGTGTCTTCCGCAAAGGTCTGCTCGATGCAACCAACGTAGAGCGTATCGAACTCGATTCGTGGTTTTGAATAGGAAAGCTCAGTTGTGCGCTGAATGTTGAAGGGGACATCGTAGCTAACGTTGCATCGATCGGTTCCCCGTACTCGCAATGTTGCCTCGATGTCGCCTGTGATCTGCGCACTCAACCGTACCGATACTGTCCGCTGGCTGTTCTGCGTCAGGTTGAGCGATGTCGCCGAAAGCTGGAAGAGTGCGCTGTCGCGACCAATCATCTCCAACGTCACATTCGATCCACAGAATGAGGTATCTGTCAGTCGGAAGAGAAAGGTGGTGTCAGCCGTACAGTTCAGTGGTGTGTTGATTGCAGATGGGATTACCGAGTAGGTTGGAGGAATCACTCGCAGATTTGTGTCGAGTGTGATGCCATTTCTCAACCTTCCAGTATGCCCATTCCCAGTTGCGTCGCAGAGGGTTGCGGTGTTCCTGTTGTCGTTGAACCGATAGTAGAGAATCAGTCCCGGCTCGTTCCCACGAAGGGAGAGAATATGCTGGCATCGTACTTCTACGCTGTCGAGTGCTCGGTTCCAGATGCGGACTTCATCCATGTTCCCCATGAAAGTCCGATACCGATTCTCGTTGTCGTAGAGTGCGTTGGTGCTCCCTATTTGCGTGAAGAGATTGTTGCGGTTTACTGGGTTAAGGCGGGTGAGAGGGTAGGTGAGGTTCATGTTCTCCCCTACTTTGATCCCGTCGGCGTAAAGTGTTGCCGCCGTTGTGCTTCCATCCCAGACTGCTGCGATATGTACCCAGCCGCGCGTGTAGAGATTTGGAATGTTTGCCGTGACAACCGTGTTGTCGGTGCTGCCGAGATTGAAGTCGGGGTGGTTCAGCTCAAAGGTTACCTGGTTATCTTCGATGTAGACAACCCACTGGTCGTTGTTATCCTGATTTGGTCCCCAGAGTCCAGCCACAAACTGCCGTTTCCCGCCTTGTACCTCTGGCTTTATCCACGCCTCGAAGGTGATTGCCGTGCTAAGGTTGCTGAGCGGATATCGATTATCAACGTCAACGAACTCGGCAGATCGTCCGGTGGTAACGTCAATCGTGAGCATGTTTCCTGTACAGGAAGGGTCTCGATCACATCCGGTAATCTGTCCCTCTACCTGAAGAACAGAGCCGAGAAGGAAGAGAAGGAAGAAACAATACTTCATAGGCTATTCCTAATCACGGAAGATTCTCCCGTGAGATAGACTGGACTCCGAACGATTTTTTCGCCCGCCCTTTTCGTACGTGCGTTGTTACTGGCAATTCTTTTGGACAAATGCATGGGTTGATTGACAGCTACCTTGGGCTACCGAACGCAGGTAATGACTTTCGAGTCAGTTCCACTCCCTGTGCGAATGGTGCAGAGGTAGTTTCCAGCCGGAATGTCTCCTTCAAAGCGAACTTGATGTTTTCCCGCCTCGAGTGTTCCGTCGAACAGTCGAGCTACTCGGCCTCCCTCCATTGAGCTTATCTCTACAACAACGTGATCTGTGCGGGCTACGCGGAAGTCGATTCGAGTTGAGCCAACAAATGGATTTGGGGTTGCTCCCAACAGTGCAACGCTCCCCGATCTCTCTTCCCGACTACGAACGCCCGAGGTTGCCTGAAGAACATCTAAAGGAATCAACGTGTCGTCCTGCAACACTTGGCGTGCGTCGGCAAGTGAGAGACCGAACCAGTCGGTGAGGATTTCTGTGTAGACTGTCCGGTAGTCGATTTGCGCCCGCAAGTCACCATTGTTGTTCAGATTCTCAAGGTCAGGAGTCTCGCCAAAAATTGCACTGTTCACTCCTGTTCCGAAAACAAACTGTACCGAGGCTGCGCCGTGGTCGGTTCCGAAGCTCCCGTTCTCGTGCGGACGGCGTCCGAACTCGCTCAACGTCATGCCAACAACGCGGTCGGCCTGACCTAAGCGGATCATGTCGTACTGGAACTGTGCCACCGCATCGGAGAGTCTGTGAAGCAGGAGGGGGTGGGATCCGGTCAGGGTCATTCCATCATCATTCCGTTGCTGGTTGACGTGGGTGTCGAAGCCTCCTATCGAGACGACGTAAACCTTTGTGTTCAAGCCTCCAGCAACCATTGCGGCCACTGCCCGAAGCTGTTCACCGAGCGAGTTCGCCCCATATCCGTCCAGCGGACTAAGCTGTGAAGCTCCCGACTCGAAGGCACTCTTCACTCGTTCAGCATACTTGTTTGAGCGTGCTGCGATGTCGGCAATGAAGGTGTATTCGTTCAGATATGGTGTCCCCGCACTTTCGGCGTCCAACTCGTCAAGCTGAGCGTTTACTCCCTGTTGAATCGTCGGATCGTTGATTTCAATCCCCATCTTCTTCCCATCAGAACCCCGAAGCAGAAGCGAGAACCCGCCGAACTGAATCGCGAGTGGATCGTCCGGCAGACTTGCCGGAAAGTCAGGATAGCGTTCTTCTAAGTAGCGACCAATCCAACCTGTGTCGAGTCGGACGTTTGGATTAGAGTCGTTGATACCACTTAGCCAAATATCTGTAGATCGAAAGTGGGTGAGGTTCGGATTGTCGTAGCCGTCCCCCGGCACCATTGCGAGGTTCCCAACGTCAAGCATTCCGGCAATGCCGGGGGTTTCCC
>JBFWSB010000309.1:0-5545 GCA_050248595.1 Kapaibacterium sp. (SeqCode)
TGGATAACTGTTTCATGATGGATGGGGCATAGTGAGGAGAAGAAGTGTTTGTTCGTTTGGTTTTTTTTGAGAAATAACATGGAATACTGTATTCCGTTCAACTCCCTCTCGCTTGCATCCCGAGCAAAAGTTGGTGGCAAGAATGCCTCATTAGGAGAACTATACCAGAGGTTGACGCCAAAAGGTATCAATGTGCCGGACGGCTTTGCGATCACGGTAGATGCGTACTGGAAAGTAGTTGAGGCAAATAAGATTGGTAATCAACTTGAGGCTACTCTCAACAGGTTGGATACGAAGGATTTTTCAAATTTGGAAGAGATCGGTAAGACTATACGTCAATTTTTTCTGAACGCAAGAATACCAGTTGATGTAGAGAATGCCATCCTGAGTGCATACCGAGATTTACAACAGCGAACAGGTGAACCTCTACAGTTGGCAGTGCGCAGTAGTGCTACTGCGGAGGATCTCCCAACTGCCAGCTTTGCTGGACAGCATGAAAGCTATTTGAATGTTGTTGGTGCAGAGAGTCTGCTGAAGACTTGCATTCTATGTTATGCTTCACTCTATACAGATCGCGCAATAAAGTACAGAGAGGATAACGATTTTCATCAGCAGAAGGTAGCTCTCTCTCTCGGTATTCAACAAATGGTTCGGGCGGACAAGGGAAGTTCCGGAGTGGCCTTTACTATCGATCCTGAAACAGGTTTTGATAGGGCGATAATTGTTTCGGGTACTTGGGGATTAGGTGAGAACGTGGTACAAGGCCTTGTAAATCCTGACGAGTTTATTCTCTTCAAACCCAACTTGGAGAGTGGCCGTAAATCTATCCTCACAAAGAAGGTAGGAAGCAAGGAAAAGAAGATGATCTATGCCGACAGTGGCAATCACTTGTCGGTAGGTGGCACTATCAACATAGAGACCTCCCAAGAGGAGCGCGAACGCTTTTCCCTTTCAGACGATGAGGCAATCCAACTTGGCAAGTGGTGCTTAATCATTGAACAACACTACGGATGCCCTATGGACATAGAGTGGGCAAAGGATGGGGCTACCGGGGATATTTCTATTGTTCAGGCACGTCCTGAAACGGTACACTCCATCAGAAACCCTTATATGATCCAAAGCTTTGAACTCAAAGAGACCGGAAGTATTCTCACCGAAGGGATTGCAGTTGGCAGCAAGATAGCAACAGGAAAAGCACGAATACTCCACTCAACGATGGAGGCACACACCTTGCAGAAGGGGGAGGTTCTGGTGACCGATATAACAAATCCAGATTGGGATCCTGTGATGCAGAAGGCGGCAGCCATTGTTACCAACAAGGGGGGGCGAACCAGTCATTCTGCCATTGTTGCGCGAGAGATCGGTGTGGTTGCAGTGGTAGGCACAGGTAATGCAACGGAGATCATAAAGGAGGGAGAGCAAATCACAGTCTCTTGTGCCGAGGGGAAGCAGGGAAAGGTCTACCGTGGATCGCTGAAGTGGGAAGAGAGTACGTTTGATACCCGGAATGTAGAGTTACCGAACACTGAGTTGATGTTCATCTTGGGGGATCCCCAAAAAGCATTCCAGACATCATTCCTTCCAAACAATGGTATAGGTCTTGTGCGGCTGGAATTCATTATCAACAACTCGATCCAGATTCATCCGATGGCTCTGGTGAAATTCGATGAGTTGGAAGATGCCGAGGCACAAGCGCAAATTGAAAAGCTTACGAAGAGCTACCCCAACAAGGAAGATTACTTTGTAGATCAGCTCTCACAATCTATCGGCACGATAGCCGCAGCCTTCCATCCTAAAGATGTCATCGTCCGAATGAGTGACTTCAAGACCAATGAGTATGCTAACCTTATTGGGGGCAAACAGTTTGAGCCGCACGAGGAGAATCCGATGCTCGGCTTCCGAGGGGCGTCTCGTTACTACAGCGATCGCTATAAAGATGGTTTCCGTCTGGAATGTGAAGCGATGAAAGTCGTGCGGAATGAAATGGGATTTACCAACGTAAAGCTTATGATCCCCTTCTGCCGTACTCTCGAAGAAGGTCGAAGAGTGATAGAGATGATGGCTGAATATGGTCTGAAGCAAGGTGAGAGTGAATTAGAGATATATATGATGGTTGAGATTCCGGCTAACGTTATTCTGGCCGAACAATTTGCTGAGTTGTTCGATGGGTTCTCTATTGGTTCTAACGATCTGACTCAACTTACACTGGGACTCGATCGTGACAGCCAGTATGTTAGCTATCTCTTCGACGAAAAGAATGATGCAGTGAAAACCCTTATCAGCCAAGTAATTGCCGCGGCAAAAAAGAGTGGAACCAAGATTGGACTTTGCGGACAAGCACCAAGTGATTTTCCTGAGTTTGCAAAGTTCTTAGTAGAAGAGGGCATCGACAGTATCTCTTTCAACCCGGACTCCTTATTAAAAGGTATTGATAACATCAATGAAGCGGAAAGAAAGTTGAATTCTTGAACCTCAACTGAAGTAAAAAACATACAGAATGAAGAAGCAATTTGAAAACAAGGTAGTTATTGTCACAGGAGCCTCTATGGGAATCGGCAAAGCTGTTGCCCTTGCATTCTCATCGGAGGGAGCAAAGGTTGCTGTAGTTGATATAGATGAACGAGAAGGGAAACGGACTGTTGAGGCAATCAAAGAGGGGGGAGGAGAGGCTGTATTTATTCCCTGTGATGTCAGCAACCCGGAACAAGTTAAGAACATGGTTAGAACTACAGTTGCTGAGTATGGTAGGCTGGACTACGCATGCAACAATGCCGGAATCGAGGGGGAACAACAGCAATCGACCGTTGAGTGTAGTTTGGAGAATTGGGAGAACGTTATCAACGTTAACCTGAAGGGGGTGTGGCTCTGCATGAAGCACGAGATACCGGAGATGTTGAGAGCAGGTGGCGGAGCTATCGTTAACGTCTCTTCTATCGCCGGGTTAGTAGGATTCCCTAACATCCCAGCATATGTAGCCAGCAAACATGGTGTGGTGGGGCTTACCAAAACTACAGCACTTGAATGTGCGAAGCAGAATATTAGAGTAAATACAGTCTGCCCCGGAGGGATTGATACGCCGATGCTCGAACGCTTTACCAAAGGGAACGACACGGCGCTACAACAGATGAATCAGATGCACCCTATGGGGCGTGTCGGGACTTCAGAAGAGATAGCAAGTGCAGTTCTCTGGCTTTGCTCTGATGCTGCTTCCTTTACTACTGGACAGTCGATAGCAGTTGATGGCGGATATATAGCACAATAAACTTCTATACTATGAATGCAGGAATTTGGCTTGACCAGCGTAAGGCTTACCTCATTTTGCTAACTGATCATCAGGTAACAACGACTGAGATTGAGTCGGGTGTTGAGGAATATCATTTGCATGGGGGATATGGTGGACCAGATAAACATCTGGGACAGGATGCAAGTTCTGAGACTACGCTTCTGGCAAGGAGAAAGCAACAATCGAAGCGTTACTACCAAGAGATAATGAGCAAACTGCCGGTGATAGAAGAGCTATATGTCTTTGGACCCGGTGAGGCGAAAACGCACTTTGCTGATGCTCTCAAGACAGACCACCAGTTAAAACATGTTCAGTTGACGGTAGAGGCTGCCGATTCAATGACTCCAAACCAGATGCAGGCCGCCGTTAGAGATTTCTTCAAGAAAACTTAAAGAGAATCTTGGGTCAAACCATGCCACCTCAAAGCTGATATGTGGAGGCTGCTGTCACTTTAGTCTCTTAGCTGACAAACACAAGACTCGTTCTCGTATTGGCTTCAAGCAAAGGAGAGCATTGGTTGCTCTCCTTTGCTGTCAAACTTGCAATAGGTAAGTACAGGGTTTGCCAGGATCATTGTTAGCAAACAGGTATCCGGCACAAATCGAGGAATAGAACTCTCCAGGCTCAATCCCTACCACTAAGTCAGAAAACGCTCTGCACACTGTTGACGCCAAGTGGATCGCCATCTCTTACCATTGAAAACGTCTGCCAAGTGTGGCTGTCCTTAGCCTAACAGGATTTGCCTTATCTATAAATTGGGAGAGAAAATTTTCCATCGTTTACTCTCCAAGTTTCTCCATCAGGTGCATCAGACTGCGTAGATAGTGAGAACGTACCTGAGCAGAGATTCTTCTCTTCATCATATTCATCGATAGTAACGCTACTTAGTCCTAACGAATCAATAAGGAAGCGTTCGATATAATCATCTCCACTGATTATCGCTTCTTGCCCTGGGGATAACGCATAGGTTCCCACTCCCTTGAAATTGTCGATCTCGATAGATGTGCTTTTCCATCCACGATATGCGCTTATCAAGAGCTTGGTGGGAGATGTGCGACTTACATAGGCAGCCGGATGTGGGTAGATGTCGAGGGAATTGAGTGAGTTGCCGAATGCGACTGGAGAACCCTCGATTGTTCCTGTGAAGGTTGAGAGTATTGGATCGGTAATTACTTTGTCTATCGTCGCTCTCTCGTAGTATGTAGTGTCGGAAGAAAATGGTGAATAGACCTGAATGAGTCTCAGTCTATTCTCTTTCACCTCGTACTGGAGTGTGTCCTTATTGAGAGAAGGTGGATAGAAGGCTGTCCAAACAATAACATTGTTGTTTGCTCTTAGAAGGTCTCCTATCTGCGAAAAATTCATCGCTGCTAATTCCCCTGTAGTTGTCCGCACTCCTAACTCATGCACTTCGCCTTCGGCTGTAAATTGATATCCACGAATGCTTTCTTTCGGAGAAGGATGATTTGCTGAATTTTGAGATATTCGATACCACGCACCAACGAGTGCCGGGTCAACTGAATTGTCGGCATCATCAGGATCAGTTGAACTACCACAGCTTGCTGCGAAGAGTGAGAAGATCAAGACTGTCAGAACAATCTGTGTGCGGTTACCTTTCATATAACTACAGTTGTTTAACGATGAGAATGAATTCAGTTATTCAGTTGTGTAAAAATAGAATATCGACGGTAGGGAATACAAGGGTAAAAATTCATCCTATTGATAGCGAGCCTGAGAATACCTAAGCACGGAAGAAGCAGTGAAACACCATTCGGGAAGAAGTTCTCCTTCTTCCATTTCACAAAGCATTCGGAAGGAGTTTTAAAAGTCAACGCTAAAGTCAGGATTGTCAGGAATGAGTACCCCTTCAAGTCTGTCACTCTGAACGGAGCGTAGCGAAGTGAAGAGTCTCTCAACACCTGTAGAGAAGAACTGGAATGTTATAGATATCCTACCAGATTACCTGCGCTGTTCCCTTCGGAGGAGCGAGGTGGATGGGTGGCGTAGCTCACTCAGATTCAAAGTTCCGACTCCAGTCTTCGGCTAAACTCATCGTTGCTCCCGAGATTTGGATGAGTGCGAGAACGAGGAGCATCGACTTGAAGTTGAAGATGTCGTTGTGGTCGTTGATGACATCTTTCGGAACCTGAAAAATCCAGGCGAGGTGCTCGCTCATTCCGTCACCGAGAGGGCGTAGTTCGTAGCGTTCATGTTGGTACGCCGAGTGTTCGGTTCGTTTCTGGGCTGGCAAGTCGACAGCGA
>JBFWSB010000310.1:0-5528 GCA_050248595.1 Kapaibacterium sp. (SeqCode)
GAATGGAGTCCCGACACCATCAACATATACAAAGGCATTTCGGGCTGCGCTGCGTCTGTAATCGAGAGAAAGTTTCTGGAAGAGAGGGGTAGATATTATATCGAAGGGGAAGTGTGTTTACAACACTTCCCCTTCGTGTCGTTGCATCATATGTTTCCCAACATATCTATGATGAATACTGAAATTTATATTTCAGTGGTTGAAAGGGTGAGGGTAGGCATCAGTTTTTGCAGAAACTGCCACCGTACTACACAACGAAAATCTTCACCTGACTTTTTCGCTTTGATCCATACTGGGAAGTCAATGTAGGCGAAAGCAATAGGTTTTTCTGTTGGCTGATAGAACTCTGGATCCCAGTTGACAGTAGAGTTAGAGAGTACTGAGCGGAAGAAGCGGAGTATCCGAGTTTCGTACGATCCCGCAAGTCCTTGCGAGGCAAGTCGAGTGCGAAGGGAGCGTTCCAAACTTTCGAGGAGATCGAAGTTGCCAAGTTCGTAGTGAATCATCAACTCTAACTTCCGTGCCGTATAGTAGACTGATCGTCCTTTTTGTGGCTCTCCACCACTTAACAGTTGGTTGATGTAGGAGAGCGCGTGAGTCATTTCTCCAGATGCAAAATAGCTGTAGGCAATCAGAAGCCATATTGAATTGCGTTGGATTCCACTGCGATATGATGCAGTGTTGTTCAGGAACTCAAGAATCTCTGGGATACGCTTGAGACAGTGTTCAAAATTCCCTCGGGTTGTCTCAAGTTGAAGTTCTCCCAGATAGATTGTTTCCCAGTAAATACAGCGTGAACGATTTGCTGAGAACATCTCTTTGCAGAACTCTTTTTCAGAGATGGTTCGTAAATCGTCGAGCAGTTCTGCAAATCGATCGTACGCATCGATATGTGTCATCAGCGTCAACAGATTTCCTATCAACATTATATACTCCGAGACGTACTCTACTTTCCTTGACGGCTCCTCGCAGTAAAGTGATTTCGACTTCATCAGTTTCTCAACTGCGTGATGATATTCTCCGAGAGCGTAGTAGTAGGATGCGTGGGACCAATAATAACTGTTGAGTACCCTCCACGATCCGGTGGTAGGAGGATGAGATAGAAGAGGATCGGTCATTAGAGCGGCAAGCTCAGCTTTCTGCTCTGCCGACCGACGGGGGGAGTTAGTGCAGATGTTCCCAATTCGTTCGTTTAGGTAGTCGTATTGGTATTTCTGTTCAATTTCACTCAAGATTGACATTCGGCTGTTGTGAATATCCTCAAGGTGCTCCATGCGGTGTGTGGCCTTCCCGGAGAGTTGTTGTTGAAGGTCTACAATCACCAACTTCAGGGGGGAGTTCTCAATAGTTTGAAGTACTCTGTCGGCTTGCTTCCAAAGCTTTCTTGCCTGGCTGAACAGTCCACGATTGTAGAGGAATCTGATCTCCGCAATCAACTCTTCAACCTTTACCTCCTTCGACCTGCTTCTATTAAAGTTCCGCACTACCTTCATAATCATCTTGTAGAGATAATTCTTTGCCACGTGGAACTGTTTGCCATATATCTCTTCGCCAAAACGTTCACGCAACTTCTCCTCATCGTATACCCTCTGCCTATTCAGTTCGTCGAAGAGGCGGAGATATATCTTCTCCTGTTTATAGTGCGTGGCAACCAAGCGGAAGTATCGTTTCTCCGCTTTGGTCATCGATTGGATCAATTGGAACAGATCGTCCGAATATCTCATCGTTGAATAGAATTGGATGCCAATGTGGTGCTCATGAAGTGCTGTTTGAACTTCTACATATCACTGAAAATATGCTTGAGAAAATTCTATCCTAAACATACCTTTTTCACCCTCGCAGTTACAGGAAACCGAACTAATAAATTACATATAGACGTAAGGTGGTATGATATGAAGCTAATTTTTTCTACTGCAATTCTCTTTCTCCTCCTCTCTAACCATTCACTCTTCAGCCAATCTTTTTGGCAGAATGTAAGCCCGAAAAATGTACACAATCACTTCCAATCAGGAACTTTCTACAGTCAGGAACAAGGATATGTTGTCGGGTGGGCATATGCTGAAGGTGGGAGCGTTTCAAGCACAATCGCGCGAACTGCCGATGGTGGAAAGAGTTGGTTAACAGAAGATTTTCCCGACATTGAGTTGAATTCGATCAGCTTCCGGGACGAGAAAAACGGGATTGTCGTCGGCAGAAGCTTGGACTGTAACTGTCCGATTATCCTCTCTACAACAGATGGAGGGGAGGATTGGAGCGAATCGAAGGTGAGCGACCTACAGGGAGGCTTTAACGCAGTCGACTTTGCCGATCAGATGAATGGGGTTATTGGTGGGGGCGATCCTGATGCTGCACGGGGTTACCTGCTCAGAACTGTTGATGGAGGGAAAACATTCACGAAGGTGATGGATGAAGGGGGGCGCTATATCTCAAGACTCGATCTGGTAACATCCAAATTACTCTTTATCGTTACTGGTGAGTTTGCCGGAGTGGAGAAGTCGATCTTCCGGTCGCAGAATGTTGACGCTGATTCTGCGCAGGTTGCGTTTACCGAAGTCAAGGACTTCGGAGAAACTTCTCTCATCAATAGCATTAACTTTGTCAACGAGTTGTATGGCATTACGGTTCTCACTTTTTTTGACGAAGAGACATTCGAGTTCAGGGCTGATATTTTCCGAACCGTTGACGGTGGAGAAAACTGGAATCAATTCTTTACCACACCAGACTTCACACTGATTACCGCCGATTTCCTTGATGCCGATCATGGAGTTGCTGTTGGATCAGATGGCACTATCGTAATGACCGATGACGGTGGTGCTTCCTGGAAGGATACAACCACATTTGCCACAAGTCTCCTCACCTGGTGCGAATATGCCTCGCCGACGACAATCTATGCTGCCGGAACAAGTGGTACGGTGATGAAGTACCAGAGCAGTCTCGTCAGCGTGACGACTGGACCGGATGTCGTGAAGGGGCGATTTGTTGAAGTGATCGGCTCGGTCGGCGGGGGGGCTGTGTTGATTGTAGTAGACGAAGGGAGAGATCACCTGATCGGCTCCACACTCGAAGTTGTCAACGTTCGGGGGAGTCTTGTTGCTGAGGAGACAATCTCGGCTCCGAGAGTGGGAATTGAATTCAGGGATTTCACGCCGGGTCTCTACTTCTACCGACTGGTACATAAGGGAAGCCTTCTCGGGTCGGGACATTTCATGGTTCGGTGAGGGAGGAGTAGTCGATTTTGCCGTCGTTTTCCCTGTGTCGCGGGAGACCCTTCTCTCGACACAGGTCGTTCTTTCCCCTTGCACCCGATGGTGAATCACATCGTGATCTTATCGGTTCCTTTCCATGCTTGCCCGACAGTTCGGAATCTCAATACAAGATTAATGTGCCATGTACTACCTGCGATTGCTTTTTCCCCTTCTGTTGTTCGGAATCAGTTCCACTCTCACAGGTCAGACCTTCGAGTACTCACTCGACCAGAGCTATGAAGGTTGGATACCCGATTTCGCCGATTACTCGATCGGAGATATTGACTACGAGCTTGCTCACGAGTTGACCAGAGGAATTGCTGTGGAGGGGGAGGAGCGGGGGATCCTTCTGAGTGGAGTGAATTATTCGGACGATCTTTTCCTCTTCGTGAAAAGAAAGATTACCGGGCTTCAGCCGAACCGACGATACTCCATTCTCTTCCAGATCGGCCTTGTGACGCCCGAGGGAATCACAACGATTGGCGGAAGTGACCTGACGCTGAAGTGTGGGGCTACTCGTGTGGAGCCGATGAAAATCCGAACCAAGAGGGAGGGATCCAGCGACTACTATCTGATGAACATCGACAAGGGGAACCAGACTGCTCCCGGCTCTGACATGGATACGCTCGGGCAGGTGCGCCACCCGTTCGAGGATTACAATAACCACCTGATCGTCAAGGAGAATACCACCCACCTGTTCGAGATGACCACCGATGAGAATGGTGAAGTCTGGTGTATAGTCGGAGCCGAAAGTGCGTTCGAATCGAATGTTGCAATGTTCATAACCAGTATCGGGATATCCTTCTCGCTGACCTCGGACATTTCGGTGGAATCACCTGTATCTTCCATCACCCTGATCCAGAGTCAGTTGCAAGACTACATACAAATTGGTGGGGTTGAGGCCGGAGAGATCGAAAGCCTCTCGGTCTTCGATCTGACCGGAAGAGAGAGGTATCGTGCAGAGAATCCGGAGAGTACTATCGTTCCGACAGAAGATCTCAACCCCGGTCTCTACTATTTGGTCGTGCAAATTGGAGGAGTGAGAATTGTTCACCGGTTTGTAGTGGTACGATGAAGAAAAATTCTCCGAATTGATTCTGGCAAGTTCAGGTACGCCATGCTAAAGTCTGGCACTAATCCCTACTCTGAACTTGTGTACTTCTTCATTCCGATCAAGTGCGATGTGAAAGATGCCTCGTCCTATTGTTACCTACTCTGAAAAGTTTACAGTCTTTCTTCACGAGCAGGCTGGACTGTCCCCACTTAGGGGGAGGTATCTTTGGGGGAGAGAGTGGTTCCCCTTTTCACGTTCGACGACGATAGTTCCCTTAGTGATGTGCATTCTCTTCTGGCTGAAAATTCTCTACCTCTTCCAGAATAGTCTGTACGATCTCTTCTTCTTTGATTCGCCGTACCACGACTCCTTTACGGTAGAGAATGCCAACACCTTTTCCGGCTGCAATGCCGATGTCAGCCTCGGAAGCCTCACCTGGTCCGTTCACAACACAGCCGAGGAGCGCAATCTTCACTGGCTTCTTAATTCCTTTCAGTGCATCCTCAAGTTGGCGTGTTACTTTGAAGAGGTCAATCTCCAACCGTCCACATGTTGGGCAGGCAATAATCTCAACGCTGCGTGAAGCAAGGCCAAGCGAGCGAAGAATCTCTTTTCCAACTTCTACTTCCTTCTCTGGTTCATCGGTGAGTGAGACGCGAATCGTATCCCCAATTCCTTCCGAGAGAAGTGCGCCGATGCCGACAGCCGACTTAATTGTGCCGACTCTCGGAGTGCCTGCTTCGGTGACGCCGAGGTGGAGTGGGTAGTCGGTTCGCTCGGCAATCAGTCTGTAGGCTTCGATCATCAGGCGAACGTCGGTCGACTTAACGGAGATAATGACATCCTGAAAGTTGACGCTCTCGCAAATCTCTGCGTGGCGCATTGCACTCTCGAAGAGAGCCTCGGCGGTTGGGTAGCCATGCTTCTCGAGAATATCCTTTTCGAGCGAGCCTGAGTTTACTCCAATGCGAATCGGTATCCCACGATCCTTCGCTGCGCCGAGCACCTCGTGAATCCGCTCTACCTTGCCGATATTTCCCGGATTGATTCGAACCTTTGCCACCCCTCCCTCGATTGCCTTCAGCGCGAATACGTGGTTGAAGTGGATGTCGCTGACGATCGGAACGTTGACCCCTTTAACGATCTCACCGATAGCCTCTGCTGCATGTTTGTCGTTGACGGTAACCCGAACAATGTCAACGCCAGCCTCCTCGCACCGATTGATCTGC
>JBFWSB010000311.1:0-5524 GCA_050248595.1 Kapaibacterium sp. (SeqCode)
TGATCGTTAAGAGCAGAACAGATCAATGCGATAGAAGCGTGCCCGTGGTGGATGCTTGTGCTGCCGTTAAAATGCTCGGGGATATTCAGACCGAGCTCTCTCAGTTTTACTGCCGACGATTTGTGCATAGCCTGGAAAGAAGGTGTCGCTTTCCCCAAATCGTGCAGTCCAATCTGGATGCTGAACCATTTGCCAGCTTCTTCGTTGTTTAGATTGGTTGCCGCAATCAGTCTGTTCCGAAATGCTGATGGAAGAAAGCGTTCCCACAGAATCAACGCACTGTTTCCTACATCGAAAAGGTGTGCCCAAAGAGGGCGAGTCCATTCTGGGCGTTCGCCGGTTCTGTCAGTCTTTGCCCAGAAGTGGGGCCAGATTGGGAGATTGCTGCTATTAGTATCCGGCATTATCAACTCCCCATACCTTTGAGCAATCACTGCACAATGGCAGCGAGCGGTCTCGATTGAGATAAGTTCTGCGTGAACAGCAAGTACAGATGCCAATTCGCCATGGTTCTTCGCCAGACTGCCTTGTTCGTATTGGCCGATCTGGATTTTTAGTGAGTTTTTTGCGTAAAATGCGCTTTTTCATCATATCACAAGTTATTTGTAGCTCTAAATCGATTCGTTGCTGATGAAAATAGGCATCTTCATTGATGGTTGCAAATGAAAAACGAGATTCAGAAATATTTCTGAATCTCGTTGACCCCACTAACGTGGGGATTGTGCACTGCCTCACATCAGAAGTGCTACTAATAACGGAACACCCCCCGTATACGGGGGAGTTGCTTCTGCTATTATACAAAGAGATGGATAGATAGGCGTTATGCATCAACATAGGAGTAGTTTCAATTGTTATTCCCATATCTCCTCCAAGTCTCCTCGCTCTCCTCCCGCATAATCGCCACCAACTCCTCTGGCTCCAGCACGGTGATTCCTGTGCCCCAGCTTTGGGCAAAACTTCGGATGTCTTCAAGGCCGGTTACGGTGAAGCGGACGATTGCGCGACCATCTGGGCGGCTCTCCAGTTGTTGTGATGCGTGGTATTGTTTGCGTCGGAAGGCCGTTACTCGGTCTGGTTCGACAAGGAATGTGACGTTGTAGAGTTGTTTACCACCAACCCCACCAAATTGTCCGGCAAAGTGATTGTGAATATCAAATTCCTTTGGTGTGAAGAACTTCCCTGTTCTCTCAATCTTGCGGATGTCGGCAATTGAGAAGTTCAAGAACTTCCGTTTCAGACGACACCACGCAACAACCATCCAAGAACCTTTGGGTGCGGCAAATCCATAAGGATCAATCTCTCGATCCTTTGTCTCTTGTCCCTTTGCTGTGAAGTAGGTGATTGCGCATGTTTCGTAGGCCTCTACCGCTACCATCAGTTGCTGGAAGACTTCTGGATCGAGTAGCGAAGTTGGTGTATTACTGAAGTGCCACTGCTCTTTCATCTCCTCGAAATCGTAGAGGTGAAAGTCCCCGGGAAGTTCTTTGAGAAGCTTTGCGATGCCTGAGTGAAGTGGAGAGCCGAGGTGCGTTGGCCCAAGTGAAGACTGTGCAGCCTCTGCACCAATTGCGAGGGCGAGCATTTCAGCATCCGTAAGGTTAACTCGGATTCCTTCCTGCCGGTGTTCTTCTGGAATTGAGTAGAGATTCTTTCGCCCAATTTTCCCGACATGTAGTGGGATCCCTTCATTCTGTGCGTGACGAATCCACCGCTCTGCAGTGCGCTTGTCACATCCAAAAATGTTGACGATTGCATCGTAAGTGAGAGATTCACCTCGATGTAGTAGGTCTATAAATTTATTATAGCCACTGTCCGAACGGGTCATGAGAGTTCGGGGATTGTTGTTTGAGAACGTAGTATCCAGCCCGTGATGAGTCTGTGAAATATAGGAAAAGGATATTGGTTCGCCTACTAAATCTTTTGGCTGATATCCTCCTCCACTGCGAAGAATGAAAAAAAGCCAAAAGCCACGGTGGTCGCGTAGTGAAGAGAAGTAATCCCACTGATACACACTCTGTTCCCTTTTAAAATCACGCAATTCCGTTGAAGCGAGTGATTCTGAGAGAAGAAAAACCTTGAGTATAAAGGAAGTCCTGTTTCGCATTATCCTGTGCCTTCATTCACTGCGATATTCGAGTGGTTCAAAGGTAGGAAGGGAGGGGAGCGAATGCCGACAAATGGTGTCGGAGAAAGAGGAGGGTGAGAGAATTAAAAATTCAAATTTAAAAATGTAGGAGAAGGAGCTATCGAGTGGAGGGAGTGTGAGGTGACGACAGTTCTTTCAATTTTCCCCAATCTATTCTAATTGCGCATTGATGATTTCGGAAGTCGGATTGATAAGAGCGTTTTCTTAATTCTTCATTCCTAATTTTCTCATTCTCTATTCCCCTCCCGGCTTCCAGCCTAACGCTCTTGCAAGCTCTTCGGCTTCGAGGGCTTTTTTGTGGGTGGGGAAGCGGAAGAAGAAGTCCCGAAATGCTTCGCGGGCTTCGTCGGTGTTGCCGAGTCCTTGCTTTGCAGTGGCTATTAGGAAGAGGGCGTCGGGGGAGTCGGAGTTGAGTGACATGGCGTAGCTGAGCGATTCGAGGGCGTTCTCGTAGTCGCCAACTAAACATTGGGCTTCGCCAAGTTTTATCCACGGTTCGGCTGTGAATGGTTGCAGCTCCGCCCAGGCTTGGTAGTGGTCGATAGATTCTACTCGTCGCCCAATCCGGTAGAGCAACTCTGCTTTCTGAAAGTGTGCCTGCGCGTTGCGTGGATTGCAGTTGATCGCCGAGTCCAGATAGAGGAGGGCGGAGTCATGTTGGTAGACCATGTCGTAAGCCTCAGCCAGAACAGTTAAGGCGCGGACGTAGTGGGGGTCGATCTTGAGTGCGGTGCGGAGTGGAGCTATTGCCTCCTCTACAAGTCCGTTGTTCAAGCGGGCGTCGGCGAGGGCGAATTGTGCCCGCGCTGAGTCAGGAGTGCGGCGGGCTGCAAGGGTGGAGAATCTGAGTTCGTTCTCAAAATCTCCACGTTTCTTCGTTAGCTCAATCAGGTGTAGCCAGGCGTCAAGATTGTTTGAGTCGAGCGCAATTGTCTGCTGAAGTGAGTCCCACGCACGATCGTTGGCTGTGTATGATGAGTCGAGCTTGTTATATGCTGGCCACTCTTGCCCTATCATTTTAGTTTGAGAGAAGCAGAAGAGAAGCAGAAAGATAACCGCGCCGAACGAAACAGGATGTATGGATAGTCGATGGCCCATTGAACTGATCACGATATTATTCCTATTCTTGCAGAAGTCTGTAAGGTATAGACTTGAAGTCGATCACTCAAGAACATTAGGTGCAGTGACACGAAAAATCATAACAGGTTTTCTTGCCCTCTTTATTCTCTTTCTCCTCTTCCTCGGCGTTCGTTTCTGGCACGATACCTCCTCTGACGAATCAGAGGAAGATGTCGTGATGATTCACATCCCAACAGGGGCTGGCTTTGGGGAGATCATGGATACGCTCTCAAACGCCGGTTTGATCGACGATCAAATTTCATTCAGGCTCCTTGCCACGGCAATTGGAGCCGACGATGAGTTGAAGAGTGGAAGCTACAAGTTTCAGCGAGGAATATCGCAAGGGCGATTGATTGATGCACTTCGAGAGGGACATTCTTCGCTTCGGGTGAAGGTGACATTTCCTGAGGGGGTGACGATTCGGCGAATTGCCTCGATTGCCTCCCGCGAGGCCGGAATCGACTCGGCTGAGATTATCAGACTTGCCACCGACCGAGAATTCCTGAAGTCGATTGGACTTAATGCCTCAACTGCCGAAGGATATTTAATGCCCGACACCTACTTCGTATACTGGGGGGCTACCGCCGAGTCGTTGCTTCGTGAGATGTCCTCACTCTTCCTACAATTCTACAACGACGAGCGGAAGAGTAAGGCTGCAAAGGTGAATCTATCTCCATACGAAGCAATTATCCTCGCCTCGCTCGTTGAGGGAGAAGCTCGGGTTGAGAAGGATCGACCGATAGTTGCCAGACTCTACCTGAACCGACTTGAGCGGGGAATGAAGCTGGATGCCGACCCGACAATTCAGTATATCCTACCAGATGGCCCTCGCCGACTCCTCTACGAAGATTTGAGAATAGAGAGTCCTTACAACACCTATAAGTACAAAGGACTTCCCCCAACACCAATCAACAATCCAGGGCGTGCATCAATCGAGGCAGTGCTGAACCCTGACAACAACGACTATATCTTCATGGTTGCAAAGGGGGATGGAAGTGGAGCACATAAGTTCAGTAAGACAAAGAGCGAACATGATCGTGCTGTGGCAGAATACAGGAAGAGGGTTAGGAATTAGGAATGAAGAATTAGGAATTAGGAGTGGGGTCAGGTTTTGGTGGGGGATGTAGAGAGGGTTAGGAATTAGGAATGAAGAATTAGGAATTAGGAGTGGGGTCAGGTTTTGGTGGGGGGTGAACCTCTCCAGAGTTGCTCTCAGAACTTTACTCTCGGGGTTAGGAAAAATGCGAAGGGGTGTTCGAACACTTTTTCATCCCTGAAGAGTCCGTTTGCAACTGCTCGACCCTCAATCCAGATGTGTGAGCTTAGTCTAAGCGTTAGCTCCGATCGGAGTGCTAAGTCGTTCAGTCCAATTTGGAAGTTCAGGTTCTTATCGATTGAGGTATATCCGATGACGGCAATTGGAGATATCCGCCGGACATAGCCCTCATTTAAAATCTCTCCATCAAATTCCCTTAGCTCAGTAAACTCCTCAAGGCCGACCCCAGCCTTCAACGAAATTGATCCGACTGTTGGATTGAAGGAATCTTCCCAAGTCAGTCCACTGCTGAGTGAGTGGATGAAAGTTCGGTCGATTGTTCTGGTTGAGTTGAACGTGCTCTCAGTTGCATCGGTGAAGCGGATGCGGGCTGTTAACTGGTTGAAGCGGAGCGAGGCTGATGCTCCGTATCCCGGAACCAGACGACGCTCCGGCAGGGGACCGAAGTCTACCCCTCCAGATGCGAAGGGGAAGAGGAGTGAGAACTCATAGAGTGGTGAAGCACAACCTATCCTCCCCGTTCCATCGAGCCAGAAGTCGAGATTTGACTCTGGTGCGCCGAGTGCTGCGAAGGCTTGAAGTTCCGGTGTCAGGCGGATGTCGAGTCGATCCCAGAGCGACCAGATCACGCGATACTCTCCACGCCAATCTTGATGTCCAAAGGAATTCCCGAGGTCAATCCTCCGTCGATTTGATGTCGGCTCGTTGCGTGAGTTCAACAACTCACTGTAGAGACTCTCTCCGAGAGCAATGCGCACATTCTCTGCTGGAAACAGACGCAACTGTCCGAGGGAGAGGAGAAGAATATCCCCACGATTTTCCCCTTCAATAAATTCTCCCCGCACCTGATAGAGACTCCGTCCAGCATGTTGCCGAATATAGCGGGTGAAGAGACTGTCGGCACGAATCACGCTATAGTAGCGGAGGATTGCTGCGGTCAGTTGCTCCTCGAGTTGTTTCGATCCAACGGTCCACTCGTTCTA
>JBFWSB010000312.1:0-5507 GCA_050248595.1 Kapaibacterium sp. (SeqCode)
CGAGTACAAAGTAAGAATTACAGAGTATCTCCGCGAAAAGGGATATGACGTGACCGATTTTGGTGTTGAGTCGACAGATTCAGCCGACTATCCTGACTACGCAGCACGGGCGGCAAGGGCAGTCTCCAGTGGAGATGCTCGGTGGGGTGTAATTGTCTGCGGCTCTGGCATTGGCGTCTCCATCGTCGCAAATAAGTTCAAGGGGGTGAGGGCAGCAAATTGTCTCAATCCTGAAATGGCAGCCCTCGCTCGGGAACATAATGACGCGAACGTCCTCACACTTGGTCAGCGGCTTGTTGAGTGGGAGTTAGTGCCGGAGATTATCGACACGTTCTTGAATACGGCGACTTCAGATCAGGAGAGGCATCGGCGTAGAGTGGAGAAGATTCATGAGGTGTCGGGGTTGTAGGTGCTTGAGGGAGGTCACGCAAAGGCGCAAAGAATCGCAAAGGAGGCAAAGTTTTTTCGTAGTAGATCGTGGTCGCCGCACATCTTTAGGGTGTGCTCAGGGCAAGTAACGATAGACTCGTATCGTATTCTCTCCCCAACCGGAAGGTTCACGCAGACCAGTTCCAAAGAAACTTTTGAGATATTCTCAATAGAATCCCGGCACAGGCTGAAGGCCTGCGCTCACAAAAGCATAGACAATAGGCAGTTCAGCAGATAAACGAAAGTAGAAAAAGCCATGTACGACCACGTCAAGAACCAAGACTCAGAGGTTTTTCGCGCAATTGCGGGGGAACTCTATCGGCAGAACGATAAGATCGAACTGATCGCCAGCGAAAACTTTGTCAGTCGTGCTGTCCTCGACGCACAAGGTTCGGTGCTGACGAACAAGTATGCCGAAGGATATCCGGGTCGCCGCTACTACGGTGGTTGCGAGTGGGTGGACGTGGCGGAGACTATCGCTATCGAACGATTGAAGAAGCTCTTCGGTGCGGAATATGCAAATGTGCAACCCCACTCCGGTTCGAGCGCGAACATGGCAGTCTACTTCTCATTTCTTCAGCATGGCGACAAAGTCCTCGGGATGGACCTCTCCCACGGCGGACACCTAACCCACGGCTCTCCGGTCAACTTCTCTGGGAAGTTCTACAACTTCGTCTCATACGGAGTGAACCCGGAGACAGGACGAATCGACTACGACGACGTTCGAGCAAAAGCTCGCGAACACAAGCCGAAGATGATTACCGTCGGTGCTTCCGCATACAGTCGCAATATCGACTACGCAGCCTTCGGAGAGATCGCCCGCGAAGTCGGCGCATTTCTGATGGCCGACATCGCCCACCCGGCTGGATTGATTGCTAAAGGAAAGCTGGATTCACCTGTCGAACACTGCCACGTCGTCACCTCAACAACACACAAGACACTCCGAGGACCTCGTGCCGGAATGATTCTGCTCGGAAAAGACTTTGAAAACCCGTTTGGGGTTGTCGCTCCGAAATCTGGTCGGGTGAAGATGATGTCGGAGATTATCGACAGTTGGGTGATGCCCGGTATTCAGGGTGGACCTCTGATGCACGTAATCGCCGCAAAAGCAGTTGCCTTCGGTGAGGCGTTGACCGATGAGTTTGGTCTCTATACCGAACAAGTAATCCGCAACTCAAAGGCTTTGGCCGAAGAGATGGTGAATCGGGACTACAACATTATCTCGGGTGGCACAGACAATCACTTGATGCTGATCGACTTGCGGAACAAAGGCCTAACTGGCAAAGCTGCTGAGAACGCGCTCGACGAAGCAGGCATCACCTGCAACAAGAATGCAGTTCCGTTCGACGATAAGTCGCCGTTGATTACCTCTGGCATTCGTCTCGGAACCGCCGCAATGACAAGTCGTGGGATGAAAGAGGGTGAGATGAAGGAGATCGCAGGATTCATTGACCGGGTGTTGAACGACCATAAGAACGAAGAGCTACTGAAGAGCGTACAGGGAGAAGTAGGTGAGTTCTGTGGAGGATTCCCACTCTACCCTGAGCTTCAGGAGAGTGTCGGTGAACGTCCTACACTCCCCGAAGGAATCACAGCGTAAGGTATTGACTCTACTGAAGCGATTGAGGAAATAGAAGGAATGGCTACTGTCCAAGATGAAGAGATGAATCGAGATAACCAGAACAATCCCGGCGATGCCGACAGGGATCGTTCAGTTGGTGGAAGCGAATCGGAGAAAGATAGAAGCACTCTCCGAGAAGAAGCGAAGGGTGAGATGGGATTCTTCGATCACTTGGAAGAATTGCGTTGGCGCATCATCAAGTCACTGATCGCCTTAGCAGTTAGTGGCATTGCCTGCGGAATCTTCTACGAACAGATTTGGCAATTCCTGCTCTCTCCAGCCAACCAATCAAATCCTCCAATCCAGTTTCAGAACCTCGTGATGTTCGGTCAGGTAACGTTGACAATTCAAGTCTGTTTGTTAGCTGGCCTCATCATTTCAATCCCCTTCATTCTCTGGCAACTTTGGGCATTTATCAAACCAGGCTTATATCAGAAAGAACAGAAGTATGTAGGGGGATTGGCCGTTGCCACCATCTTCTGTTTCCTCGCCGGTGTCGCTTTTGCGTACTACACGATGATCCCGCAAATGTTAGAGTTTGCTCAAGCGTTTCAGGTTGCTGATCAGATCAAGAATAACTTTACGATTGAAGCCTACTTCAGCTTTGTTCTCGGATTGATTCTTGCTGCCGGTGCAGTCTTCGAGATGCCTGTTCTCAGCTGGGCACTCTCCCGCATCGGGATTTTGACTCCGGCCTTCATGAAGACCTATCGACGCCACTCCATCGTCGTGCTGCTGATTGTTGCCGCCATCGTCACGCCAACTCCCGACCCAGTAAACCAGATTATGATGGCTGTCCCTCTCTACTTCCTCTACGAAATCAGTATTGTCGTATCCCGCATTGCAACACGGCAGAGGAAGGAATCTCTCGACGAAGCATTTGGTGAGAGTGGAAGTGATAGGAAGGAAGAGTAAGAAGTTGCGCAGAGGTTTTGTAAGAAGGGATAGTGCCGTCGATTAAAGAGAATCCAAAATGGCCAGTTCAGATCAGCCAGCAGTTAGGAATTGATGACCGAAACACGCCAGATACGACTTAGTGATATATCTCGACCAGTTGATCGGGAGTTGAAGGAGTTCCGAAAGTTCTTTCGGGAATCACTTCGCACCGATAACCTACTGCTCGACACGGCCATACGCTATATCCTGAAGAAGAAGGGAAAACAAGTTCGCCCTCTCCTCGTGCTCCTCTCAGCTAAGGCAGCCGGGCAGCTCTCCCGTCGTTCGTTTATTGGTGCGGCAATGGTAGAATTGCTCCACACCGCTACGCTTGTCCACGACGATGTAGTGGACGAAGCAGACGAACGGAGAGGAAGTCCATCGGTAAACTCCGTCTGGAATAACAAGACAGCCGTGTTGGTTGGTGATTACCTTCTGGCGCAAGGACTCCGCTTGGCAAACGAGAACAAAGAGTTCGATTTCCTCGACGTGACATCCCAAACAGTGCAGCGGATGAGTCAAGGTGAGTTGATGCAGACGAGAAAGACGAGGAAGCTGGACATTCAGGAGAGCGAGTACTTCAGAATCATCTCAGACAAAACAGCTTCTTTGATTGCAGCATGCTGCCAGATTGGTGCCCTCTCTGCTACAGATGATCCAGCAATCCAGAAAGCACTTCACCGCTACGGCGAAATGGTTGGCATTGCTTTTCAGATTCGGGATGACATCTTCGACTTCACTTCAAAGGGTGACGATATTGGCAAACCGATTGGAAACGATTTACAGGAAAAGAAGCTAACGCTCCCCCTAATCCACGCACTGAACAGCTCTTCCCGTCGCGATGCAAAGCGGGTGATCCGTCTGATTAAAAACGGAACGAACGGAAACGGCATCACGGAAACTTCAAACAGAGTTCGAGAGTTTGTAGGTGAACACGAGGGAATTAACTACGCAGAAAAAACCGCCCACCACTATCGTGACCTCGCCCGCGAGTCTCTGGCGATACTCCCCGATTCCTTAGCCACACAGGCACTCCACGATTTTGCAGAATATGTAATCGCCCGGCAGAAGTAGTTGAGAGTTGAGAGTTGAGAGTTGAGAGTTGAGAGTAACGTATCTGTTTTTTCAAGGTTGTCAATAGCAGAACTGTAACTCTGCAAAAAAATCGACTTCTGACTCTTATACCGAATTCACTTAGCGAAGCCGTATGCCTCCTTTCATCGCCCTCTCTCCCGATCCCAGTCGAGGGGAGTAATAGAAGAGTATGCACTCCTTCTTATTCGACAATACGCCTTCCTTACTTGGATTTGGGATTAAACTTCCAATCTCGACACCAGCCGCCAACTCTACAAACTCTCAACCCTATGAACTCTTAACTCATCCTTATTTTTCTATCGGCCCTTCATTCGTCCAAAGGTTGATCCGTCCAATCCGCTTAAGCGGATCCTTTATAACGTGCATTCCGGCAGTCACGAAATCGAGGTCGCCATCCATATCCATATCCCCAATATCAACACTGATAAGTGAGGAGACTTCTACTCCGATACCGTGTGGGGCAAAGTTCAATGCTCCGTCATTCTCCAACCAGATTGCACTCATGCGACTTGGATTTGCCCACTGGTTGAAGAGGGAGACGGCGAGAATGTCGAGGTCGCCGTCGCCATCCATATCTCCCGGAATCGCACGGTAGGCTCCGTAATAACTGAGAAGTGGGTGTGGTTCATACTCAAGATCACCTTTGTTTTCCAGCCACTGAATGCCGTGGTAGGGGAGCACCATAACACCGGGGATATCAATGGCATCCCCGTTTGTAGCCAAGATGTCGAGATCACCATCCTCGTCTAAATCGACCAGTTCAATCCCTGAGAAACCGAAGGCGGGAGTGAACGCTTTGTATATCAGATGCTGATCGAACTTCCCCTCTCCCTTGTTCACAAAACCAATAATTTCTTCGTGCTCCTGCGCAATCAATCCGATAAAATCCATTCGATCATCGTCGTTCAAGTTTGTCGGGATCACGTGAATTCCTCCCGCCTTCTTGATAATGCTATGGTACTCAAACCTCCCCTCATTGTCCTGCTCAAGCCACCCAATTTCACCTACATTCAAGAACCCGAAGACTGCAACCACAACGTCCATGTCGCCATCGTTGTCAAAGTCAACAGGTCGAGCGTCGGCAAGGCGTCCCATATCACTAAGAATCGTGTCGGCCCGGAATTTGAGCGAGCCATCATTCGTCAGCAAGAGTACACTTCCAACTAAATCGTCGGTAGGCGCGGAGTTGCCGATGCAGGCAAGTAAAATGTCGAGGTGACCGTCGCCATTATAGTCACAGGTTTCTGTTTTGGCTGGCGTAGGAGTATATGCAAGAGTCTCTTCAACCCAAGCTGTATCTACGCGGTGTATCCAGACAAGAGAGCCGAGCAGGAAGTCAGTAGCGAGAACATCAGGCTCACCATTCTGATCGAGGTCGACCACATTCACGTTGCCAACCATCGGATAGATTCTCGCCGGAGGTATC
>JBFWSB010000313.1:0-5480 GCA_050248595.1 Kapaibacterium sp. (SeqCode)
GTTTCAATGAAATCAACGAGAGAATTATGAAGGGAAGCATGAAAAGACTTGGGCTGCTTTCAATTGTCGGGGTTTTAGCTCTTCACCTACTTGCAGGGTGTCAGAATGGAGGAACGAAAGGTTCTACTGAGGATTCAGGGACTGTCTCTGGGGGGGAGAACGGGGGGACGTCTAATGGAACTACCGCAGGTGGATCGAATGGAGGGGGAACAAACCAGGCTACCGTAGGTATCGAAAATGTTCCCTTCTACGGCAACCGGGATCAAGTGAAAAAGCAGATGGCGCAGATTCCAGGAGCTACTCCCGATAAGAGCGTTTCGAACGATATGGGTTCTACGCTGAATTGGGTTGGTGGACGATTCGATGAATTGCCGGTGGATCAGTGGGGGTTCAGCTTCTATCGTGGCCAGATGCTCTACGCCAGCCTTCACTACACAACGGAGACGACAAAGGTTGGTGCTGACCAACTCTACGATACGCTCACAGCCGCGATGACTAAACGGCACGGCAATTTGATTCTCGATTCACGCAACTATGCCTCGAAGGCACTCCTCGGCTACTCTGAGGAGGATAAGGACTTTATCTCTGAAGTTGGTCAGTCACTTGCCGGTTCTGAGTTCCGAATGTGGACTTCAGGCGATTCGAGCGCAGCCTTTATTGCCGTTATCTACCGCGCTCCGAGAAAGGGTGAAGAGGAAATCAAAGATGTCTACCTCAACTGGTACGACCACCTTCAATACAAGGACTACAAGAGAGCAATCGAGTCCTATTCAGAGCCTAAGTGATTCCAAACAGAAAGTTTAGCCTTCGTTCTCAACTATGATAAAAAGCTCAGTCCTCTTTGCGGTGGGAACCCTTGTGCTCCTTCTGGTCTCTTGCAGCAACTCCGCACACCTGCGGAATATTCAGCAGCTCAAGGGAGCGGAAAATCCCTGTGCCGCGTATGGTTGCGAGGGGACATTCCTTGCAGGCATAACGTGGGAAGATGCGAGGGGGGAGAATGCCTTTATTGTTACTGAGAAGCGACAGGAGATTGAGGAGGGGGAACAGCAGTCACTAATCCCCATTCGTTATGTGATGCACGGCCCGAAACCGAAGAGCATTTGGCAGGGACTCTACAGTGCAGAAAATTGGTGCGATGCTGGGGAGGGAGTGATTGGTGAAATCGAGGTGACCGATATTGATGAGGATGGAGTTGGGGAAGTTCTCTACGTCTACAACGTCGAGGGGAACTGCGATGTATCGCCGAAAACATACGGTCTGGTTCTTCACAGTGGGACGGAACTTTATGAGATTACCGGGACGGATGATTTGCAAGTGAATCGAGGAATCCCCGGAAGTGCTGAAATGAAGTTCAGCGAATCGTTCGACAACGCTCCAGCAGGTTTTCGTGACCACGCGGTTGAAGTCTGGAAACGACTTGTGCCACACGACTAAAAATTCTTTTTCCGATCAAATAGCCCACACCTTCCAATCGTCACCCACCCGCATGATTTCACTAATATCTCAATTCGGATTGAATCTAATGGTGGTTGGGGTTGTTCTCCTCTTCCACCTCTTAACATTGCAATCTCTCTATCACGTATTGCGTCGCCGTCGCCCTGTTCGGCGCGGCCTGCTCTGGATGTGGGGAGGGATTGGAATCGTTCTATTGGATTTGCCTCTGATCTATCTGCAACTTATCTACAAGAGTTGGCATCCTCTCTGGGCCGACCATTTCATGAACGTAATTTCAATCCCCTGGGCTTTGCTCCAGGTGAACCTACTGGTTGTGGGAGGCTTGCTCTTGACAAACAGATTCTTCTATCGTCCGCTGAAACATATGGTGGGGCGGAGAACGAAAAACTCTACTGAAGTTCCGATCCCCTCTACCTACAGTGAAGTAACTGAACCTGCGACATCCTCCCAAATGCCGAGGCGTCGATTCATCCAATCTTCTGCTATAGCTCTGGGTGGACTCGCAGCCAACGTCTCGATGCTCAGTGCTGCCAACACTGATGAGGATAGCAGAATAGAGCGGATTAAAATTCGCATCCCCGGTTTGCCGGAGGAACTGAAGGGGACGACGATTGGGATGATTAGTGATGTCCACTCCTCGCTCTTCATGAATCGCGACCGAATGGAACGTTATGCGACTACGCTACAATCACTTAAAGCCGACCTGATTGTTCTTCCCGGTGACTTCGTCAACAGCCGTTCGCGTGAAGTCTATCCCTTCGCAGAAGCATTCTCTCGCCTGAGCGCTCCTCTCGGCGTTTACGGTGTTACCGGAAATCATGACTACTACACAAGAGAGATTGAGATTGTGGCGAAGGGGATAGAGGAGGCTGGCATCAAGCTCTTGAGAAACGAAAACATTCGGATTGAAAAGAATGGCAAATCTTTCTGGTTGATGGGGTTGGATGACAGGGACATTTACGAGGTGAATGATTACTTGAAAGATGGGAAGACGGAGAAAGGAATCGTTGAAAACCTTGTGCGAGGTGTTCGAGATGACGAGCCTAAAATCCTTCTCTGCCACAAGCCTTATCCCTTTGAAGAATATGCTACACTCGGCGTTGACCTGATGCTGAGTGGACACACGCACGGTGGGCAGATCGTTCTCGGAAGATTAGACAGATTGAACGTTTCGGTTGCTTCGCTCGCTTCAACGTATATTTCTGGACTCTACAAAGCACACGCCAATCATAATGCGCAGATGTATGTGTCGCGTGGCATTGGGACTGCCGGCATTCCACTTCGGGTGAACTGTCCGCCAGAGGTGACGCATATTATGTTGGTGTAGGGGAGATGCAGGTAGGAGAGAGTTCGGTAGAATATCTCTTCTTTGATAGAGACGCTTCGGTAACTTTATCTCCCCCGGTTTGTAGGTTGTCGCCGGAGGCTTTCGTCGGCGATTGCAGACCGGGAATGCGAACGAACACACGAATAATCAGAATAGACGAATGAACTGTATGCGAAGAATTAGCAGAGTGATGCCGATGTTTGCACTCCTCTGCGGACTGTTGACAACCGCAACACTCTATGCTCAGGAGAAAGGAAAGGAAGAACCGAACGCCTACCCACTCCGCTACAACTTCACTCAAGGGGAGAGCGTTACCTACCGCGTGATTTCGTTGGATTCGTTAGTGATCTGGGATGTTGACCCACGAACTGTTATTCGCCAGCGTGTTGAGCGGATTACGTATCGGTGCGACACGATTCTGCCGGAAGGATATGGCATGACGATGATTCTCGAAGATGTGGTAGTTCGCGAACGGGTCGATTCTCTACCCTGGAGTATGAAGACCGAACATCCCTGGGTTGGTCAACCGATCCGTTTTTTGATGGGAGTTGATGGCAATCGACTTCGTCTGAGAGATACCTTAGCCTACCCTGGCTCGATGCCGGGTGCTCCATTTCAACCGATGGTGATTCCTCACTTGGGGGGAGTTGACACTGTTAGTCCCGGAGCCGGTAGCATCTTCGATCGCGACATGTGGTTGCTCGACAACGTCTATCCGCCGGTGAAATGGCAGGGGGGAGGGCTGCGGAAAATTCGTGGCGTTGGCGATACGTTAGGTCACCACGCTATTGTGGTCGAGCTTTCGGAGACCGGTCAGGTCTGGTACTCGCCACCATATACTGGGAAGAATAGCCTAACAACGCACACCGTTGTCAACGGTAGTGGAACCTACTGGATTAGTCTCGACGCCGGATATCCCGTAGCGGGCGATCATCAGTTGATTGGGAACATTACCTTTACCAGCACAAGACCTGATGGAACCGAAGAGGAGCGGAGTGGTCGCCAGATTATCAGTATGATCTTCTCCCTCGACGATCTTTCTTCAACACTCGATTCAGTCTTTGAGGAGACTCCATGAGCCGACCGGTTAGCCTGCTCCTGCTGCTTTCACTACTCACTATTGTCCCAGCTTCGCTCACACGTGCCCAAGAAGCCGGGGTCTACGAACATTTCAATGTCTATGATGGAGACAACTTTCCTCGGACTGAATATGCTAACCGTCGGAAGCAGACGTTAGAGAAGCTGAAGTCAGGGGAGGGAATGCTGCTCCGAAGTGCCGAGGTTCGGAATCGCTCAAATGATGTGGACTACGAGTTCCGCCAGCGAAACAACCTGCTTTATTTGACAGGAGTTACTGAGACCGAAAGTGCTCTCCTCCTCATTCCCGACGGGATTGAAGTTGATGGGAAGAGGGTGACGGAAATTCTCTTTGTTGCGGAGCGAAATCCGGCGCATGAGATTTGGGAGGGGATCAGAATGGGGCCCAAAGTTGCGGCTCAAGTAACGGGAATCACCACTGTTCTCCCATACGACGAACTTGCCAAGATTCTGGAAGACCTTTTTCCAACTTTCGAAAAACTCTACTACGATAACTGGACGATTGGAAGCATCGTCGATCCAGTCGCAGGCGTTGACGTTGCCTGGCCAGCTATGGTGCGCGATTTGTTGGAGAGCAAAGAGTTCGACCTTGAAGTGGAAGATGCTGGCGAAGTCCTGAATGGGATGCGAGCAATTAAGTCCGAACGGGAGATTGCCACCATGCAGAAGGCAATCGATATTTCGGCGGAGGGACATCGTGAAGCAATGCGGATGGCGAAGCCGGGGATGTTTGAGTATGAGTTCGAAGCCTCGATGGAGTATACCTTCCGGCGTCTCGGAGCAGAAGATCCAGGTTACCCGAGCATTGTTGGATCAGGACCAAATACTTGCATCCTCCACTACAACACAAACCGCAGGAAGAGTCTCGACGGCGAACTTATCCTGATGGATTGCGGAGCCGAGTATCACGGATATTCAGCCGACATCACCCGGACATTTCCGGTTAACGGTAAATTCACACCGGAGCAGCGGGCGATTTACAACCTTGTTCTCGAAGCTCAGACTGAGGCGATTAAGGAGTGCAAAGTAGGGGCACAGTTTTGGGATCCGCACAAGGAAGTGGGACGTGTAATTTCATCGGGGTTAGTGAAGTTGGGAATTATGAAGGAGGGGGATGATGTCCAGAAATACTTCATGCACGGAACCTCCCACTTCTTGGGAATGGATGTTCACGACGTTGGAGAGGACTACACACTACAACCCGGAATGGTGCTGACGGTGGAACCTGGTATCTACATCCCTGAAGGAAGCAAGTGCGACCCGAAGTGGTGGAACATCGGTATTCGCATTGAAGATAATGTGCTGGTGACGAAGAACGGGCCGGTGAATCTCTCCGCAGGATTGGAGCGAACCGTTGAAGAGATAGAAGGACTTGTGGGAAGTGGAAGAAAGTAGGAGAAGTGGGAATTCAAAATGATTTCGGAATTCGGATTGCGAATTTCGGATTGAGAAGAGTATGCGAAGCGTGAGGCTTGACATCAGGCTCAAATCGGCACATTTTCCTCATTCCTAATTCCTCATTCCTCATTCCTCATTCCTCATTCCTCATTCCTCATTCCTCATTCATCATTCCTCATTCCTCATTCCTCATTCGTAA
>JBFWSB010000314.1:0-5417 GCA_050248595.1 Kapaibacterium sp. (SeqCode)
ATTCTCTTCAATGCCTGGAATCCGTCCATCTCTGGAAGCATTACGTCGAGCACAACAGTATCTGGTCGCCACGACTTAACGAGGCTAATTCCCTCTTTTGGAGAACTTGTTGCCTCGACTTCTGCCTCCTGAGATTGAAAGAACTCCCGTAACAGTTCCGTCAACTCAGCATCATCATCAATGATTAAAATCTTGATTGCCATGGTGTTGGACCTCGTAGAAATGTATGAATACGAAAGAAGATGTTTCTTCAGGGAGCGCAAAAATACAGTAATGTTTACAAATATCCCACTACCCCACTCTCAGAAATCACGTTTATAGGAGGTTGAGGCGTTCCGGGTTGTATCTTTGGCACGTTATGGAGCGAAGGGGAGACTAACTAAATCCCCCTTTAAGGTGTTATAGAGGATGATCCCTGTAGCAATTTTCCGTTGTTCTCCTGCGCTGAATTATCACCATAGCCTCAAGATTCTTTCATAATTAGGACAATTCAACTGTATTTTAGTCTGAGTATCCACAAACTCTTCAATATCACGTAAAGGTTCAACGATGAAACAAAGGATAGTGATTGCATTGACATCTTGTCTTCTACTCTTCACCGCCGTATCACAGACTGAAGCACAGATTCCAAGTGTCATATCGTGGCAAGGAGCGGTTGACGGAGTGAGTGGTACCGCAGATTTCGTCTTCAGAATGTATAGCGTCCAGACTGGTGGCACTGTCCTTTGGACCGAAAGCCATTCCGGGATTACTCCAGAGAAAGATGGCGTAGTCTCGATTCTGCTGGGATCAAAAACTCCATTTACCGGCCTCAACTTTGAACGCTCTTATTGGCTTGAGATAGCTGTTAACGGCAACATCATGTCGCCACGCACCCAGTTAACAACCTCTCCATACGCCTACCGCTCAGAAACAGCAAACAACGTTGCTGACGGTTCCATTGAACCGAACGATCTCAATACTGGTGGATCTTCCCCTCGCAACGGTCAGGTGTTAGGATTCAATGCCTCGAACAACAGCTTTGCCTGGCAGAATGCAGGGGGAGGAAGTGGTGGAATTAGCGAGTTGGCTGAAGGGAATGGTATTTTGATTGATGGATTAACCGGACCAACCTCCACAATTTCCATTGCACCGAAGGGGATAGTGAACTCGATGATCGGTGATGGTGCAGTGACGGCAAGAACAATCGCAGCTGGAACAATCACTTCAGAGAACATCGCAAACAAGTCGATCACGCAAGAGAAGTTTGCCGATGGTGTTGGTCTCCCCTTTGTTGGGGTTGCCAGTGGTGACTTGAAGGGTAATTATCCAAGTCCGCAAATTGGAGATGCCGTGATTACTGAGGGAGATTTCCAAAGTGGTGCGGTTTCAACCAGAGCAATTGCCGACGACGCAATCACATCTGACAAAATTCCTGATGGGGCTGTCAACAGCGAGCACATCAACACGAACGCTCACGTTCGAGTGAACCTCGTAACAACAACAGGGAAAGTGACTGCGGCTTCACTTGGGGTGACTGGGAATGCCGAGGTAACTGGTGCAACTACACTTACCGGATCCGTCGGCATCGGAACAACTCCGGCTGGCGCGGTTGCCACAATCAAGGGTAAGGGGACAGGAAGTGCAACGTCAGCACTGAACATCGTTGACAGTCTTAACAGTACAATTATGAACGTGCGAGATAATGGAAACATCGGCGTTGGAACAAACACCCCTTCAGCCGCAATGCACATTTCAAACCCAGCCGCAGCAGCACTTTTTGTACAGAATGGTTCTTCAGCCTTTTCGGTTGGCGCAGTCGGTGCTGGGGCTGCCGTTAGAGTCCCAGCAAACACTACAGTAGTTGAAGTAACACCAGATGGCGTGCCCGGTTCGGCTAACGCCGTAACGCTCCCAGCGGCAAGCAGTGCTGGCGAGTTATTGATTATCATCAACGGCGACAACGATCCACTCATCGTTCCTGGAACAGCACCTATCACACCCGGTACAAGTGGCATTTTTGTATTCTTGTCAACCCGCGGTGCATGGGTAAAAGTCAATTAGCATCTTGTTTGTTTTGCAAACAAAACAGTACGATCACGTTCTCGATTGTGAGAAAAGCGATTCACAGGGGTGGATCGCTTTTTTCCGTTCTTCCTTCTCCGTAGTTTGTAGGTCAACACAGACTATTTTTTCATCAGTTGCAGTATAATCAACGAGGAGCGTTTCGATGAATCCTTACAGACAACTTCTACTCCTACTTTTTATAGGATCTACCCTCTTTTTTGCGAAGACAACAGAGGCTCAGGTTATTCCACAGCGATTTGCCTATCAAGGCATTGCGCGCGATGCAACAGGGGCATCTCTTCCAAACACACCAATCAAGGTTCGCGTTTCCATTTTGAACGGCTCAGTCCTTGGGAATGGTGTCTACATTGAAGAACATCAGGCAGTGACCAATCCATTTGGTCTTTTCACACTTCAAGTTGGTGGTGGCCAAGTTCAACTTGGAAATTTTTCTAACATCAAGTGGGCTGAAGATCTGAAGTTCATGAAGGTGGAAATTGAAATTGACAACGAAGGTGGATACCAGACCTTGGGAACCAATTTTTTGATGAGTGTTCCATACGCACTGGCGGCTCCGAAACCGACAAACATGACGTTGAATGACCTCATAGATGTCGATTTCAGCAACCCAAACAGCGGACAGTCACTTGTCTGGAATGGAACAAATTGGACTGCGGGGAGTGGCTCCGGCTCAGGCGGGAACGCACTTGTCCTTAGCCCTCGTCTTAGTGGTCTCGGTACGAACAGTAGTCCATTAGATATTGCACGCCAAGGGGCAACCTTTGCTCAAGTTCTTAAGTGGAATGGAACAACTTGGGAACCAGCTGACGATGAGGGTGAAGACTTACTTCCAGGCCCGGGCATCGACATCATCAACAAAGAAATTACTCACGCTCTCCACACGGGTGATGTCTCTGGTGTGGTAAACTTGACAGTAACTGGATTACGTGGTAACCCGATTGTCGCTATCCCCCCCACTACTGGGCAAGTGTTGAAGTTTATTGACGGACAAGGCTGGCTCCCTTCAACTGATAATTCTCTCGTTCTCCTCGCTGGCAATGGTCTTGAAATTACTGGGAACACCATCAAGAACACGGTTTGGAATGTGAACGGCAACAATATCTACCGGACGGTCGGCAACGTCGGCATCGGGACTGGATCCCCTACCGAACAGTTGCAGATCACGAAGAATTTTCAACTTGGTGGAGCTTTTATGCCGGGAGGTAGTGCTGGCATTGTCGGACAGATATTGGTATCTGATGGAACGAATAAGCAACCACTCTGGAAATACCCGAAGGATGTCGTTCAGGCAGTTGGTTGGTCACTTACAGGCAACGCAGGCACAAGTGTTGGAACCAACTTCCTTGGAACAACGGATGATACTCCGCTGCTGGTTAAGACAAACAGCATCGAGCGAATCAGGATTGAGGGGAGTGGTAATGTTGGAATTGGTGAGACAACGCCGGGGACAAAACTTGAAGTTGGTGGGGGAGACATTTACGTTAACAACAGTGCGAACGGTGTTATCCTAAAAGCACCGAACGGTGGATGCTGGCGAATTACTGTTGACAATAACGGGAATCTGACAACCACAAATATCACTTGCCCATAACAGCAACAAGAACAGGATAGATAGCAAAAGTGGAGGTTGATCGAGTTGATCGGCCTCCACTTTTGTTTTTGAGAATTCTTGCTCTACTCTCGCACTGTTCGTCCGCTTGCTACCATCACTCTCTCCTTCTACGACTTCTCTTGCATCTTCTGGTGAACTTCAGCCAGAGCGCAATTCCCTTGGTAGTCACATTCGCCGCAGTTCGTATGTTCACTCAACTGAACCAGCGAGAAGCATCGGGGGCATCGGTCGGTCATTGGATTGATAATCTGATAGGAACAAGTAGCACAGAGACGGATCTCACGCTTCAATTTTTCCTGATGATCCCCGCCAGCACTATCAATAACAGTTAATGAGAACTGCTCACTCAGTTCTCCCCTCTTCAGATCGTCCCCTCTCTCACCCTTTTTCTTTCCGAACAGTCCCATAATCTACTCTTCACACCGAGATTCTCACTATTACCCAACTTCATCAGCAAGTCTACACTTCAATCTGGCTTCAAAGCAAAAGGAGTGCTACCAAGCCACCAACCCCAAATGCCAGCACCCAACTACCAGCCCAGATGGTCATTCCCTCCTTTATCCCACGTTCCTTGAGCATCACCATCAGTGAGGCGATACAGGGGACAAAGAGGGTGATCGTAACCAGCGCAACCACGATCTGCATCGGGTTGAGATTCATGTCGTACAGTCCAGCCGCTCCGAAATCACGGCGAACAAGCCCCATCACAAATGCTGTGGCACTCTCCGCAGGAAGTTTCAACCACCCTTGTGTTAAAGGTGCTAAGAAGTTTTGCCAGCTTTGAAGTAATCCACTTACCAAAAGGAGTGAAACAGCAAGTGCTCCGACAAAGAACCAGGGTGTTGCCTCTTTCATAAAGTGGTAGGTACGCACCCAAGTTTTCTGCATCACGTTTCTGAAGCGAGGAACGCGCATGGGAGGAAGATCCAACAGAAGTGGCGAAGTCTCTCCCGGAAGAACCTTGTCCAGAATAGTTCCGATAGCAACGAAGACCGTAAAGATCACGGCAGCATAGATGAGGGTTGCGTTTAAGCCTGCCCCAGCTAACAAGGCTGCAATTACAGCAAGTTGCGCCGAACATGGAATAGCAAACTGGAGAATCGAAGTGGCAATCCGTTTTTCTCTCTCACTTCCGAGCAGTCGTGTCGTAATTGTCGCCATCGTAACGCACCCGAACCCGAGAATCAACGGAATAACTGCCCTACCATTCAGGCCGAGACTTGTAAGTGATCGATCAACCAATGTGGCAAGTCGGGGAAGATATCCGGAATCTTCGAGCAAGGAAAGTGAGATGTAGAAACCAATAACCAGTGGGAGCAACATGAAAAGCAGGTAGGTGACTGTCATGGTGAAGACGCCAAACTCACCAAACAGTATTACCATAATCGGACTGCGGTATTCGTAGGAGATTGCGTGGTCACCTCGATCACGGTAGGCGAGCATTTCTTCTTCGAGTGTTGGATTGGAGTTAATTCCATCACTGAAGTCGAATGTTTTGCTCTCTATGGTAATCTCCTCTCCGCTACTATCTTCACCTAATAGATCAACAGTAATTGCCACATCGCTGAAGGCAGAGACGTGATCCTTAACGTAGACTTCAAAATATTTATTGCCGAGAGTTCCCTCGGTAAAGTCAACCACATCACCGGCAATGAAGGTTCCTACAAACAGGTAGAGAGCGTAGAGAATGAGAACGAGGAATGGGATACCTGTCCACGGATTGAGAGCAATACGCCCT
>JBFWSB010000315.1:0-5432 GCA_050248595.1 Kapaibacterium sp. (SeqCode)
GAACTCACCATATCGCCAATTGACTGAAACCGTTTCTCCATGTGCTCCCACTGAACCTCCAACGAGAAACCGGACACTATCACCCGGCAACAATCGAGAGTATCCTAACCGTCCCTCGAAGAATAGACCGAATTCATACTCTTCCCCTGCAAAAACTGGTTGCTTTGCACGCTCTACCCACCACACACTATCCGATACGTTCCGAACTATGAAGCCTCTCCCATAGTCCATTCCCACTATCGAGACTCCCACAGTTCCAAAGTCCAGCGTATCAGGCTCAATCTCTATTTGCCCCAATAACGGAACAGAACAACTGAACAACAAAGCAATAACAACGAGTTGTCTTTTCATAGTACTTCTTCCCTTACTTCTCATCATAGTACACCCGATAACTTAGAGACGGTTCTTTTCCCCTGTCTACTGGTTCCGCGTCCAAATCGGGACACCGACCACCAACAATGAACGGAATAATTCCACACTCCGACGCATCACTATTCAAAAACTTGACTTCAAAGACAGCCGCACACTCGTGTTCCGCTGGACTCCGTCCGTCCTTCCACAAACCGCACACCTCAAACGTTAAGATACGAGGGACACACGGCGGCGGCGGCGGTATTGTGTTGTTCTGACCGAAGTCATACAAGAACGATGTTCCTCCTATCGGTGTTCCCGTCGAGTCTTTTCTAAGAAATGCGACTGTATCAGGTGGAGTTGTATTCAAGTCCATAATCGTTACCGAGTCCCCAAAACATGACAGATCATAATTCGAGAAATCAAACTGCAACTCTTGCAAGTTCTTTCCTGTCATGCAGTGGGTTACTCCGATCTGTAGCGTAAAACAACCTGTCTTAAGATAGGGGTGATTCGGGTCGTTCGTATCTGTCTGATAACTACACGGAACGTTATACAAGTGTCGCGGTTGTGGTGCTCCCCCGCAATCCCACGTCGGGTTATCGTGATCCCCGCACGAATCATAAAAGTGTGCCGGGTCATAGTTTATTCCCCACGTATCGTGTGAGTAATGTGGCCCACCCGGATACAAGCCCCCACAACTACAACCCGGACCGGCAGGCCACGCCGTCCAGTTGCAACTATCTACCGGGGAACTCGGATTTGGTTGCCAACCTATCGTATCAATAAAGATTGAATCACACGGGTCTAAATCCAATGGGTTTGCATCAATACAGATCGTGTCCACAACGGGACTCACTCCCTGCCGACCTACCGGCCATGTATCGACCCACGTAGATTGCCCTTGCAACTCTACTCCACATAACATCATGACTACCAGTAAGATACTGGCAAGCACCTTCTTTCCCTTCATCTGGATTCCCTCCAATTACGGTTATGAGTGTTCGTAGACCGTGCATCATATCCGTTCCCGAATACAATGAGCCAACCACCCCGTGAAAGGTTGCGATCTGAGTTTATGATTTCCTATGTGCAATGCTACCGGCGGAACTCAATTGTCCCTGAATCTTCTTCCGGTATTGCTCTGACAGTTTCAAGGCGTGGTGAGGGACTGTCTTCATAGATCGTGTGAAGGATTAACTTCGGAGTCAAAATACAGTAATTCTTTTCTCTCGAAAAAGGCTTCTAATCATTAGTGAAAAAAATGTTCTTCGTTCTAATGTAGTTCAATACGCTTTCTTCTTTTCAGTTCATTATGTCTTAAGAATTATTCCTTCCCCCGCTCCAAGTTCAACGTAAGCAACCGTTCCAAAATCTCTTCCTCATTCAAATCGTGTGGCCATCCGTAGGCATCGAATACGGCGTTATCCAGTTTCTTGTGTGCGAGGTCGAGCCATGTTGGACGCTCGTTGTAGAGGTTCGTGAGCGTTCGCTTCTTCAGGTCGGCTTCTGTTGCCCCCTCCGGGTTCAACCATCTATCCCGCTTCTCTACCAGTTCCTTTGCAGCGTCGGCAATGGCTTGAACAATTGGGGAGTCTTGCTGCTCCTTGCCCGGTGGATAGGGAAAGGGGAAGGTTTCAAAGGTGGTGGTAGGGGTGTAGCGGGGATCATTCCCTTTACCAAGCCAAGTGCCCATTCTCAAAGACCAAAGTTCATGAATGTGGGAGTGAAGGACTCCGAAGAAGTAGTTGTCAGATCGGGCGAAAACATAAACTCCATCGTCAGGAACAATGCTTGATTCATACCATTGGAAGAGTCGATACTTAGATATTCTTGGTGTTGCAATAAATCGGGATAGGTTGCCCACAGCAGTTTTCATGTCCATTGCCGGGCGTCTATGCAACCACCACTTTTCACGGGCACGTTTCTCATTGTTCTTTTGACGTTCAGGAAGCACATGTTGACGGAGATATTCAAAAGGCAAATGATATTCTGAGGCTCTTGCCAGTTCCATCTCTCCGAAATCAATAATCCATTTTGGACTACTCCTCTTTACAATAGCAGTACCATTGATCCACCGAAAAATAACATCGGCATTCGTTCTTCCGTTAGGGTTAGAACGATCTACCAGCATCATTTTTGCAATATCTTCTTCAAGATCAAATGCCCCTGCTTTCTTCGTCCCAATGAAGCACAATAGGTAGTTTTCCTTCAGTGACACCGCCTGTGTGATGTCAATATCAGAAGAAAGATTGGTGTGTATGACTTCAACATCTTTTCCGTTCAGAGTCCTGATAGGTTCGCTTCCATTGTCGAATGCTACAATCGAAACTCTTACTGCTGCACCATCTAAAATCCAAGCTCTATCACTCCAAGCATAAAAGATGCTCCCTTGCTTTTGTATATGATTTAAGACTTCTCGATTAACTCCTCCTCTAATAGAATTAGTTGCCAGAAGCCCTGTACGTAATAGCCTGTTCTTATTGAGTGTCGTGAAAGCCTTGTCAAACCAGTAACACACCAAGTCGGCAAAAGCCGGGACACGGTTTTCATAAACTTGGAATAAAGCATCTACATAGTTGTTTCCTAACTCTTGACGTATTCTGTTCCCCCCCAAGAACGGAGGGTTCCCTATTATCACGTCAACCTTTGGCCATTCCGGCTCACACGGTTTCCCTTCTTCATCAAAGGAAAGAATTGCATCACGGTTCTCTATCGTGTCCAGCCGTCTCAAGATTGGTTCTGCCGGGAACCCGAACCCGTTATCTCGGAGCCACTGTATATACCCGATCCAGATTGTAGCTGAAGCCAGTTCGTGAGCGTAGGGGTTTATCTCTATTCCGTGCAACTGCGAGGGGTTCACCGATGGTAAGAAGGTCGGCAGACCAACAGTTCCGCCGTACTGGATTACTTCCTTTTCAAGGTCAAGCAATTGGCGTAGTGCCATGTAGAGGAAGTTCCCGCTTCCACATGCCGGGTCAAGTACCTGAATACTTGCTATCTCTTCGGAGAACTTCAATAGCAGTTCACGTATGGAGTTCAGCCGGTTGTCTTTTGTTCGTTTCGAGTCGGCTTCTTCAAGCTGCCGTACAAGCCCTTCAGCCTCCTTTTGCACCTCTTCCCACCGTCTGCGAAGGGGACGCATTAAAACCGGCTCTACGATCAAAAGAATATCTTCTTTGCTCGTGTAGTGTGCCCCAAGCTGCGAACGCTTCGCCGGGTCAAGGCTCCGTTCAAAGAGTGTTCCGAAGATGGAAGGCTCTATCTGTCCCCAATCCATCAAACTCACTTTCTCCACAATGTCCAGTCCGTCCCGGTCAAGGGGGAGAACCGTTGCATCGTCGAACAGTGAGCCGTTGAAGTGGGGAATCTTTGTCAGTCCGAAATAACCGCCGGTTGCCATCACTCCGAAGAGTGCCCCCATTTGTGCCGCGAAGTCTTCCGGGTTCCGCTTTGTTGTCTGAATAAGTGTCTTCAGTGTCTCATTGGGAAGCAACCCAACATCTTCAGCGAAAAGACAGAAGAGAAGGCGAATAAGGAAATGCGCCGCGTCGTGTGGTTCCGCTCCACTTGTACGAAGAGCTTCGGAAAGTTTGGCAAACTGCACCGCCGCTTCAGCCGTTACGGCGTCGGTCGTCTTCTCTGATTTGAAGGATTCAGGCTCATAGAAAATCGCCTTCAGTTGCCCCATCCCATCGGGTGTCAGTAGGTCGTCATAGGAGAGAGTCACCACCCGCTTCACCGTGTTCGTGAAGTTCGTGTGAATCAGAATTTGTTCCATGTCGGAGACAACCAGAAGGGGAGGGTTTTGTAATGCCTCACGATAGTTCAGCAATTGCCCGTAAGCGGCTTCAAGGTCTTTGTGCTTCCCCTTGTATTCCCATCCGAAGAATCCCCGCTTCCACACGTCCGCAAAGCCTTTGTTGCCGATGGTCTTTTCCGCTCCCTTCTCAAAAGTGAAGCTCTCTCCAGTAGCGTCAAGCGTTGCCGGTGTATCGTGACCGACTAACTCGCAAAGGTCGAGGAAATGTTGTTGCGACGCGGAACGTTCGGTGAGTGTGACTTTCTTCCACTTGTGAACAAACTCTTGGGGAGTCATAGCCCTCGGGTTTTAGTTGACGGATTGAATGAAGTGAAGAAATTACGGAAGGGGTACAAATGTTCAGGCACAAAAAAGGGGAGCGTGTTGGCTCCCCCTGCAAGTCTCTTGACACTATGAACGTTTTCAGTCAGGATCGGAACCGGGACATTCTGCAAGCGTCTCCGTGATCCGTTCAAGGTCGGTTAGAACATCGTCAATAACCCACCCAATACACGCGGCTTCCTTGCCGGTGGTGTTTGCCAGTCCGTAGCAAGCGTATTCAACTACTTGCAGCCGACCTTTGTTCCGCTCGAATACTCTGAAGAGTTCGTCAGGTGTGAACCGTCGTTCCGGTTCGTCGTGTGGTGTTGTTTGTGCGGTCATCTTGATTTGAACAGATTAAATGCCCGGCCTTGTTCACGCTCAAGAAAGCGTTCCCCGGCCTTACGGTACGGGGAGACCGGGCATGTTTGGTCTATGCCTAAAAGAAAAACCGCATTAACGGAGCGGTTCCCGTCTTGATTTGAACGTGACCAATTTACGAAAGAACTGTATAACGTTACTCTCTCACCTGAGTATGATCCTCAAAGCCTTCCTCTTTCAGCCAAACCCCTTCAACCTCTTGACTCTCACCATTTAACCCCAGGTTCTTCACCGCCTCTTGTGCCTTCTTCATCATGTGCTTTTGCTCTCTTGTGTTCGACCTTTCAAGAGAAGACAGATTCGACATATCGTAGAGACCCAATAGCCGCGAACGTTGGTGACTACATTTCAAAACGATTTGCAAAAAGCGAGGTTCAAACGTTTCTTCCCACTCCTTCCACGCGTTTTTCTGCACTTCATTGATTAGTAGGATTTCCGCAAACACCCGTTCCTTGTATGAATCTATCATTGTCTCTTTCCAACGCTGCCGAATCTCCTTCAGATCATAGCAAATCTGCGATTGACTCATCTTTTAGTTATTAGCGATTTGTTGTTGCGTGTACCCTCGCACCCAGTA
>JBFWSB010000316.1:0-5430 GCA_050248595.1 Kapaibacterium sp. (SeqCode)
ATCCTCAGCCACGAAGTGACGAACCGAGAGTTTGCACGCTTTATCGAATCAAGTCAGTATCAAACCGACGCAGAGAGACTACATCATGGGCAGGTTGCATTCGTTGGAATGCAAGATTGGGAGTGGAACATTGATGAGACTGCCTACTGGCGCTTTCCGCATGGGGCGGAAGGTCCTTGTGTTGATAGTCTGCCTGACTACCCCGTTACGCAGATCACCTACAACGATGCCGTAGCATTCTGCGAGTGGGCTGGAGTACGTCTGCCAACTCTTGAGGAGTGGGAGGTCGCGGCACGGGCAGGGGCGACTGACTTATATCCATGGGGATCGGAGTTCATTCTTGACGGAGAACATCGTGCAAATATCTGGCAGGGGAGTGGACACGAGACCAACTCGATGGAAGATGGATTTCTTTATGTAGCTCCCATCAAATCGTTCCCGCCAAATGCGTGGGGACTGTACGATGTTATCGGCAACGTTTTCGAGTATTGTCAAGGCCAAGTAGTTCCCGATGGTGCTGAACGGAACTTCGCTTGTGCTCGGGGAGGATCGTGGTGGTGCTCGTTTAGTACGTGCGGCTTCTTCAACCTTGTCGACATTGGTTCTGCCAACCGCTTAGCATCTCTTTCCAACCAAGGATTTCGTGTTGTCAAGGAATAGTGAAGAGGTGACAACGAAAACCTACTCTCCCTTTATCTAAGCACGCCTACTATATAATCGCCTTCCATAATATTGGCGTAACTTTAGAATGCAAATTCATACTATCTCTTTGCGCCTTAGCATCTTTGCGTGACTCTCTCCACGGTACTTTCACTCAGGCAAAAGCAATGAACGCAAATGGAAACTACAATACATTGAGCCATACAATTGCAATGAACCTCCGAACAATACAAACCATGCGCTACGTTACCCCGTTGCGAGAGGGGGGATCGCTCCCGGCGATTATCGAGGGGGACGATGATGGTCTCTACGTCCTGAAGTTTCGCGGGGCGGGACAAGGAACGAAGGCGTTGATTGCCGAGCTTGTTGCCGGAGAGATTGCCCGCGCACTCGGCTTCAAGATTCCAGAGATTGTCTTCGTTGAACTAAACGCCGACTTAGCCCGGACTGAGCCTGATCCAGAAATTCAAGACTTGATCAAGGGGAGTGGTGGATTGAACCTTGCGCTCGACTACCTTCCTGGTTCGATTATGTACGATCCACTGATCGAGAAACCTTCTGGAGAGCTTGCCTCCCGTATCGTCTGGTTCGACGCCTTTACTGCAAATGTGGACCGGACGCCACGGAACGCAAACATGCTTTGGTGGCACAACGCAGTCTGGCTAATCGATCAGGGTGCAGCACTTTTCTACCAACACGACTGGGATCGATTTGCCGATAACAGCGCCAATCCATTCAAGCAGATTAAGGATCACATGCTCCTTCCATTTGCAGATCAAGTAGAGAAGGCCGATGAAGAGCTGAAAGGAAAAATCACACCCGAAACGTTGAGCGAGATTGTGGGACTGATTCCTGTAGAGTGGATGGAGCGGGGTGAGGATGATCGCAGCAGATATCTGGAGTTTCTAACAAACCGACTAAAGACGAGTCGCAACTTTGTGGAGGAGGCACTGAATGCACGAAATCTGCACGTTTGATTATGCCACCATCCGCGTTGTTCCACGGGTCGAACGAGAAGAGTTTGTCAACGTCGGCGTTATTCTCTCTTGTCCTGCGCAGAAGTTCCTCGAAGCTCGGATCGAGCCGAACTGGGATCGACTCCGCGCCATTGCCCCAGAACTTGAGAGAGAGAAAATCGAAACGTACCTAAACATTATTCCGAGAATCTGTGCCGGAGATAAAGAAGCCGGAATGATTGGGAAGCTGACGCAACGCGAACGGTTCTACTGGCTTACCGCACAGCGGAGCACAATCATCCAGAACTCACCAGTCCACACCGGCTTCACGACCGATGTGGAGAAAACATTGGAGCATTTGATGGAGCAGTTGGTGCGATAGATTTTTCACGCAAAGACGCAAAGGAGAGAAAGGCGCAAAGAAAAGAGAGTTCTTTTAGATGTAGCATGAGAACCAATGCAAAACCTGCTCAACAATATTGCCAACTGTACTCTCTGTGCGAACCTCCTTCCACACCCGCCTCGCCCGGTTGTCTCGGTTAGCCCTTCTTCCCGAATCATCATTGTTGGGCAGGCTCCGGGAGCACGAGTTCACGATAGTGGCGTACCGTGGGATGATCGGAGTGGAGAGGAACTGCGGCGTTGGCTTGGAGTGAGCAACGCACAGTTTTACGACAGTTCCCTCTTCGCCCTTATGCCGATGGGCTTCTGTTATCCCGGACGGGGGAAGTCAGGTGACCTTCCACCACGACCGGAGTGTGCTCCAACTTGGCACGACCGTTTGAGACAGAAGATGAAGGAGGTCGAACTGGTTCTCTTGGTTGGCCAGTATGCCCAAGCCTACTATTTGGAGGAGAGAAGAGGAACGAACCTGACCGAGACCGTCAGGAACTTTCGATCCTATCTTCCTGAATACTTTCCACTGGTTCACCCCTCTCCGCGCAACAAGATTTGGCAGAAGCGAAATCCATGGTTTGAAGCTGAGGTGTTGATTGAACTGCGGGAAATTGTTGGGAAGATCACCAGGAGGGGATAGGGCTTCCAGAACTATATTTGCCTACTCTATATTGCACTGTCAACGTATTGAAGCCAAAAGTTCAACGCTTCAAAACATCGTATGAAAGAGATTGTCCTGAACAACCAAGTGGTTGGTGAAGAGAATGTGAGTCCCTTCTTTCATCAGCAGATGAAGGTGAACGACGAGAGTCAGTTGACCTTAACTCGTGTTCGCAGCGATGAGCCGATTCGACTCCTCAACAGCTTTACTTTCAAAGAGAGAATGGCTGCTCTCCACTTCATCGTCAACACAGAAGCTCGTTTCTCGCAGGAAGATCTTGTCCCTCCTGCCTACTTCAAAGGGGATAAGTGCAATCTGATGATTCTCCAACCACATCAGACTGCGCAGACAATCAGTGGGAAAGGGGATATGATGATGGCATCGTTCTACATTAACTTGGACAAGTTCTTCTCACTCCTCGACAGTGCAGCAGAGGCAATGCCGAAAGGCTTTTTGAAGTCGGCAGAGAAGAACTCGTGCAGTTGCAACGAGTACCAGTGGAATCCCGATGCCTACAGAGTAATCATGCAGATCTTGCACGATCCAACGTTGGGATCAGCTACTCCACTTCTGCTGGAAAGTCGGATGTTGGAACTGGTAGCCATTCTTTTGAAGTCACGGCAATGTGATGTGGTGGAGAAGATCAGCATTACCAGAAGTGATGTCGAGAAAATTCACCACGCCGCTGACCTCCTGTTGCAGCAGATGAAGTGTCCACCTTCTCTCGCTCAACTTGCTCGAAGTGTTGGCACGAACGAGTTTACGCTCAAGAAAGGCTTTCGCGAAGTCTACAATCGCTCTGCATACCAGTATCTGCTACAGCGCCGGATGGAGAAAGGGATGGAGGCGTTGATGGCGACAAATACTCCGATTGCTGAGATTGGCTGGGAACTTGGATATGAGGACCCTTCGGCCTTCACCCGCGCTTTCGCACGATACTTCTGTTTGACCCCTTCATCTGTCCGCAGACGTTCCTGACTCCTTCGAGCCGAAAAAATTCCGTTTCTGCATAGTTCTGTTTACCGCACTTAAAGAGATTTGCCTGTTGTTGCACGTTGATCTATACCAACAGTACGTTCGCACCCTGCTCTGCTGCGATTTCCTCGGCGGGTGTTTTAAATGTCAACGTTGGATCCTGCAATCTCAAAAACGAGTAGGCTTTGAATTCTGTCACTCAGAACGTAGCGTAGTGAAGAGTCTCAGGGGTATTGTAGAGGAGACTCATTATGCTGTAGATAGCATGGAGCTGGAATTATAGGACAGACTCACATGCAGGCAGAGTTGACTACATCAGATAAGCATCGCCGATACGATACATTTCCAGATAAGCAGATAACCGAGAAAATCTAATGCAAAATCTGTTCGAGATTTCAGACCGTGAAAGAGTGATTGAACGACTCTCCCTCCTACAATTGGATGCTCACCCAAAGTGGGGAACAATGAACGCCCACCAGATGATTGTCCACTTGGCCGATCCTTTCAGGGCTGCGCTCGGTGAAAAAGAGACTGCTCCAATGAAGGGAATCTTCGGACTCTCACCATTCAACAAACTGATCTCGCAGCTGCTTCCCTGGCCGAAAGGTGCACCTACCTCGCCGGAGTTTATTCAGGGGAAGGGGGGAACAACTCCTGTTGACTTTGAACATGACAAGAGAAGTCTGTTGCTACTGATTCATCGCTTTATTCAAGAAGGGCAGACTTCTCCACAACTATCAGCGAATCCTGTTTTCGGTCGGTTATCGAATAGAGAGTGGGGGAGACTGATGTGGAGGCATATCGACCACCACCTGCGGCAGTTTGGCCTTTGACATCACGAGAGGTTGACTATCACAAATGCAACATAAATACAGCGCAAGATAAACGGGGATGCCGAAAACCGTTGAGAGTAGGCGGTAATCGTTCACACAAAATCTATTAGCAGATGGAACACCAGTACGAAGAATTGACAAGAGAACTTCACGAAAACTTCTCAGCGAACAATTTCGACAGATGTGTTGAAGTAGCAGATGAAGCTGTGGAGGTAAAGGCGCACGCATTTGGGCTGACATTTCGCGGACGAGAGGAGTTCCGGAACTTCATGATGGGGTTTAAGGGGGCGTTCCCCGATATGAGAATCGACTACAGGAATGTGGTAAACTCTAACAACAAGATTGCCGTGCAATTCTTCGCCCACGGAACGCATACTGGCGAACTGCAGACTCCCGGCGGAGTGATTCCACCAACTGGAAGAGAGGTAACGCTCGAGGTTGCAGAGTTCTTGGAGTGGGAGGATGGAAAGTTAAAGCGGATAGAGAACTATCAAGATGCTGGATCGTTGATGCGACAACTTGGGCTGATGTAGAGATACTCTCGATTGTTCCCTTCGAAAGGTCTGGCTAATGGCTCGTGAAATTTGCTCCCACTAAAAGACATATTCTCTTCTTTGGAAGAGAAGTATCTTTACTACACGTTCTCGGCGTTTGCCGGGAACGTGTTTTAGTAATCTGCAAGTGAAGGTGTACTGTGCGAGTCCTTTCAAACGCTTGTGAATATGCCATTCGGGCATTGGTCTATATTGTCTCATCAAAAGGTGAACGAGACTATCTCCCAGTGCGCCACATTGCCGAACAACTCGATATTTCCTCCCCCTTCCTCTCCAAAATTGTCCAACGTCTTGCTGCCGAAGGAATTCTCAACTCCTACCGTGGACCTAATGGGGGAGTGAATCTTGCCCGAGATGCCGAGAAGATTACGGTGATGGTAATTGTTGCTGCGGTT
>JBFWSB010000317.1:0-5421 GCA_050248595.1 Kapaibacterium sp. (SeqCode)
AGGAGACTTCTCCGGCGGCTTCTTCATCGAAACCCCACTCGACCTCGGCGACAACCCACGCCTATCATTTGCAGCAAGAAGAGAGTATGAGCGGGGAGAGATTACGCTGCACATGGGGTTGGAAGTGGGGTTGTAGAGGAAGTGGCTCGTTGATTGGAGTGTTGAATATTCGCACCCTCAACTCTCCGCGTTAGACATCAACCTTAGATTTGCTGAAGTTCCAAGATCCATTACAAGTCTCACAGTTATTGAGCAGAAGACCAACTCTTTCAACTTCGGAAACAAGATCGCTAATCATACATCCACATCACATCACTCAGTACTCTTCTACTCTTTTCATCTACAGTATATACAAGAGTTTGGTTCAACGCTAATTCTATAGAATCGTTGATTTCTTCACAATAAGAAGAAATGTAGTATGTATAATGACTTTGACCTGATGCCCCCGGTGCAGAATACTCATTGGGATCACCCAACAAATGAATTACTTCATCTATTGTTATCACTTGGCTCAGATCAGCCCTTACAGCACGCCTTACATGCCTTAGAGAATCGATTTTCATATCATATAAAGGAGCGAATTGCAAGTACTTCTTTCTCAATCCAAGACAACCTAAGGAGTCTGATCTCCAGGCGGACATACAAACAAGACTATCCGTCAAGTCTACTTCTTTTTCACTCTGAGAGAACGATGTGCAAGGCGTTAAAATTCCTGCAAGAATCATGCTGATATAGCAGAGGATACGAACAGATGCAACACATTCTCTAAGCTGGGAAAATGCTCTCTTTTGTATGCCCTTCATGCTATTCGTTATTCTATGGATGACTACCATTTTCGAATTCTCCACCTTAATTAAAACTGCTTGCCGCCATAAATCTAATTTGAGTTATCTCATCACGGATCAGGATATGTGTCCATCCGTCCAATCCCTGTCCTCACCTTCAGTCTCTCTCATCTTCTCAGCCAACGTCTCTACAAATGCCTGTGGTGGGCGAACTGGACGCATGGAGTTGGCTGTGACGAAGGCGTGGGACGTGTGGCCGAGAACGAGGAGTTCATCGTTGCGGTAGATTTCGTACTCGATCTTCAGGCGTGCGGTCGGCATCTTTCGGATGATCGCGTGGACAGTCAGAAGGTCATCGTAGCGGGCCGGACGTTTCATTGTGAGGGTTGCTTCGAGAACGGGAAGCATGATGCCGGTCTCCTCAATCGAGGAGTAGGCCATTCCGGCATCTCGAAGAAATTCAGTTCGCCCGGTCTCGAAAAACTCAAGGTAGACGCCATGATAGACAACCCCCATCTGATCGGTATCCCGATAGCGGACCCGAATCTGGGTAGTATATCGAATCATTTTGCCCCGATCTCCTTTAACTTCTGGTCGAGTGCTGTCCAGGCGAGAGATAAATCGAAGGTCCAGGGATTGGCGAGCTTCTGGCCAACAATCATGAAGGGGGAAACGCTCACCAATGCTTGGTCGTTGCTGTCAAGGAAGAGAATGGAGGCAGGCTCGGCCTCTTCAATCCCAGAAACCCAGCGCCCTGACGTTCGGCGAACGAGGATTTCACCGAGGTAGGCTCCGAAGACAACGCGAACGTTCAACGGCAGTTCTTCTCTACTCTCCTCTCCCCATCCACTGAGCATTACCCGATCCAGCACCTTCAGACTTTCTGGCGTAAAGTCGAGAACCTCGCCAAAGTGCTTCTTAACAGCTGAGGCACAAAAGCGCCCAATCTTCCCCATCCGATCCCACGCAGGCTCTCCCTCTACCATCAAGGCATCTTCGAACGGAAAAAGGGGTCGCCCCTCTACCACATTCTCCGATTGTTCACCGGTGTCATTTCCCTTGCGCTCACTCATAGTTGCTGTACTGTAGAGCAGTAGTGAATGTTGTTCGTTCTTGAGTTCAGAAAGCAGGTTCAGGCATTTCGCTCGATAATTGCGAAGAGTTCCAGAAGCCTCTCGAGGTCCTCGAGCGTGTAGAAGTCGATGGCAATTGCACCAGAACCATTATCGTTTGCCTTGATCTTCACCTGTGTACCAAGCACTTGACGAAGTCGCGATGATATCTCTGCTATCGTCAGTTCAACTTCCCCCCCCATCCCCTTCGGCTCAGTCTTCGGCGGCTTCTCTTTCTTCTTCGCACCGTAGCCGTTCTGCCCTGCCTCTTTCTTTACGAGAGCTTCGGTACGGCGAACGGAGAGACCGTCATCGCGCACGGTTTGCCAAACTTCAATCTGCCGCTCTTCTTCCTGAATAGTCAGCAGTGCGCGGGCGTGCCCCATCGAAACTTCGCCGGCTCGAAGTGAAGTCTGAATCGGCTCCGGAAGTCGCAGAAGTCGCAGAAGGTTGGTGACAGTAGAACGATCTTTCCCGACACGTTCAGCCACTTGTTCTTGCGTCAGATCACACTCCCGAATCAGCCGTTGATAGCCGAGAGCAACTTCAATCGGATTCAGGTTTTCGCGCTGCACGTTTTCGATAAGTGCAAGCTCTAACATCTCCCGATCAGAATCGACATCGAGGATGTAAGCCGGAATCTCGGTAAGCCCAGCCTCGGATGAAGCACGGACGCGCCGCTCTCCGGAGATCAACTCGAAGCCGTCACCATATCGCCTGACAGTAATCGGCTGGATTACTCCCTTCTCCAGAATCGACTTCTTCAGTTCCTCAAGTGCCTGTCTATTAAAGTCCAAACGAGGCTGATACCGGTTCGGCGTTACCCGAGTAATATCAATCTTGCAGATCGTTCCGACTGTATACCCATCGTCAATAGGAAGGGCCTGACGCCGCTCCTGTGTCAATGTCGGATTGAGCAACGCTCCAAGTCCTCGTCCAAGACCCGATTTTTTCGCCATTATTCCTCCAGTCTCCCGGAATTCATTCAATCATTCAAAAAGTAGTGTGATCTCCCTCCGAACTCTTCTCGCTATCGCGGGAAGGTTCGGGTTCGTCGTGCTGAGAGGAGCCTATTCCGTTTTGCGGAGTATAGTTGTTCGCCTCGGTTTCCGGAATCGTCCCTCCCACTCTCTGATCCCCCTCTCCCTCACTCGCATTTCGAGGAGATCTATCGGCTGTGTTGTGCAGAATCTCTTTGGCAAGTTCCATGTAGTTCTGCGTACCAATCGACAAAGCATCGTAGAGAAGGACTGGCTTGCCGTGGCTCGGAGCCTCGCTCAAACGGACGTTCCGGGCAATCATCGTCTTGAAAACCTTATCCCCAAAGTATCGCCGCACTTCTTCAGAAACCTGGTTTGAAAGGTTGAGCCGTTTGTCGAACATCGTCAGCAACACTCCCTCGATGTCGAGGCTCGGGTTCAGGTGCTTCTTAACGATAGAGATAGTGTTGAGCAACTGGCCGAGACCTTCGAGCGCGTAGTATTCGCACTGGACGGGAATCAGCACTGCATCCGAAGCGGTGAGAGCATTTAACGTGAGCAGACCAAGTGAAGGAGGACAGTCGATGATAAGGTAGTCATAGTTTCCTCGTATCTCAGCCAACGCATTGTAGAGCACCTTCTCCCGTCCCGGCACATCAATCATTTCGATCTCAGCACCCACAAGGTTAATGTGGGATGGAATCAAGTCGAGATCACCAAGCTCGGTATGCAAAATTGCATCGCGTGGCGACATCCGATCAACAATCACCTCGTAGACGGTCTTCTCCAGATCCTTTGTCCCCACACCGAGACCACTGGTAGCGTTCGCCTGTGGATCGATGTCAATCAGAAGTGTCGGCTGCTCGGCAGCAGCTAAGGATGCGGCAAGGTTGACGGCTGTCGTCGTCTTGCCGACTCCCCCCTTCTGATTGGCAATTGCGATAATTCTTCCCATAGTTCTGCAGACTGTATTAGTGCAGTGAGCTTTCAGTTCTGAGCTGTGAGCTTTTCGTTGTTCTTCCATTATTGGGAAATGATCCCTCAAATACCTCACCGCTGATAGCTCATTGCTCACGGCTGATCATTCCTCACGGCTGACATCTCCGTAACCAATAGAGAGCATCTATCACCAAAGCGTGGTTGATCTCTCCCTTCACGACCATTTGGTCGACTTCTTCGGGCGAATATACGGCAACGTGAATATCTTCATGCTCATCAAGTGATTGTAATCCAACTTGACGCACTCCACGCGCCAAAACAGTATAGTTTGTGTTGTCGAAGAGTGCAGGATTTGGGCGGACTGATCCTATCAGCTGAATGTCATCAGCTTCATATCCTGTCTCTTCCAACAATTCTCTTCGCGCAGCCTCTTCAGGGGCTTCTCCCGGATCGATCATCCCCCCCGGAATCTCCCAGGCCAACTCGTCGGTTCCATGTCGATACTGGCAAATCATCACCATATCTCCACCCTCTGTCAGTGCAATCACATTCACCCAATCGGGAGCACTGATTGTATGAAAATCCCCCTCCGCCATTCCGTCGGGTGACCGTCTCCTGTGCCGGTGAACAGTAAACACATGGCAGTCGGCAATCTGCTCCGAACCCAATGTCTCCCAGACTTCTACCGGTCTGTTTGTACTCTCTTCGCTCTGGATATCCAGTCTATCTTGACTATCACTCATGCAGGTGTAGAGACTGAAAGTGAAAATGTCTCACCGGGGTTCAGAATCACCCCCTGCTTTCCTTGTGCCTCAACGCCTGCACGGAATACTTCGGGGTCGGCCTCGACAATTGGGAAGGTGTTGTAGTGCATCGGTATGGCAACCGACGGGTTGATAAACTCAACTGCTTTTACAGCATCTCGCGCATCCATCGTATAGTTGTCGCCAATTGGAAGGAGTGCTACATCAACCTGATTCATCTCGCCAAGTAGCTTCATTTCATACGTCAAGGCGGTGTCACCCGCATGATAGATCGTCCTACCCCCAATAAACAGAAGCACCCCAGCCGGATTGCCTAAGTAGGTTCCATCTGGAGCCGAAGAACTGTGGTGGGCAATGGTAAACTTTACCCGACCGAAAGGGAAATTCCGTCCCCCACCAATACCGAGATCAGCAACATTCTCCAGTCCCTTTCCCTTCATGTAGTTTGCACACTCAAACGTCGTGATCACCTCGGCTCCCGTCCTCTCAGCAATCGCAATGGTATCCCCAAGATGATCGCCGTGACCATGTGTAAGGATGATATGTGTTGGATTGAGGTCTGCGGCACTTATCGAAGCACTTGCAGAAGCAGGATTCCCTGTAATAAATGGATCGATCAACAGATGCCACTCCCCATACTTGATGGAGAAGGCAGAATGTCCGAGGAAAGTCAGATGAATTTCGCTGCTCATTTCAGGATTTCTTCTCAGGAGCTTGTTTGGTGGTAAGTCTAACGGCGGAGAAAATACTCGAAAGAGTTTAGAATGAAAAACATCTTAGCTATGATTTGGGATTTTTGATTTCGGATTGGGGATTGGGAAGTGAATTTGGGATTTTTGAT
>JBFWSB010000318.1:0-5412 GCA_050248595.1 Kapaibacterium sp. (SeqCode)
GTAGAGAACAGCGTTTTTATGACAAAGAGCACTACAGGCATCGCAATCAGGTTGAGCGGTTGTTTGGTCGTTTGAAGCAATCCAGGCGTATTGCCACGCGTTATGAGAAGACCGCTCGCAACTTCTTTGCCTTCATTATCATTGCTTCGCTCTTTGAGTTCTTTTGATTGTCAACGCGCCCTAAGCCTTTCCAAAGTTCTATTACGAGAGCATTAGAAATTAATGCTTGCCACTATGCTGATAAAGCACTCGACATGTCATTAACACTGATACAAAATCCATCACAAGAGAATGATAAGGGTACGACATCCAATTCGTTGGCATCCGTGACGCAAGTGGGAGTTATTCTTGAACATCTGAGTCACTGGTCCGGAGCGATATTGGTCTATCGCCACGTACTGTCGAGAGCAATCGAGGAAGGGCGTGATCTGGAGACCGCTAAGGCTCTCAGCTCGCTCGGCAATCTGCTGCGGCTGGGGGGCTCGCCCATCGAAGCAATGGAGCACCTGCTCGATGCGTTAGCTCGGTACGAGGAGCTGGGAGACCGAAGAGGGAAAGCCTATACCCTCGGGCACATCGGAAACGTCCACCGGGTGAGTGGAGACTTCGACCGTGCCTTGGAGTCGCATCGGCACAAGTTGGCAATCTGTGAGGAGCTGGGAGATCGGGAAGGTATGGCCTTAGCTATCGGGAGGATCGGGAACATCCACTTTGCGCGAGGAGAACATGATCTCGCTCTGAAGTCACACCAGCAGACGATGATGATCTATGAAGAGTTGGGAGATCGGAAAGGGATAGCAACTACCGCTGGAAATATGGGGCGAGCCTACGCCCAACGAGGAGAGTTTGATCTTGCTCTGGAGTTGCTCCAGCATTGCGTTGCAGTCTCTGAGGAACTTGGAGATCGAAAAGGTATGGCAGCTTCTATCGGGAACTTAGGTATCATCTATCATGATCGAGGAGAGTTCGATCTCGCGCTGGAGTCGTATCAACGCCAGTTGGCAGTCTATGAAAAATTAGGAGATCGAAGAGGAATAACGGCCACCCTCGGGAACATGGGGGCTATCTATTCCGACCGTGGAGAGTATGATCTCGCTCTGAAGTTGTTTCAACAGAAACTATCAATAAGTAAGGAGTTAGGAGACCGGGAAGATATAGCGATGGCTATCGGGAGCATCGGCCTCTGTTACTCGTCACTTGGAGAGTTCGATCTCGCACTACAGAACCTCACGCAAGCACTATCGGAGTGCCAAGCTCTCGGACTACGCGGACTGCTTGCTTACTGGTGGGGTGGAATCGAAAAGATCTTGCTTAGTCTTGTTGAAGAGAATGATGAGATGCCCCCCTATCTTGTAAGACACCTCCCCGATTGCACCCCCGAGAACTGGCGTGACGTTTCCCTGCAATATGTTCGCAAAAAGGCCGAAGAATCTGTAGCCATCTCACGTGAACTATCAGATAACTACTGGCTCTTTGCTGGAGAAATTGCAATAGTTAGAGTCAACGCGGCAGAAGGGAATCACGAGGCCGTAGCCGAACAACTCAATCGACTGCTGGGAGAGGAGATGAGTGAGGAGCAAGTGGCAGAATTGCACTATTGGCTTTGGAAACTTTTACCTGAAGGGAAGAGTGAATACCGTGCGAAAGCCAAGCATCTCTACAGCAATCTCTACAAGCGCACGCCAAATATAGAGTACAGCAGGCGGCTTGAGGAACTCGGGAATGAAAGTGGGGAGCAGGAAGATGAGTAAAACAAACGAACTTCGCCTCTTCATCTCCTCCACCTTTCGCGATTTGGGGGAGGAGCGGGAGCATCTTGTCAAGAAGATCTTCCCGGAGATTCGGGCACTCTGCCGTGAACGTGGAGTGACGTTCACTGATGTCGACCTTCGCTGGGGTCTGACCGAGGAGCAGGCAACGCTTGGAACTGTTATTCGGACCTGCCTTGAGGAAGTTGACCGGTGCCGCCCCTTCTTCATCGGTATGCTCGGTTCCCGCTACGGATGGGTGCCAGAGCTTCACGAAATCCTCATGGATCCTCAGCTTCTAAGCTCCTTCCCCTTTATCGAGGACTTGGTACTGGAAGGGGCAAGCGTTACTGAGATGGAGTTCGTCCACGGTGTCTTCAATGCTGTCGGAAGTAATGTCAGCGCTCCCTCCTTTTATCACCGTCCCGGCAGCCTGGATGAAGCGGATGCCCCCGAGCAGCTTGCAACACTGATCGAGCGATGCCGTGCTACCGGCTATCCGTTCCGGACGTTTGAGAGCGTTGAGGAGTTGGGTGAGATGGTTCGGGCCGATCTTGTTGCCATTATCAACAGGGACTGGCCAATCGAGGAGGCACTCGATGAACTGGAGACAGAGGATCGGGCACACCGGGCGTTTGCAGCAAGCCGCACCCGCGCCTATATCCCGAACCCGACCTACCTACAAGCGTTCAACCGGTGGATCGCCGAAGGAGAAACTCCCCTCGTCGTCCGTGGCGAATCAGGTCTCGGCAAAAGCTCACTCGTCTCCTTCCTGACCGATTACTACCGCAGAAAAAACCCGGAGTCTCTCGTCATCGAGCACTACGTCGGTTCCTCTGAACAAGGAGGAACTCCCCGCGCAGTGATGCGTCACCTGATTGCAGGCATCCAGAAGCAATTCGGTATCGCCGAAGAGATCCCGAGTGGAGGTCCAGCTCTTGAGCGGAGTTTCTCCGGCTGGCTTCTCCGTGCTGAACATCTCGCGGAGGAGGCGAGGACTCCAATCCTTCTCGTAGTTGATGCCCTCAACCAGTTACATGGAACCGGTAGCAATCTCGGCTGGCTCCCCCGGCAGATCCCGCGTGGGATCAAACTCCTTCTCTCGACAACGCCAAGTGAGATCGGTGACCTTCTCAGTGAGCGAGACTGGCAGGAGTTGATGGTGTCGCCGGTTGAGGATGTTCGCGTCCGTCAAAGCATTGTCGTTCGCTATCTCAGCGAGTTTCACAAGGGGATTGCACCCGATAACCTCCGGCAGATCACCGACGATCCACTTGCCTCGTGGCCTCTGTTTCTCCGGGTTGTCGCCGAAGAGCTTCGGCTCCACGGAGATCACGACACTCTCGCGAACGAGATCGGTAGATACCTTGGCCTGCCAACTCTTCACGATCTTTTCGAGCAAGTTCTCATCCGAATGGAAGAAGATTTTGGATCGGAGGTGATGCGCCAGTTCTTTAGCACCCTCGCCCTCTCACGCTTCGGACTCAAGGAAGAAGATATCCTGAACCTCTCCCCACTCAATCGTCTGACTCTCTCCCACATCCTCTTCTCCCTCGACTACCACCTTCTGCGACGTGATGGCCGCCTCGGCTTCTTCCACGATTATCTGCGAGGAGCTGTGGAGGCGCGCTACCTCGCGACTGATGCCGTGAGAGAAGAGAACCATCGTCACCTCGCCTCCTACTTCCAGCAGATTATTGCTGACCAGATAGAGGGAGGACATGGGGTCTCCCGACAGGATGCCCTGGAACTCTGCCATCAGCTTCAGGTGATCGGGATGACCGATGACCTTGTTGAGACCCTCACCACCATTCCGATCTTGATCGCACTCTGGCCCGAGAATGCGAACTTCGAGGTTCTCGAGTACTGGTCATGGTTGCGAAAGGAGTACGACATCGACGATCTCTACCGCAAATCGCTCGATACGTGGCTCGCCGGAGAGGATGATTCCACCGAAATCCTCAAGGCCTACAACCTGGTGGGACGACTGATGAACCGACTTGGACTCCGCGACCGGGCTGTTGAGATCTATCGGCAGAGCGTTCGGACTGCAGAGGAGAGTGGTGACGCCTGGGCCGAGGCTGCTGCCCGTATGCAGATCGGCATGGTGAGCAAGGATATGGGGAAGGACGACGTTGCATTCGACGAAATCAGTCGGGCAATCGCCACCTTTGAAGAGCTTGGCGACCAGTTAGAGGCTGCCTCTGCTACCGGACAACTCGGTGTCCTCTACAAAAATCGTGGCGAGTATGATCGTGCTCTGGAATGCTACCAAGTGCAGGAAGAGACATTTCGTCGCGTTGGAGAGAGCAGACGACTTCTGGTAGCAATCGGCAATGCGGGGAACGTCCACAACAGGAAGGGAGATCATGAGCGGGCACTCGAGTGCTACCAGGAAGTAAGCGAGTTATGCCGTGATATTGGCGACTATGCCGGGCTGGCACTCGCCCTCGGGAATTCCGCATGGATTCTGATGCAGCGGGGCAACCTAACCAGAGCAGAGGCCTGCTACGTAGAACAGGAAAAGATCTGCCGTCGCCTCGGCGACGACATCGGGGCTGCCCTCGCGCTGAACGGACTTGGCACACTCGCCTCCGATCGTGGTAACTACCCCCACGCACTGGAACTCTACGAGGAGTCGAAGAGGATGATGGAGAAGTGCAACAATCCGAAGGGCGTCATGGTTGCCCTCGAGAACATAGGATTGGTCTACGGCAAAACAGGAGAGTATGAGAAAGCACTTGCAGCCTTCGAGGAGGCACTTGAGATTAGTCTTCGCCTTAACTACCTGAGTGGCCGCGCAGCCATCCTCTGCTGCATCGCTTCGGTCCACATCAACCGTGGCACTGTTGATCAGGCAGAGGCTCCTCTGCAAGAAGCTCTTGCAATCCGCCGTGATCTCGGTGAGAGGCTCAATACGATTGAAGTTCTCAACCTGATCGGTGAGATGTCTTTTCGACAAGGTGAGCTAAGGCGTGGCTTGCAGGTTATGGCTGAGGCAGTAGAGGGTTTGCGGGGTCTTGACCTTCCTCACCAGATCCGCCACTCCCTCTCCCTTACGCTCGACATGCTCATCACGCTGGGAGAGCAGATCAAGACAGGGAAGGAAGAAGAGCAATGCCTCGCCGACATCCTCGCCCATTTTGGCAGGTCAACATCCGGGGAGGGAGAAGAGTGGAAATCTCTCCTTCACCTGATTGACGACTTCCACAATGAGTTGCTCAAACTTGATACAGATCAATCGGATGAGGAGGGAGCGCACGAAGGTGCTCTGCGCGAACGGATTGGGAAGCTTGGAGGATAGAGCTTCCCCTTCATACTCCTTTCTCGTCTAACAAGCTCTGAGATGTCTCACTTTCACCTCTATTCTTTTCGGGGAACACTACAGCTGGAGTTTCATGTCCTGTCGAGAAATCCCAATCGGTTGGGAAGAGGTAACGACTAAGTTCACGCGGCAGGCGCGATTGACTTTGATTTCAAAACCGATATTGCTCCCCACTGGCGTTCGACGCTGGGTTATGTCCGTTCTTGCGATCCGACTAGCCTATCGTAACTCGATCCAAAATCTTGTATATGGCTGCGATCAAGTCGTCATCGCTCTTAGCACGATTTCCCAAAGTCTGTAGTGCCGTTTTTACGCCTCTCTATGGGACCAAGGATTCGG
>JBFWSB010000319.1:0-5388 GCA_050248595.1 Kapaibacterium sp. (SeqCode)
GCCTATACTGGAACACACGACAACAACACAACGCTCGGGTGGTGGAAGGATTTGGATAAGCGTGGGAAGCGATTCCTTCGGGAGTATAGTGGCAAGTCATCACTCGGGAGGACGAGGCGGAGAGATGTAGTAGAGGAGATGATACGGCTTACCATAGCTTCTACTGCGAATCTTGCAATCATACCAATACAAGATTTGCTCGGTCTCGACTCAGACGCCCGGATGAATGTGCCGGGGGCTAAGAGTGACGCCAATTGGTCGTGGCGTATGGGGTCGGAGAGCCTCGATGAGAAGCTCGCCGAAGAGTTTGCTGAGTTGCTGGAGTTGTTCGGAAGAGGGAAGTAGGGGAGAGCTTGTTGTGAGGAGCTGACCGAATGAGAATCACCACCAAGAGCACCAAGAACCACCAAGGGGCTATCATACTTCACTCGTTACCTTTATCGTAGAATCTCATGTAGCTGGGTTACCCTATGTTTGATGCGTTGTACGTAGAAATCTATCGCCTCGTTCACAAGCGAATAAAGCGGAGTGTTGCAACGAGAAGAGAGATTGCGACATATTCCCTCACTGTGCTTGAAGTTCTATTCGTAGATGTGGTTGTCTATTGGTTTGCGAAACTTGTAGACATTGAAGACTTTTCCCTCTCTGAACTTCATTTGACTGTAATAATTCTCGTGCTGACATACTACAACACGAGCCGATATGACTTTATGGAGCTCAATTGGCGTGACCCGAGCATTAGGCTCAGCATGGCAGGGAGAGTTATTGTCTTACTCTGTCTGCTTGCTATTGTTGGAACCTATGCCTATGCGAATTGTGCGGAAAGCCCTGTCGTGAGATTCGGACTTTGACGACAAGTTGGGTGCTTATGATAATCTCGTGTATTGTCACTCTGAACGAAGTGAACCAACGTGAAGAGTCTCACAAGTGTTGAGGAGGAGTGAGTGCTTCTTTACAGATAGAGTGAGATGCTTCGGAAGCTTCAGGGTGACAAATCCTTTTCACGATGGCTTGGCCTGCACAACGACAGGCGTCTTCCTTAACTGAATTTGGTGTTAGGAAGGCTATGTGAGTCGAGATTCTTGCAGTCGCCGACGCTCTTGGCTCCACTCTTCGAACGGAATTCCAGAAATCCAATGCTTTCCTGAAGCGCGTTGGGCTTCTATTTGTAGTTGAAAAAGCTCTTTATCCTCGGGAACAAAGAGAAGTGCTTTTACTATTAACCGAACTGCCCCGTCGAAATCCTGAACTTCGATCAGCTTTTTCGCAAGGTTGATGACTACTCCGCGCATTCGGTTCTCATACTCCTCCCGAAGCTCTTCAAAGATTGGGTGGTAGAGAGAGTGGAAGAGAGTGTGGTAGGTGACGCCGTCGAGAACGTCGTGCAGTAGCGTGAGGGCTTGTCCCGGATTTGTCTCGATCAACTTCTCTTCGATGAGGCGGATATGACGGTAGTGTTCCAACAGGTCAATCCTCACAGAGTCATGATTCAACCTCGGTATCTCCTCGCCGGAGATAATTGCATTCTCCCCCAACAGATCACGCAGCCGATAGATTGCGGAGTTCAAACTATCCCGGCGACTCTTGAGATTCTCACTATCAATTCCTACGACCTCGAAAAACGTTTCGCGATCCATCCGGCTCCCAATCAGTTCAGCCGCAGCCATTGCAGCCAACAATCCTTTTTGTCGACTCCCTCGAAGTTTGATCGGCGTCCGATTGGGAAGCCTCACTTCTATTGATCCGAAGAGAGAAACGTCAACGATTCCACCTTTGTCATCTGATCTTGCTGACTCATTCCGCCTCGTTCTGATCTCGTCAATTTGGGTGTTGAGAGAGTTGTAGATGTCGGCGGAGAGTTGATCCCCAAAATCTCTTACGAAGGCTGTGGCGAGTGGGTCAAGGTTCCGTTCGAGCAACCAGGTGATTGCCGAGGGGAGGTTATTCTGGATCAACGTGGCATAGTGGAGGGGAGTCTCTCCGTCACTACATTGCTCGGCCTTTATCTTTGTCGCCTCGAAGAGAATGCGGCGATCAATAATGTTCCAGATATTGAGAATCTCTTTCTCTACGCTCTCTGTTAACTCTCGCTCATCCTCTTCCGAGAGTTCTCCACGTTCAAGGAAGAGGCGAATCCCCTCATCCAGTCCACCGGGGCCAATCTCGTAGCTTCTCGCAAGGTGAGCACCCCACTCTCGTTCCCCTCGAAGAATTGCCGCGTAGACAATCTCAGTCGCCACCATTCGGGCAGATGTCACACGGTTGTCGGCCTCGGCGATCCGCTCAATGTATCGGGCAAGTATCTCTTCCCCCTCAACTCTCCCAAGCCCAAGCAGCAGACGACCGAAGAGTCTGATCTGCTCGGAGAGCCAGACCCAATTCCACGATCCGTGAAGACGTGAGTCATCCGCTAACAGGTCTGTTGCCTCTACAAGTTGGTCGATTTGTCCAGAGTCTCTGAGGAAGACAATGTTTGCCGGGGAAGCGAGAAAGCGTCCTGCGTGAGGGTTCACCTTCAACGCTTCATATTGTTCTGTTCGGAGTGCTAATTCTTCGCCCGACCCAATAAGCGTCAGGAGTTTCGGGACAACTGTTGCTTGGAGCTTCGTTCGCAATGTGTCCGGGAGAACTTCCTCCGCGGCAAGTAATTCATACTCCTTTTCAACGCGGCGACGATATTCGTCGGGAAGGTTTTGGCTCCAATGGCAGAGCGTTCCAAGCCATTCGATGTAGTTCGGGTGGAAGCGGAGATCGGGAAAACTCTCTCGCAGTTGGTTTACTTCATCTTCGATTTCTTTCCCAAGTTCTGGATCGTGAATGTTGGCAGGCTTCACGTAGTTGTATTTGTTGCGGAGATACTCAATTCTGAGTGCAGCTTCGGCAGAGGTGGATGGATTGTGTGTGGTTGCTTCCGATTCTTTCAGAAACGCTTCCGCTTCAGGGGTATAGGTGTCGCGGTAGAATGTGTTGAGACCGGCCAGAACGTATTGCGCCTTCAGTACAGCAACGCCATCTTCTCCCTTCAATGATTCAGCCTCGAGAAGTATTGCAACTACGCCAAGGATGTCAATTCCAAGATTCCAGTCGGTAGTTGATGAGAGAGCCTTGACGAAGTTGAGAGATGCAACAATAGTCTGGCGAAGTAATGTGGAGGGGAGTGCGTGAATGTGGTGCGATAGTTGTTCTTTGTGCCGAAGCATTATTTGCCACGGAGTGGTGGTAACAATTGGGGCTGTTCCGATGATCGTGCAAAGTTCTTCTGTCGGAAGCTCTTCAACCTCATCCAAAAGTTCTCGGTGAACTAAGCTGTGTGTAAAGTGGAGTTGAGGGTGGATACTTTCAGGAGATGTTGGGAGGAGGAGGATTCCCTCAAGTGTCCTGCTAATAACCCCTTCAGTCCGAAGCTGTTCGATCACCTCCTGATCCTCTCCCGTGATGAGAACCGCGCTCTCTTTAGAGAAGTACTCACCCAGCAGACTCAGTCGCAACGCCACCCTCCGAACATCATGGGACTGGTGTGCAATCATTCCCCCAACCAGTGACTTCGTGTTCTCCTTAACGATTTCCGCAAATGCCTTCGTTGTTCTCAGTTCTCCTTCCTCATCTTCGCGAATTCCTCCTAAGCGAAACGCCGCCCGGAAAGCGGAGGCGATAGCCAAAGGATTACCAAGTGTTGAAGCTACCAACAGATCCAGTTCTGCTTCGGAGAACGTTACTTGAAATACTTCAAAGAAGGTGGAAACCTCCTCTCGATCAAGTCCAGAGACCTTCTCTATTTCGAAAGGAAAGCGCTGAATTACTCCGCGTGCCGGGAAGTCGACCGGGCGAGCAGTGCAGAGAATGCCAACCGGTTCATCAGTCAGTGCGTCGAGGAGTTTACCGAACTCGGCAATCGATTCTCCAACCATCTCGTGAAGGTCGTCGACGATAATGATTGTGGGACGGAGCCGAATGATGCGGCGAAGCGCACTGCATACCGAAGCAAAGGTCTCTTCTGGAGTGTTGGTGAGAAGTCGGTGAACAGAGTGGCTTTGCTTCATTCCTTCTATCAGGAGAGGGAGGATAGAGTGGGTTGCGTCGGGGACAAATCGAATGTAGATGTAGGCATAGTGTCCAGTATTGCCCCTCATTTGATTGTGAAGATCAATATGTCGTACCACCGTTGTCTTCCCAATTCCGGCTTCACCCTCAAGTAGGAGGATGCGAAGGACATCTCCCCCCGAAGTCTTTCCCCAGAATTGGCTAATTGGCGGCTGTAACTCACCCCGTCCAATCATGCCGACGGAGCCTCCCTCGAGAAAGCCTTGAAGTGTGAGAGTCTTAAAAGCCATTCCTCAGATCGTCATTAGGTAGTACTTGTTGAGATTGGGAAAAAATGGTCTTCTTCCTCATTATTTCCTCAATCGTCAGCGTAAGTGAATCGAATCGTCAGTCGTGCTCCTATTTTAGTAGGTGCGCCCGGAACTTACCACTTAAAGAAAGATGATTGAAGCAATGAAACGATTGATCCTGACGCTTGCCCTCACCTGCTTTCCGGCGGTTCTCTCTTCACAGAATATCGACGTAAATATCTCGATCGACACCGAAATCGGATTCCCTATCAGTCCACTGATTTACGGAGTCAACAACAGCAATAACCCGGCGGCAAACCTTGCTTCGCGTCGGTTGGGGGGAGATCGGTTTACCACCTACAACTGGGAGAACAACGCCTCGAACTCTGGGGTCTGGACAGATGATCCAAACCTGAATCATATCAGCGATGCCTTCCTCACCAACTATACTCCCTCGGCAAAACCTGCCAAGGCAATCACCGACTTTCACGACCAGTCAGTTGAGGGGGGAACGTACTCCGTGATTACGCTCCCACTCGGCTACGTTGCGCGCGACATCAAGGGAGTTGTCACTCCGGCTGAAGCTGTCCCCAATATGAATCGATGGCGGCAAGTTCTGCTGAACAAAGGTGCTCCCTTCTCCACAACTCCCGACACGAGTGACGGAGCTGTATACACCGACGAGCTTCTCGCCTTCTTGATCGGCAAGTATGGAGATGCCTCTACCGAGACTGGCATTAAGGGATATGGGATCGGCAACGAGCCGGGACTCTGGTACGAAATCCATCCTCGCTGCCACCCGAGGAAAGAGGGATATGCTGACATCTTCGAGATGTCTGTCAACCTCGCATCCCTCATCAAGAGTGTCGACCCGGCTGCCGAAGTCTACGGTGGTGTGACGTACGGGTTTGCCGAGATGAAAGATTTTCAAGGAGCACCCGATGCAGGTGACTACGCCAACTACAAGTGGTATATCAACGCCTACTTGAACGCGATGAAGCTCGGTTCCGATCTTGCTGGCGTGCGGTTGATAGATGTGCTGGACGTTCACTGGTAC
>JBFWSB010000320.1:0-5363 GCA_050248595.1 Kapaibacterium sp. (SeqCode)
AGCAAACGAGTCGAGCAGGTTCACTCTTCGCCTGAGGTACATCGACTCGTTCCCCGGTGTTGTCGAGTTCCCATTCCCCTGCAACCCACTCTGGTAAGCTGCCGACCAGGATGACTGATCGCGCGAGTCGTAACCGAGAGTCAGCGGAACCCACGTGCAGCCATCTTTTGTCCCCTCCACAATGCAGAAGTCGAAGAAGTTGGCATTCGGCCACGTTCCAGTCCCCTCTTCGACTAACACCACTTCGTCGAAGCTCACCACTGCCTTTGCTGGGTCGGCCTCAACGCGCACCGGATAGCGGAGTAGTGCAATTATCTGCGAAGCCACTGGATATGGGTGGGCTGTGTGGAGTGCGCCATTGCTGAAGCCTGCCGGTTGTGCAGAACCGAAACCTGACATAGCAAAGTCAACGGTATCTTCCGGTTGCGAAAAATCGGCAGCGAAGGTAGAGCGTGGAGTCGTTGGGAATCCGAGCACCTGTTTGGGGGCAGTTGTAAACTGTCGCCCATCTTTCCACGCAGCAACGTTCACTGTGTAGAAACGATATGCAGGTGCAGGGTACGTAACTGTCATTTTTTGCGGTGCTGCATTCTCATCAAATCGCTCAATCACTTCTCCATCGACGGTCACGTTGGCTGAATCGTAGCTGGAGGGGAGATCAACCATCACGTCAATCACTCCCTGAGGTGTTAACGCCAACTTTTCCAGTCGTGGAATCAGTGTTACCACAGGTGGACGATAGTTCGCAAGCTGCGGCAAGTCAACCGTCCAGATACCACGTCCATACGTGGCAATTACTATCTGTCCGTCGACAATCTTCATCTCGAACGGAGTCACGCGGGGGAAACCGTTGTCGGCATAGACCCAGGTTGCTCCCCCATCATTTGTCTCGAAGAGACCAATCTCTGTTCCAGCCCACATCACGTCGGTATTGTAGGGCATCACTAAGAGGCTAAACACTCCTACATCAGGGAAGCCTCTGCTACTGGTTCCACTCCCTCCAGCGAAACCAGAAATATCTTCCCAGCTCTCTCCCAAATTTGTCGTCCGTAAAATCTTCGGAGCACCCGGAGTGGCGAAGAGGAGGTAGGCCGTCTTCGGATCGGTTGGATGCGTTGCAATGCCCGAAGCCTCGGTAAGTCCTGGTGGAAGATTTGCTGTAAGGTTCGTGTAGCTCAATCCACCATCCCGCGAAATGTGAACGCCTCCCGGTGTTCCGGTAACCCGATCATTTGTCAATATTGATGAGATCCAGACCGTGTATGGGTCGGCAATCGAGGCTTCAATATTTGAGAAAGGACGGTAACCGACCCAGTTCTGTGGCAGAGGAAGGTATTGCCAAGTCAACCCGAAGTCATCGGAACGCCCTACCCCGCCGGGACCGAGTGTGTAGACCATATTTGGGTCGGCCTTGCTGTTTGCCATCTTGGTGATGAACTGCCCACTGTTGATTTTCGCTGCCGGAATTAGCGTCCAAAGTTGCCCTCCATTGTCACTTCGGAGCAGGTTGCCATACTGCTGCGTAACGAGCATCTTATTTGGATCGTGATAGTGCCAAACCGCCTCGAACCCATCTCCACCGGCTGCAAAACTCCAAGATGTTGACTGGTTAGGATTCGCTGGTGAAAACCAAGAACCATTATCCTGCATCCCGCCGATATAGGCATTCTCCCCCGGCTTCTTATCTACACCGTAAAACTGCGATGTCCGCATTCCCCCGGCAATCTGTCTCCACGATACTCCGGCATCAGTAGAGAGAGAGACTCCCCCATCGTTTGCGTCGATGATGCGATACGTTTTCGACGACGCATCAACCGGGATTGTCACTAAGAAGTGGTGGTCGGCATGTATTTGTGGAATCCCTTGTTGGTTCACAGTCCACCACGTGAGGGGAACTGTCGTGCGGGTACTCGTAGCAGGGTCGACGGTTATCTTGTAGATATTAACACCTCCAACAATTACCTCGTTCTCATCGTATGGACTTACAGTAATTGTGTTATCGAACCAGCCTGCCGAATAGGCGACAGCACCTGAAGCACCATTCGAGTTGAACCAGTTCGGGTCGTTTCCGTTATCGTTTACCAGAACCCAAGTTGCTCCGGCATCGGTAGACACGAAAAGGTCAGCTATACCACTCGGGCGTTCTACTGCACCGTAGACCCGATTCGGGTCAGTCTGCGAAACTGCAAGTTCTGTTCGAACGCTAATCCCTCCCAATCCTGTCCACCCACCTGCTGGTATTCCAATATCTGAAGGGAGAGCGAAGTTGTTGGCGGAGACACTCCAAGTTTTTCCAGCATCTGTAGACTTCAGGACGCCGACTTCGTTGACGGCTGCATACTGCACGTTGAAGTTTCCGGGTGTAGCGATAATCTGCTGAATCCGATTGTCGGTGTTTGTGGGGAGAACACCAACTGGATTGAAGACCTGGCTCCAAGAAGAACCACCATCAGTAGATCGGAAGATTCCCGATTTTTTTGAAGGGTCGCCTTGATTTGCAAAGAGGTGAGAAAAACTGTTGTTCGAACAGAGGAGAACGATCTTTTCATCGCTTGGATCGACGATGATTCGGTTGATCGCCCCGAGCACCTGCCCCCCAGCCGTACTCTGTAGCTGCAACCAACTCTCTCCCCCATCAGTCGACTTCCAGACACCACTGCCGGTAATGTCTGCAACACGACCATATCCCATGCCGGTTCCAACGTAGATAACGTTCGGATTTGACTCAGCGATTGCAATCGTCATTGCCGTATATGTCGTCATATCGGGCGATTTGTCCTGCCACGTTCCGCCACCATCTGTAGTTTTCCAGACTCCCCCCCCAACAGTTGCTACGAACCAGGTGTTTCCTGAGGGATCACTCGGATCGAGTGCAATCGCACGAGAACGTCCGCTGATATTGCCGGGGCCACGCTCAACCCACGGAAGCTGCTCTCCAGCTAAGGCAGCCCTCCCTTTCAGCTCTTCTCTTCGTGCAATTGCCTTCTTCAGTTCTACGCCACGATATCCAACGTCGTATGTTTCTCCGTTGAGAGTCGTTTTCAACTCAGCCATCCCCTCCAGAAAAGCAGAAGGGTCTTCCTCCGCTCCTTTACCCGAAGCTTTCGAGCGAACCTTGGAGAGCATTCTGCGTAGTTCCGCAGCTTCGGGAGAGTTGGGGTCGACCGAGGCCAATCGACTTAGAATCTCGATTTGGGTCTCTTCTGGAGTGATAATCCCTGTACGCTCTGGATGATTATCCGATAGAGTGCCAATCAGAATAGCAGTAAAAAGACCGAGAAGAAGTAATTTCCCCACGTGTCGGGAAGCAGGTAACAGTCGCTTCATGAAATGTGCGCTCCTTCCGGGATGTAATCCTCCCGGAACAATGTGATGTAGTAGAGATATCTCGGCGGGAACCGACATCACGGGAAGTAGCGGGGGAATGTACACAAAAGGGGGTGCAGAGGTTACACGAGACGGAACAGGATGGTTATCTACCGATCATTTTGAGAATTGAACTGAGGTTCTCTGATCATACGTGAACTGTTGAAACTCTCGGACGCACCTCACTTTTGCGCAGTAAAGGAAAGACTTGCCATTGCTTCGCCTCCTTCGAGCCTTGGCAGGAAAGAATCTCTATCGAACGTTGGTAGATGCTCAAACATTCCCCCACCGAGGCACAAATTCTTCCCTTGAATTGTTACACCTCCACCCGTATCATTGGGGAAAGATTCGGCGTAGGCCACATCCTTTCGAGTCGGAAAATACCGTGCAGAGGCGGGCGTCTTTCCGGCAGCTTTCTGAAAACGAAGCATTCGCGCAACCGAAGTCAACAAACATCAATGAATAGATATCAATTCGGTAGACCTTCTCAAGGCTTACAATTCTTTCCACCAGTCATCAAGTGGCTGTTGGGAATCAACATCATCGTTTTTGCGTTAGATAAACTTCTTCTCCCCGGAATAATTCCCACCACCTCCGTATATGGATACGATTATACTCCCCTCACCTACTACGGTGCACTCTGGCCTGTTGGAAGTGAACAATTCATGCCATGGCAATACCTCACCACAATGTTTTTGCATGGCGATATCTTCCACATTCTGCTCAACATGTTTATCCTTTGGATGTTTGGTCTTGAGATCGCAAACATCTGGGGAACAAAACGCTTCTTAGTATTCTATATTCTCAGTGGCTTAGGAGCAAGCTTCCTACACACAGCAATTGGTGCAATGCAAGGGAACCTTGCACCTGCTGTGGGGGCGTCCGGAGCAATTGCGGGAGTCGTGATTGCCTTTGCCGTAATGTTCCCTAATCGCCTGATTCTCCTCTTCTTCTTCTTCCCGATGAAAGCAAAGTGGGCAGCCATTCTCTATGTTGTCTACGAACTCTATCAAGGGGTTTCTTACCCGAATGACGGCATTGCACACTTCGCCCACTTGGGAGGAGTAGTTATGGGATTGCTTCTGTTAAAGACCGGACTTTTGACAGCTATCACGAATAGATTGCCGGGACAGAAATCGCAGGGGAACTTCTCCTATACCCCCCCCCCTAAACCGACAACCGTTTCCCGTGCCGACCAACGCCAGTCGGCTCAGATTATCGACGCTCGATTCCGAGATGTCCCTGCACCGACTCCACGACATCAGCCAATCTCGATGGACTTCGGGGAGAATCAAGAGCAGATCGACGGAATATTGGATAAGATTTCACAACATGGCTACCAGAGCCTGACTGATGAAGAGCGAGCCTTGCTGGTCGAGGCGAGTAAATCAATGAGGAATTAAAAATTCAAAATTTAAAATGAGGGAAGGCGAGGAGGGCTACCGAAGAAACATCCTCACATCCTCTTGAAGGCTGAAGCCGTACTTTTGAAGGTCGAGATGTTGCAACATTACACTACCCTCATTCAGTTTTTAAATTTTTACTTTTGAATTTTGAATTGACTCACGTTCGCCCGATACGCACCATGAAGAGGTGCGGCTACCAGTTTCTGTTTTTGAATTTTTACTTTTGAATTTTGAATTGATTCCATGAACCTTGACGTTCTCAACACAAACGGAGCCAACGGCTCAGCCGCAAATGGAGCCGATGACCACCAGCCAATGATTGTGGCCCCCTTCAGACGGCGGAAGACTCGGCAGGTAATGATCGGGAATATCCCAGTTGGGGGGAATGCCCCAATTTCGGTGCAGACGATGACGAAGACGAAGACGGCCGACGTAGAGGCGACGGTAGCGCAGATCAATCGGTGCGAGGAGGCTGGCGTTGACATTGTTCGGGTTACCGTCAACGACAAACATGCAGCAGAGGCTATCGGTGAGATCGTTAAAGGGGTCAACGTTCCGATCGTCAGCGACATCCAAGATCGGAAGAGCACA
>JBFWSB010000321.1:0-5294 GCA_050248595.1 Kapaibacterium sp. (SeqCode)
GGAACATAGTCGAGAAGGAAGGCAAAGGCAGCGTGGGATTGCCGGAACGTTCCACCACGGTCGAGCAACTTACTGGACCAGAACTTTGCGAGGTTGACAAACCGCACACCAACGTTGTTCATAAAGAACCGCATGAACTTCCAGAGAATAGACTTTGGAAGAAGGCCAAGGATCGTATCGGGTAATTGCTGATTCTCTATGCGGACTGTTTGCGCTGGGTCAGGGTCAACACCACGCTCTAAATAGTTTGCCTCGTGAACAACACCACGTCCGAGTCCGTTTCCCGATCCGAAGGCGTCAATCCACCCCACCAAATAGTCGGCTCCGCTAAGCCGCTCCTCGAAACAGGTGAACATCGCTTCAAGATTTGGAATGTTTACGGCCTCAACCTCAAGCAGTCCAGACCAGACTCGTTTGGTTTTGAGGGTGATCGATGTAAAACAGCCGAGCATTCCAAATCCGCCGATGGCCGACCTGAAAATCTCAGGGTTTTCTTCGCGCGAGCAACGGTAGATAGTTCCTTCGGGCGACAAGAGTTCAAACTCGAGAATCTGATCTCCAATTGGACCGACAGCAAAGTTATTCTTGCCGTGAATGTTCATTGAAGCACATCCCCCAATCGTCGGAAACATTGTCCCCGGAACAACCGCCGGCCACCAACCATCTGGCAAGATGTACTCCCAGAGTTGTTTGATCGTGACCCCAGATTCAACTTTGATGATTCCAGTCGTGGGATTCCAGTCGAGAATGCGGTTCATCCGCGTGAGGTCCAGAACAATGTTCTCGCTGTTGAGCGATGCGTCTCCGTAACTTCTCCCAGCCCCTCTAAACCCGATACTACGCCCTGTTCTGCGAGCCAACGCAAAGATTTCGTAGAGACCTTCCAACGTTGAGGGACGAAAGACATAACCTGCCGACGACGTACTCATCCCCCAACCTTCAACTCGCTCCAAGTGATCGGTAGGAAGTGAGATACCCGACACGCCCTCCCCTTTCCACTTCGGGGAAGTGATGAAGCCTGCTTGATTGCTTGGAATATTGGAAATCTTCTCGTTCAATGTATCGCTCAGATATTTATCCGCTTGAAGAGGAAGGAAGGTATCGACCGAATAATCGTACCAACAAGTCGCCACTGGCCGGGAACGTAGGCAGTGTTTTTGTTTTTCACCGAAGCAGTCACGATTTTCTTTGCCGCCTCTTCTGGAGAGATCAACCAAAGCAAGCCAGGTTTTCCTTTGGTCATTACCGTGTCAACGAACCCGGGCTTGATTGTGGTTACGCTCACACCCTTCACCTCAAGACGATTGCGGAGCGACTCCAAGAAGGTGTTCATCGCCGCTTTGCTCGTGCAGTATGCAGGGTTTCCACGTCTCCCTCTGTCACCCGCTATCGAGGAAATCCCTACAAGCCTTCCCTCTCCCATCCGTTCAAATCGCTTTGCCCCTTCGTTCAACCAAGCCATCGCACCAATTGTGTTCACCTCGATCATTAGGGCATCTTTGTCCGTTGAGTACTCGTTCGGCTCTACCTCCGGCATAACCCCTGCCGCATAGAAGATTGTGTCGAGTCCGTCAAGTCTTCGAGTAATATCTTGGAAAAGAAGGGGAAGTTCATCTCGATTCCGAACGTCGTGGACAAATGGCATTGCACGTTCTTCGCCAGCCCCCTGATTGATCTCATCGCAGAGTCTCTGCAATTCGTCATCCCGCCGAGCTACAACTGCAACGTAAGCACCATCAGCGGCCAACCGCTTCGCGATTGCCGCCCCTATCCCCGACGACGCACCGACAACGATTGCTTTCCTGATCGGTTCAGGCATCGAGTGTCGCCTCCCTCTGCTCAACAGCACGAACGGCTTCAAGAGCTGATTCAATATCCTCGATCAGGTCGTACACAACATCAATCCCCACGGAGAATCGAACAAGACCCTCAGTAATGCCAACACGTTCGCGTACTTCTGCGCGCACGGATCCGTGGGTCATAGAAACTGGGTGGCAGAGAAGTGACTCAACCCCACCGAGAGATTCAGCAAAGAAGAAGAGGTGTACTGACTTACAAAAGGCTTTGGCACGCTCAAGCGAACCGAGATCAGCAGAAATCATTCCTCCAAAACCTGACATCTGTCGTTTAGCAAGTTCGTGCTGAGGGAAGGATTCCAAGCCGGGATAGTTCACGCTTCGGAACTCATCATTCTTTGAAAGATAGTCGGCGATCAAGAGCGCATTCGAGCAGTGGCGATCCATCCGGACGGAAAGAGTTTTCAGCGACCGAAGCGTCAAGTAACAGTCTTGTGGGCCAGGAATTGCTCCGCACGAATTTTGGTGGAAACTGATCTGCTCGGCAAGCTCAGGCTTGTTGGTTACCAGCAGACCACCAATTACATCACTGTGTCCACCGATATACTTTGTTGAGGAGTGAAGGACAATTGAAGCACCCAACTCAAGGGGTCGTTGAAGGTAGGGTGTCATGAACGTGTTATCCACAACAAGGACTGCTCCAGATTCCTGCGCAATCGTTCCAATCGCCTGAAGATCGCAGAGCTTCATCATCGGATTGGTCGGAGTTTCGGCATAGATCATCCGAGTCTGATCTCGAACTGCTCCCTTCACATTCTCTGGGTTAGTAAAGTCAACGTAGGTAAACTCTACCCCATACTTCCGAATCACCTTGTCGAAAAGACGAAACGAACCGCCGTACATATCATCTCCAGCTACCACATGGTCTCCGGGATTTAGCAAGCGCATCACCGCGTCGAGAGCAGCAAGCCCACTCGAGAATGCAAAGCCGTGGGTTCCCCCCTCGAGTTCTGCGATACAGGTTTCGAGCGCGGCCCGAGTGGGGTTATGTGTGCGGGAATATTCCCACCCCTTATGCTGGCCGATCCCCTGCTGCGCATAGGTTGAAGTTTGAAAGATCGGCACATTCACCGCTCCAGTCACTTCTTCCGGTTCTTGACCCGAATGGATCGCCTTCGTCGAAAATTTCCAAGCCATAGTTCAGTTCAATTCAAAAGGAAAATTTCAAAATTCAAAAACGGATAGCCTCAATTCTACCCCTCACTACTATCTACTAACTGCTATCTATCTCTACTTACCACCAGCAAGCTCTTCACTCACTCTCGCCTGCGCATCTCCTAATGCTTGGGCAGCTTCTTTATCACCCAACACTGCGTGGGCAATTTCCTCTTCGAGGATGCGTTCGATGTCGAGCCACTTCGGGTGGATTGGAGTAAAACGTGAGTTTTTCATCTGGTCAGTAAATCCTTTCTGTGGTCCTTCTTGGAGGAATGGATCTTTCTCAACAGAAAGGTCAGCTGGAATATATCCACTGTTCAAACCTTTGCAGAAGGCGAGTGCTTGATCGGCAGAGGTGAGAAAGGAGACCAGTTTTTGTGCCCCCTCTTTCTGCTTCGTCTTTGCATCAATTGCCAAGAACTCTCCACCTCCGAATGAGTAGGCTGGCTTTTCACCAAAGGTTGGGAGAGGCATCACCACATAGTCCAAATCAGGGTTCTCTTTTGTGATCTGCCCCATCAGCCACGAACCTGAAACCCAGAAGGCAATGTCTCCCTTCAGGAAGAGTTGGTCAATTTGCCGTTGTTGATCGAATCGACCGTTGCGCGCCAGAGTAAGGTAGAGTTCGAGTGCCTCGATATTTTCTGGCGAGTTCAAGTGTGGAATTCCACTTGGGTCGAGCACTTCTCCCCCGTTCGACCAGAAGAGGGAGAGAATCCGTTTATACACGCGATGCTCGTCGTTTACTGCCGCACCGAAACCAAATCGAGGTGGGGAAGCTTCCTTAAACTTTGCCGAGACCTGCTCACCGGCGTTGAGCACATCATCCCAACTCTTAAACGTACCTCCTTCTACCCCAGCCTCCTTCAGCAGTCCTTTGTTGACATACATCGCTTGTGTGCCAACGAACCAGGGCCGAGCGTAGACTACGTGATCCCACGTGCCAGGAGTCAGGAACTCCTTTGGGAACCGTCCGAGCGAATCCCCCGGCATCGACGTTAAGTCGAGGAGAACACCTTCCGAGGCAAACTGCGCAACCCAATCACTCCCAAGTTCAATCACGTCGGGCGCTTGCCCAGAATTGAACATGGAGAAGAGCTTGTCTTTTCCGTTCCCCCAGTTCATGTCGATTAGCTCGACTTTGATTCCGGGGTTCTGCGCCTCAAACTCGGCAATGCGTGCTTGCAGCAATTCCTTTTGCGATGGTTCGGACCAAAAGTGAGCAAAGCGTAAGTTGACACCTTCGGCACTCTCTTCTCCACCACAACCTATCAACAGGAGGAGGAGAAAAGAGGTTATGCTGAGAAGGAGAGTCCGAATTGAATTGAATGTGGACATACGAAATCGGGTTAAATGAATCTGAACAGCCCTCAATCTACGAATCGCAGAGAAACAGAAGAAAGGCGTCCCAAGAATCGTGAGAGATTCATGAGACGCCTTTGAATTCGATACTTGGCATCTATGATCTGCCGTGACAATGTTTGTACTTCTTGCCGCTACCACACCAACAGGGGTCGTTCCGTCCAACTTTTGGCTCTTCGCGCACTACAGTTGTTACGGTAGCCCCGGCTCCCTGCCTATTATCTCCCGCCTGACCAGTTGCAGCAGCAACATTCGGATCGGAGACGTTTGCATCTCCACTAACACCGGTGCTTGTAGAACTTGTTGTGTTGTAGCTCAGCCTACGCTCGGTTCGTTCTCGCCCTCCATCACCATCGAGACGATCCCGCTTTGTCGGGTAGAGTCCACGACGGCGACGTTGCGAGCGGTTCGGATCGGCTGCCGCCGCCGGAGCTTGTGGGAAGTACCGATACGCGAAGGATGCAATTTCCGCATTGATATCGGCAATCAGTTCCACAAACATTTCGTAGGCTTCCTTCTTATACTCAACAAGTGGATCGCGCTGTGCGTATGCACGCAGGCCAATTGCCTGCTTCAAATCATCCATTTCACGGAGATGTTCCCGCCACTTATCGTCAATGATGTGAATCACTGCGTAGCGTTCCAAGTTTGCCATGAAGTCTGAGCCGAGATGCTCTTCCTTCCTCCGATAGAACTCATGCGCTGTTGCGATGATTTTCTCTTGCACAGCCTCTCTGCCAACCTCTTCGGCAGTCTCCCGGTCGTGCACATCAATATCGATCAAAAGCTTTGTTCTAATATCGTCGAGCACTTTCGGCATCTCTTCAGGGAAGTGCTTGTTCAGGGTACGGTCAACGAAGTCGTTGACAAAGTCCATGATCTCCCCCTTCATCCGCTCCCCCATCAGAGCGTGTCGAC
>JBFWSB010000322.1:0-5306 GCA_050248595.1 Kapaibacterium sp. (SeqCode)
TGATCAAGTTGAGTTCGTTAATGGGCGGATTGGCTTGGGTGAGTTTGATTTGGACGACATCACATCGCAGAGTGTGGAGATGATTGTCCCGGCAGAACTTCAAGGGAAGCTCGTTACCTTCACTGCAACTATCTCTAACGAAGATGGAGATAGCTGCACCACGACGTTCGAGGTAGAAACACCGGTCTGTTCGTGGGGATGCTTCAGTCTGAGCGATGAGATCATTCGTTGTCTCCCGCCGGTGAACGGCAACGATGCCTTCAGCTTCAACTTCACCTTCCACAATGAGAGTGGACGTTCGGTCAGGTGGATCAACGCGGCATCGCTATCGTCGGGCGTGGTTGCTGGATCGGGGTGGATTGACCTCGGAAAAGAGATCGCCTCAGGTGAGTCTCTCGTAATTGGCCCCGTGCCGATCACCGGCCCTGGAGCTATCAGTGGCCAGTCGATCTCCGTTCAGTTAACACTTGCCGGAGCTTCGTCAACCGACGTGATCTGCACCGATTCCCTGACCCTCACGCTCCCCGACTGCAAGCCAGAGTTCACCGGATGCTTCGACTTTCTTGAGGAAGAGGTTGTCTGCAACACAGCCCCAACCGCTCCTCGCGGTTTAACCTGGAGCTTCAGGTTGAGCAACACATCGAACAGAAATCTTGACTCGTTGACGATTACCTCAATTCAGTCGAGCAATGGGCAGATGGTGACAGTGACACCGGCAACGGTTTACTTTGCGCAGCCGATACCGCCGGGGGCAGGTAGGCTGGTAACGCTCTCAGTCAGTGGACCGGGGGCTGTGAAGAATGAGGTGCTCTCGATGGAGACAATCGGATTTTTTGAGGATGGAAATCGCTGCCCTCTCTCGCACGAACTCGACGTAGAGTGTGGAGTTGTCGATGAGAGTTGCTTCACTGCAAACGAAGTGAAGGCCGAGACCTTCCCGAGCAGCCCGAACAGAGTTGATTGGACTCTCCGCATCAAAAACACCTCCGGAACAGCAATCAACGGATTGCTGATGACAACTTTGACGTCAAATGTTCAGATTCCAAACTCTCCCTACACTTTGGAGAGTCCACTACTCCCCGACTCGTCGACCAACGTGACAATATCGCTGTTGAACGGCACGCCGGGACAAACAGTAGAGGTAGTGATCGGTACAACGTGGCAGTCGTCAACGAACGTGATCTGCGTCGACACAGTCGCGATGACAATTCCAGAGAGGACGAACAGCGTTGCCGACAGAGGAGTGCGGAGAGAGATTGCCCTCTACAACGTCTTTCCAAACCCGACGAGCGAGAAGTGTACCGTCAGGTTCTCAACACTCTCTTCAGCACCCAACGTAACGCTGACGATTGTCGACCAGACAGGAGGCGAGGTGAGTCGTCCGATTGATGGAGGTTCCTACCAACCGGGTGAACACCTTCTCTCCGTTGAGACGGCAACTCTTCCATCTGGAGCCTACCGCATCATGCTCCAAATTGGGGATGAAGTGTTAACACGACCACTGACGATTGTCCGGTAAAACGATAGCAGGCAAAACTCAGGGAGTCATCACGCGAGGATGACAACCGGAACCGCTCGGGAAGCATGGACTCCTCCCGAGCGGTTCGGCGTTTATGAATGATTTTTCTCTCAAAGAGAAGAATCATTTTTCATCTGGAGGAGGCCAAATTTTTCTCGAAAATTTGTTCGCTTCTCTCATCTCTCCCTGTTATATCTTGCGGAGAGTCGGGCTACATAATTCCGCAACGATATTTACACTGTGGTTATAGCAGAAGATTTCTATGAACAGAAGCTGCCTATTCCTTGCTCCCCTCCTTCTATTACTTCTACCAACCTTAGCCGACGCGCAACTCCGCCTTATCTCTCCGAACGGTGGGGAAAGTTTTTTTGTCGGGGGAACGGTCAGCATTCAGTGGAGTGGCGTTGCCGCCACCGATACAGTCACGCTTGAGTACAGCGTCGATCGAGGGAGAACCTGGAACCTAATCACAAGCCGGGCTACTGGTCTGCAATACCAGTGGCGACCCGTGCCGAACTTGCCGAGCGACAGCGCACTGCTTCGGGTAAGCATTCCCTCCTCTACATCAGATAGCATCCTCTACTTCCCAAGTGAATTCACAACCGGTTCCCGTGAACTCTTGATCTATGCCGAGTTCAGCAGTGACGGAACGAAAGTGCTTGCCACAAGTGGGAGTGGACATGTCTTCATCTGGGATTCATTTACGAAAGCTCTCCTCCTCTCCCTTCAAGTGCAGCCTCCCGAAACGCCCGGCTCCTTCACAGAACCACTCTCCCCCGTTCGCTTCAGTCCTGACGGACAATTCTTCGCAGCCGTTGGTCCCCTTCAAGGGGGGATGATCGGCTCCTTCGTCCGCATCTACAGCACACTAAATGGTGCGCTCCTCAGAGAGTGGATTCGCCCTCAATCTCGAGTTGATCAGACTGTCACCTGCGCCTATAGTCCAGATGGAACCAGGCTTCTCGCAACTGGCCAACGGTATGGACTTGTCTACAACACAGCAGATGGATCGCAGACCACGCTCCTTGCCGGATACTCTGACTCGGCAGGGAATGTAACCCGGTACGGATTGATGGAAGATGGAGCCTACACATCGGATGGTTCAACTATTATTGGGTGGGATTATGGAGCAGATCGAGGTGTAATCTCCAACGCGATAACTGGCGACACTATTCGGCGATTCAACATCGCCAGAACATTTCGTCCATCTTACGTTCGGCTCAGTACGGACGACTCCAGAATCATCTCAACTGGATACGACTACGACACAACGGCTGGACGTTTAACGCAGGGACGAACAGTGAGGACGTGGGATGCTGCAACAGGAGCGGAAGTGCTGCAAATCGATGCGTTCGGACGATTTGCGAGGTGGGGAGATTACAGTAGCGATGGATCGTACATCGCCGCCGTCGGTTCCGATGCAGCCGGCCAGCCAGACCTCTTAAAAGTCTTCGATCCAAATGGTGCATTCCAGCGTGTTGTTGGAACGCATCAGGGGAACATGTTCAGTGTAGATATTGGCCCAGACAACAGCCGCATACTTGTGGCCTGCAACGACGGCGCACGAATCTACCAGAACCCAACGACAAATCCGGGGGAGAGTGATATCTCCGATGCAGTCTGGTCGATTGTTCGGAGTAACAGCGAGATCATCACCATCAGACTCCCAAAAGTTGAGGCACGTCAAGGAGAGTTTATCGACGTGCCGTTGACGATCAACAATCCTTCTGCTGCGCTCGCAACCGGTGCAACGAAGATCGAGGTCGACCTGACGTTCAACGTCACCCTCTTGGATCCACTCGCTCCACTCCCGCGAGGAACAATTGCAAATGGGTTCCGGACAATTCACATATCGGCTCCGATTACATCGGACACAACTCTCTCCCTCCTCCGCTTCCGCGCAGCACTCGGGAACGACTCTACGACACTCCTGAACCTTCAAAACGCGCAGGCCGATCTTCCTGCCCTGACTGTTGTGGAAGAAGATGGAGAGTTTCGATTGCTCGATCTCTGCTATGCCGGAGGGGCACGCCTCGTGAACCCGGATGGCTTGGCAGCACTCCGGGTGGTCAGTCTGGATCGAGGTTCCGAACATCTGGCAGCAGAGTTCCAAGCACCGAGTGACGGAGAGATTCTGCTAAGACTTGCCGACGTGAAGGGAACAATAGTTAGAACATTTATTGATGAGTTGATGGTGGCTGGAACGTACAGCACACAGCTCAACCTAAGTGACCTCCCCCCCGGCAGGTATTTTCTGATACTCAAGACGGCAAGCGGGAACGCCACAGAGGTAGTAGAGGTGGTGCGATGAAGAGAACGATACAGCGCACGGTAGAACTGGTTGGACTCTTCCTCCTTCTCTTCACAACGGAAGGTATAGCACAGGAACAAACGTTTCCACGCTACGGCATCTATGGCGGACTTGCGTTAAACAGACATAGCACTGACTTCCGTGCTCTCCCCGGCGTTCCGAACTGCTGTCCGATCTTTACCAGTGGAAGTGGAACCGGCATCTTTGGTGGGTTTCTCTTCGAGACTCCCTTCTCGCACTGGCTGTTAGGAGGAGCGCGGATCGGATATCGAAGCTTTGATGCCGACCTCTCAGAAAGCGAACCGGTCTACCTGATTGTGAATGGTGATGGTGTAGATGGCACTATCGAGCACAACGTTCAGGCAACAGTTGGCGGAGTGACATTCGAGCCAGAGATCAGACTCCGTCTGACCGGCAACCTCTTCGTCAACGCTGGTCCTTCCGTTGCAATGCTCCTCACGGCATCATACCAACAAAGAGAAGAACTGATAACCCCCTCCGGTTCTGGAACATTCCTCGACTCCACTGGGAACGATTTGCGGAGCAACTTCCGCAATCAGCGTGAGGGAGATATTCCAGACAACGCACCACTTCTCCTGCACGGGAATCTCGGCCTCAGCTACGAGATTCCACTCGGGGCAAAAAGCACATATCTCTTAGTTCCAGAAATATCCTACTCCCACGGACTGAACGACCTCGTGGATGGGTTGACTTGGAAACCGAACGCCCTCCGCTTCGGGCTTGCACTGAAGAATTCGCCCCGACCTCTATTAATGACGTTCGACACCCTCTTCGCCCGCGATACGACAACGCGGATGGCTCCGATTACAACGCCACGCCTTCAGTTGGTTGAGACCTTCAATCGAACCGAAGACATCGACGGCGATACCATTCTTCGGGTGACCACAATCACCGAGCGATACCTGCTTGAGTTGCCAGAGCCAACAATCTCAGGAACAATCACAGCGTATGGTCTGGATGAGAATGGAGTTGAAGAACCAATTGCGCGAGTTCGCGTCGAGGAGTTCCTCTCATCAATTGCACATCCACTCTTAGCCTACATCTTCTTTGCGTAGGGATCATCAACCGTTCCCAATCGATATGCAAACCTTACCCCAACCGAGGCGGCATCGTTCCGAAAGGAGAGTCTCTACAGCTCCGGAACACTCGAAGTAAACCACAACGTTCTGAACATTATCGGCCAGCGGATGAAGGAGTATCCAAACGCAAAGCTGACCTTGACCGGGTGCAACTCTGACGAAGGTGTAGAGAAGGGAGATAGTGGGCTTTCGCGGAGTAGAGCCGAGACAATTCAGGACTATCTCCTAAACGTCTGGAAGGTCTCCCCCGGAAGAATCACGCTCACATCACAGAATCTTCCGAACGTCCCATCGAACCCGAAGACGTTGGAGGGGAAGGAGGAGAACCGTCGCGTAGAGATTACTTCGAACGAACCGGCAGTGACTGAACTTTTTC
>JBFWSB010000323.1:0-5266 GCA_050248595.1 Kapaibacterium sp. (SeqCode)
GCTATTTTTTTCATGTCTGATTGTCGAAGAATCTCTTGTCTGCTTCCTTAGCTCAACAAGGGAAAGTGTGAGAAGAGCATCTTCAAGTATTGTCCTGACGATGAGAAAAGTCGCAGTGGCAAGAAGAATAGTGGAAGATGCTTGATTGTGCCAGTGGGTGAGAGCACCCTATCTGCTCTCCGTGTGCCCTTGATGACTTAGTGTTGAAATCATCTTTGATGAAGGACTATCACCAAGCCACCAAGGGGACTCTCAACTTATACACTCCCACACTCACGAACTCATACACTCTACCGATCCGGGTGCAACCTAAAGATTTGCGGCTACACTCTATGAACTCTCAACTCTACACACTCTATAAACTCTTTTTGAATGCTAACCCCTTTGTCAGCATTGTACCACTGCTGTGTCTGTATTGCGAAGTCGTGGCTTGAGATTGGGTTCGGATCGTTCTTTCGTGCGATTGCTTTGGCTTGAAGTTCGGCAGGACGAGGTCCCCACGTGCCGATGACTTCTCGGCTCTCCTCATCAATGACAATGATCTTCGGTATCGACTTCGCTCCATTTGTCAAGAAGAGATTCATTAGGTCATCATTCTCATCTCGCATCACATGCTTCAATGTAATGGCTGGATTGATCTCCGCCATTCGATTGATTACTGGAATCACTTGCGATGAATCGCCACACCATCCCTCTGTGATGATTAGCCACGTTTGTGGACGGTCGATAGAAGAGAGTGCCTCCCGTACCTCATCGAGAATCACAATAGTCTTGTCGTTCCTTCTCATTCGGGCAACGTTCAGGCGTGTGTCGGCTACCCGCTTTTCGGATTGATCCAATCCAGTTGCCTTCCCCTCAGCTAAAAGGGTGTCGATAAGTTCTCTGTACGCTTCGTAGCTGATTCCGTTAGAAATTCCTTTCGTGATAATATCATTCATAGTTCTGAAATTTTTAAAGAATGGTAGTAGCAAATGTGTAGACATAGAGAAGGTCTTCTCCACATCTGTTACCCTGAAACTTGTGAAAGTGTCTGACGGATGGATCTGTAGCATGGGGATATGGAGTCTGCTCACCTACTCAAGCGACGTGGATGCAAGGGGGCGCAAAAGAGAGGGGCTATTCTTCTCCTCGCAACCTGACTCGCTCTGCCTCGGCAAAGAAACCTTGAGCTGAGAGGGCTTCGCGGAGAAGCTCGTTGATCTCCTCGTCAACTGGGATTGTCATCAATCCCTCCCTGAGAAGTCGTTCTGCCGACTGTGGATCCCCTTCTTCGAGTAATCTATCTCCCAACGCTACAACTGTGTGCCGAAGCCGAGCTTCGTACTCATCTCGAATTGCCTCGAAGAGAGAATTGTAGAGAGAAGGGAAGATAACGTCTCCCCGATAGGTGTCGAGTGCTTCGCGAACTGAGCGGAGTGCCCGAACAAGATTCCCCCTGCGGAGACTATCGTCTGCTCTGTCGAGTGCTTGGCGCAACTCCAGAAGATCGACACGGATTTCCTGAAGATTCAAGGAGAGTTTGCCATCATCCGAAGTAATTGATTCTGAACCGATTGCCTCCCGAGCGCGGAAGAGGGCAACCTTCAGAATCTTTCGTGCGTGATCGGGGTCATCCTCTCCAGTTGCAAGTCGATTAAACTCAACTTGATCGAGTGAGCCGGAGAGCAATTTGTTCAGGACGAGTGCCCCGAGGAGAGAACAAACACGTTCTCCCCGCAGCCGTCGAGGCTCTTCTCCCGGCAGTTCAATGCTAATCTCTCCAATCATTCGAAGTCTTTTCTTCTCCACGCCCTCTTCTTTCTCACCCTCTTCAGACTTCTTCCGCCAGATCAAAATCTTTTTGCTCTCCTCGTTCCATCTTTTTCTCTCAATCGCATCAAGGTTCTTTCCATAGCGTTTTAGTAAGAACGTTATCGGGACACCCATGCGGCGGTTGGGGTCGGCGAAGAAAGAGAGGAGGTGGTTGAGAACCTGAACACTATCTTTTGCCAGCTCCTGAGATGCTAATATCCCGTGCCGCTCAGCCATGTGGAGTCCGGCCATTGCCGGAAGAATATCGCTTTGGCGGAGGATGTGGAACTTGAAGAGGGAGGAGAGGTGTTTGGCAAGAGTCGCCGTATCCCCCTCTTCACTTGAGCGGAATGCCTGAAGAAGCAACTTGTTCATCTCGTTCTCTGCAATCTCATCAAGAACCTCCTCTTCTTTTGATGGGGAAGGAAATGGTGAGAGGTTGAGGAGAATTGCTGAGGCTAAGTCGAGAGGAGTCTCAGTGGCAACGCTTCGCGCAATCTCCAACTCTCCACGCATCAGTGCGGCAGCTCGAATCTCGGTGTAGAGGAATTGCCGACAATAGATGCCAGCGTTGCTTTCAAACGACACCTTCTCTATCTGTTCCAGAACCGGTTCTGGAGTGGTCTCGACCATGTAACGGCCAACGATCCGAAGGCCAGTGTTCATAAGAATGTAGAACTGAGAGTTGTGGATGTGGTAGACCTCTAACATCTCATCAATGTGTCCCAGAAATTCATCTGTGTAGAATGCGTCGAGTAGCCAGCGTGAGAGAAGGTAGAGTGCGCGCACATCTCGCCAGATGTGTGGAGTTTCTACTTCTCTGTAGAGGCGTTCTCTCTCCCGAAACTCTTCAGGGGTCTGGTATGCGTATGCGAGAGCTATCAGCAGGTGATCGGTTCCCCAACGCTTATCTTTTTGTAGAAGCTCAGAGATATTTGCAGAGACTTCCGACTCAATATCGCGAAGCATTTCCCAGTCGTTATTTCCGATAGCGTATATCGCAACCAACCGGAGGATGGTGATGAAGATCTGCACATCCCTGATACTTGGCTCCTGCTCGACGATGGTTTTCACTTCGTCCAAGCAGTTGCGAAGGTGGAGTGGAGAGTCATCCAGCATACACGAGTTCGTGAGGGCGTGCAACCGAAGTTCCTGCCATCTCTTCCCAACACTTCCTTCGGTACGTTCTAAGCATTGGGCGATCAGTTCGGGGAGAACTGCTTTAGTCCTGCGAGAATATCCTGTCCTGTACATCAGAAGCCAGGCTTCGTAGTATCTACGATCCTCTTCCGTGAAGGCTTCTCGATTCTCTGCAAAAAGGTTTTCGGCAATCTCTAACAGTGCAAGTCCTTTCGGCCACTCTACTTTGTGATCCGCATAACTGGCACAGTTGCGTATTTGGTGCATTGCAGCAACTACTTCGTCGACACCTACTTTACATGACCCTATTCTTTCTCGGAGAAGTTCAAACGGCAGATGGGAGTAGAGGGGAGCAGCCGATCCGAGAAGAGAAATCAGTTTGTTGGCGTTCGGCTCTGAACTCTCAAGAAATTGTCGGTGGACGAGGGAGTGAGTGAAGACCATCAAGGGGAGCGCGCTTTGCTGTAGCTGTACCGGTTCAGCGGCAATAACTGTTTCGGCAATCATTCCTTTGAAGCGAAGCGATTCAAGCAACTGTTTGCAGTTGTCGTTCAGCAGTGCCGTTGCTCCCTCAACCGAGAAGACTTCACCCAACCAAGAGAGAGATGTTATTCCCTCCCGTTCTTCAGGAGTCAAGTGAATGGCAAGACCTTCGCTGAAGCGGTCGGCTGCGTGGCGAAAGTGTCGAGCCAGAGTGTCGTCGGCGTAGCGTCCCCCCATTGTGCCGTGTTGCAGTCGATGGAGTTCATCCCGCAACGTTCCTCGCAGTGCAGATCGAATGGCGAGTGGGTTGCCGACGGTTGCTTCGTGGAGTGCCCGGGCAAGTTCGGCGTTGGGGGGGAGGCCGAGCAATTGCTCCCACAGATTTCCAACAACTTCTTCTCCAAGACCGTGCAAGCTAATAACGTCGACGAGGAATGGATCGAGTGTTCCCCTTCCTCCACCTTCAACTGGACGGGCAGCGTAGATTATTGAGAGCGTATCGTGAACGAGTGCAGTGCAGAGGGTGGTGAACTCGGTTAGACTTTTATCGGCCAGTAGGTGGATATCTTCAATAAGAAGAGTGATAGCGCGAAGGCGCGATATGCGGCGAAGCGCGTTTACCAGAGGACCAAGTTCAGAAGGGATTTCCTTGCGGAGCAGAGAGCGAATCTCATCTGATCTATTCAATCCTCTAACAAGAAGAGATACAACGGAGAGGGAAGTGTCTGGATAAAGGCGAAGGTGAATGGGGAGGCCTCCCTCTTCCCGGATTTTGATGAGAGCCTCTTCGATCAATCGACTTTTGCCGCTCCCTGCCTCGCCAACAACTGCAAGTGCCCGCAGTTCCTGCGCGTCGTGGGCATTCCGAGAGAATTTGAGAATAGTGGCGAGTTCTCGTTCTCTTCCAACAAAGGGGAGAATTCCGTGGTTGAGGAATTCGACGAGTGCGCTCATAATCCTGACTGTTCAGCGAGAGTTCTTCTGCAGTTCAATCTGAATTTGGTCGGAATTTCTCAGACAACCAAATGGGAGTCTTGGCAAGCTATAGAGAATGGTAGGGGAAGAAGGTAGGGGGATGATACTACGCGCTATCGCTATCGACAAACGATTGCTCGATGAAATTGTACGCGGATTGGAGGGATGAACGCTGGAGGTTCCAGAACCGGTCGAATTAGTTTGCAGAGTGAATGGCTGTATGCCATACGGTGATTGTGCGTTATCTTCTCTGAAATCGGAAAAGGTGATTGAAGTTCATGTAATACATCGGAGAGAAGAATGAAAGCAATCTGGAATGAGGCAGTGATTGCCGAGAGCGACAACACTGTAGTTGTGGAAGGGAATCATTATTTCCCGTTGGAATCGGTGAACAAAGAGTATTTGCGGGAAAGTAAAACGCACACTACCTGTCCTTGGAAGGGAATCGCAAGCTACTACACGCTTGAAGTACGGGGGGTGGATAACAAAGATGCTGTCTGGTACTATCCCGATCCATCGGAGGCAGCCAAAGAGATAAAAGGGCACGTTGCCTTCTGGCGTGGTGTAGAAGTAAGCGAGTGACCTAACTGTTGATTGCGGATTTTTGATTTCGGATTGCGAATTTCGGATTGGGGATTGAGGAAGGTATTTTTTAGCAGTTAGCAGTTAGCAGTCCAAGACTATGTCCTTCGGAAGGCATCCGAGAACCGCCGAAGGGAGTACCGCAGGTAATCTGGCCGTTGCGGCTGAGTGATAGGACTTGCTATAGGTATACTTGCGAGACTCTTCGGCAGACCTCTATTAGATTAGAGGGTGACTGCAATCGACCGAGCAACCCTAAGATAGACCTTACTGTGCAACAGTATATTCTGAAGCA
>JBFWSB010000324.1:0-5260 GCA_050248595.1 Kapaibacterium sp. (SeqCode)
GCCTCCCCGGCCACATCGCGGTTGCCCCTGCGGGGCAGTCAGAGAAGTAAACTCTCTTCGATGCATGACTGGTTTGAAGGGGACTATTCCACTCTTGAACATCACGCTGTTCGCGCATGAAGCAATGAGTTATCGAGCCACTCCCGGAGGGAGCATTGTTGTGTGGCCGTGGAGAAAGCCGTAGGCTGCACTCCACGGATAGCGTTCATTCTTTGAGTTTTCCGCCCTGAAGGGGCGGCTGAGCCGGAAGGCTTGACTTCTTCACTCGTTCATTCTGCCCCTTCGGGGCGTTAGAATTTCAATGCTTCGTTTTCCGGGGATTCGCATCCCCGGCCACTTAGCGGTTGCCCCTGCGGGGCAGTCAGAACTCCGGCACGCAGATATCAAGGGGCAGATGGTCTCTCCGCCATACTTCACGTACTGACTCGACAAATTCTAAACTCCTTCAGTACCGACAGAGAGCGAATGAACCCACCTTCTTTTTAACTTTGCTTTTTGAATTTTGAACTCATTCAGCATCTATAGAGAGAAAACCCACTCCCTCCTCTTTTTAATTTTGCCTTTTAAATTTCGAATTCATTTTGCATATATGGAGAGGAAACCAACTCTCTCCTTTTTGAATTTTGCCTTTTAAATTTTGAATTCACCGAAAACGTATGAAACAGACTCGCACTCTTCTGATGCTATTCAGCCTTAGCTTTCTCTCATCGTGTGGAATTTTTGGTCCAGACGAGATTGATATTTCCGGTATCACGCGAACATTTGATGATGGAACAGTTGCTGAGAATGATCCTGACGACTGGAAGATTCAAGGAGTTGTCGGAGCAGGGCAGCCCTTCTTCTCAGTAAAGCCAGCCTACCCCAATCCAGTCAGCTCTGAGAAAAAAATCAATTTCGTCTTTTCACTCGAAGTACCGGCTGACGTTCAGTTCAACGTTGTGAACAAAGAAGGGGAGAAGATTCAGCAAATTTTCAGTCTTCGACTGGAAAATGGGAACCACTCCATTACCTGGGATCTAACAGATAGTGACGGGAAGAAGGTTAGTCCAGGACTTTACCGAGTGACAGCCACGTTCGTTGATGCGCCGAAGGGGGAGAATCACCTGAGCACGTATGGGGATATTGAGATCGAGTAACGTCGAGCCGCATTCTCCCCTCACTCGACAATCCGCCCATCCTGCAAGTGATCTCGTACTTTCTCGTATTCCTTCTCTCCCCACCCCGGATCGAACGTCCGGGCAAGTTCCATATATCGCCGTGCAAGTGAGTCGTTGCCGTGAATTGCCTCGTACTTTGCTCGGTCGCCTGCACTGGTTGCGTACCACTTGTAGCTGTTCGCCACATAGGGGTCAACTCTTCCCTCCCAGAATCGGAACTTCCAGTTGGGAAACTCTTGCGGTAGATATGTACCGTCAGGTACAATCAGGTAAGCAAGCTGGTAGGGGACACGGTTGTTTGGTGGTGGCCAATCTCTCCCGTATCGGGGGTTGCCGTACTGGTCTCGTTCGTTCATGTCAAAAGTGAGCAACACTGGACGCGTGCCGAGATTCTCCCGGATCATCGCGTCGATCATTGCGAGATAGCGTTGGTCGATAACTGCTGGATCGTAGGGAAGGTCACGCTCAAACTTGTACTGCTCTTCTTGGAAGAGATCCACTTCCTCTTTTACGAGTGCCATAAACTCAGGGTAGTTTGCCCGCAACTGATCGATATACCAACCATACTTCAAAAGATTGAAATCGACCACTGTCACGTCTGGCCGCATCCCCTCAACAGCCTGCATGTAATAACTCCCTGCAAGCCAGAAATCCCAAAGACCTGAAATGATGATAGCATTCTCCGGCAATGTCTCCAGCATATTCACTGTTGCATCTTCTACCAGATAATTTCCACTTTCATCCGATTCGCCGTAGTTGAAGAGAATCACGGCAGCAGCGAGAAGTCCGGCAAAGCCGAGCAAGAAGGAACGCCCTACCAACTTGGCTACATATCGTAGTCCGAACGTAATCCAGATGCCGAGAACGAGTATGGCGGAGAGATAGTACTGCTCAATATCGAGAATGCTGTACCCCCCACAGTAGAGAATTGTTGTGAGGAAGATCAGTGATGTCATTACCCCAAATCCAACTGGGAGAAAGGTTGAGTCTGGAGTTTTTGGATGACTTCTCTTTCCTGTAAAGTAAAAGAGAGCTACCCCCATTGCAATCAGAATTAGAAGGAAGGGTAGCAAGACTGTGAGAACGTTAGAACCATTGAAGAAGAGACCGAGAAGCATTGCTACTGCAAGGAGCGAACCAGTTGCCACTGACAGTTTTTTATGCTGACGCAGAAGCGAGAGGAGACCGAGCAGAGCGATTGCCAACCCAACGTAGAGGAGTTCACTCGAAATACCGGCGAGGAATTCCTGCGTGTGTTGTGCGAAAACACGTGGCTCGGTAAACATCCAGATACCATACTGCGCGCCGGTAATGTGGCGACGAAATCCCCAGAAAGTCTCCGGGTTGCTCCAGTTGAACCGGGGATCAGTTGCTGCACGCAACGGCAGCCAGAGGTAGGGAAGAAGCCCCACTAAAAAACCTGGAATCAGGTAGAGAATGCGCCGGAAGGAATCGGCTCGGAACCCGATACGCCAGAAGAAGTAGACCAAGAAGCCGGGTGCGAGAAGAATTGTGGTCATGTGGTTCGTGAAGGAGAGGCCGAGAACCATAGCGAAGAGGAAGCCTCGTTTGGTAAACCCAACTCCGTTAGCGGGAGATTTTGAATCCCCTCCCCCTTCTTCACCTCCACTCAGAGCAGCCTCCTGATCGACATAGCGAAGGAAGAGCCAGAAAATCAACGGAAGGAAGAGTGTGTGGAGAGAGTAGACTTCGAAACCAACTCCCTGTCTCCACCAAATGCCTGTTGTTGTTGTAAGCAGCGCACCAAGTCCAGCCAGCACACTCACTTCTCCATCAGACATTCTCCTTACTGCTGCCCCCCCTTCTTTCGGTTCATCATTTTCCCTCTTCTTGTTTTTTACTTTGCCTCTCTCCTTCCCCTTCTTCCCATCTTCATCACGACCTATCGTTTGCAGCAGATAGGCTAAGAGCAACGTCAACACGGCAGCACCGAGAGCTACGAGGAGTGAGGATAGGACGTTCAACGCAACAATATCTCGTCCGGGATAAAGGAGCGTGGAGAGTTTGCCGAGCAATGTTATCAGTGGGTAGCCAGTCGGGTGAGCAATCCCGAGCGTAGAGGCTACCGCCGCCAACTCACCATCGTCGATATAGCCAAACGTTGGGGCCGAAGTCAATCTGTAGAGAAAGAACGTTATGAGTCCAACCCCAACTGCCACACGCTTAGGTGTAGCGATGTTCAGCGCAAAGAAGGACTCAGGGTTCGATTCTGTACTGTACATAGTTTGAACTGCGTTTCTCTTATGTGCTATCTATCAAAGCTCTACACTGTAGTGTTGTAGTGTTAGCCCATTGTTCCGAACGTCATTGCAGACGTTGGAAGAAATTTATTCCCTCCTCCATATACTTTCGATTCCCCATTGGTAGTGGCGGCACATCTTCTAACTCAACATTAGGATCGAACGTTTTTGCTCTCTCCAGATAGAATTTTGCCTCTGCACCCTTACCGAACTTAGCTTCATAAGCGCCGCGGGCAAGCTCAGCACGTGCGTAGAAGATGGCACTGCTCATTACGTCTGGATTCATCCGATTCGCCGGTAGTCGATAGCGATATTCCCGAGGCTTCAGTGCTAAGTATGTGGAGTCAGGTGTCAAGCCGTAGGCGAGGCCAACTGGCGTTCTATTCCAACCGAATCCGATCAGCGTATCAACTTCCCACGTCACAAAGGTTGGACGCTGGTTTGTGGTGATGATACCGTTCACCATTCGGTAGAAGAGTCGGCTGTACTCAACGCTATCCTTCTTTGTCTGCACCATCCCTTGATCGATCTTCTTACGTTGATTAACGAAGGCGACAATGCGCTTGTTCACCAGTTTGAACTCTGGGTTCTCTTCCAAAACCTGACTGAGGTAGACGCGGTCGTGCAGCATATCGACGTTGACTACAGAGACATCTGAACGAACTCCTTCAGCATACTGCAAGTACATTGTACCGGCCAAAAATATATCCCACCGCGTCGTGAAAAGAACGGCTTTCTGTGGTAGTGGCTCTAAGATGTTTCTGGCAAGATCTTCTACCATCGTGTTATCACTCTGATCCACTTTCCCGTAGTGGAGAACACCGGCAAGAATTACCGAGAGAAGCCCGAGGCCAACTCCCGACATTCGTCCAAATCGCTCTCCAACTTCCCACAGACCAAACATTGCCCAAATGCCGACGGTGAGTGTGGCAACCATAAAGTATGGTTCAATCTCTTTGATTGCGTAGGTCCCCGAGTAAAGGAGACAGGAAAGGAAGAGAAGCAACGTAAAGATGCCAAACGAGAGCGATTTGCGGAAGAGGAGAACAACACCAACTAAGGCCAGTGCCAATCCGATGTAGATAAACTCCGAAGGAAGCGTAGAGAAGTACCAACCAAGCTGGCTATCGGCAACCGAGAAATCGAACATGAGGTCGCGGAACTGTTCACCAGTGAGGTGGTTCAGAAATCTGGAGAGAGTTGTAGCCCGCCCCCAGTTAATCGCAGGATCGGCAGCAGCCCTGATTGGTATGTAGAGGTAGGGGAGCAATCCGAGAATAAAGCCGGGGATGAGTACCCCAATCCGGCGCAGTGCCTTGGTGTTTAGCCCAACCGTCCGAAAGAACAGGTAGAGGAATGCCGGTGCGAGGATGATTGTTGTCATGTGGTTGGCAAATGCCAAACCGAGAGTGAACGAAAACATCCAGGCAGCACGAGTCGTCGAGCTTTTCGATGTACTTTGGGGAGCAACCCCGTTGAGATAGTTCAGGAAGGTGAGCATCACCAACGGAAGGAGCAGTGCGTGAAGAGCATATGCTTCGAAGCCAGTTCCCACTCCCCACCAAACCGTTGTTGTTGCAACGAGAACGGCAGCCGAGGCCGCGATAAGAGGAATTCCCCAAGCGTTTTCATTTGTCCCCCCCTTGGCTCTACTTCCTTTTGCCCCTCCTTCAGTCGTGGTATATCTCCCAAGAATTCGAGAGAAGAGGAGTGCCATACACCTGCTCCCCCACCGGCTAAGAGTGCAGCCAAGATGTTCAACACAACGATGTCACGTCCCGGTATAAGAATCGTGGCAACGTGCCCGAGAATCATCAGAAGGGGATAACCGGTCGGGTGTGG
>JBFWSB010000325.1:0-5224 GCA_050248595.1 Kapaibacterium sp. (SeqCode)
CGGTGCATCCCGCAGATTCATGGGGCAAGTAGAGATGCGATAGAATATGTTCGCTCGGTGCTCGAGGTTGAGATTAACAGTGCAACTGATAACCCACTGATCTTTGCTGAAGATGGAGAGCATATCGAAGGGGGGAATTTCCACGGTCAACCAGTGGCACTCCCACTCGACTTCCTCGGCATTGCTTTATCTGAGCTTGCCAACGTCTCCGAGAGGAGAACAGAACGGCTTGTAAATGGTGCACTTAGTCGGCTTCCACGCTTCCTGACAAAGCATGGTGGGTTGAACAGTGGGTACATGATTGCGCAGTACACGGCTGCCTCAATTGTCAGCGAAAACAAAGTTCTTGCTCACCCTGCATCGGTCGATTCAATTCCAACGTCTGCAAATCAAGAAGATCATAACTCGATGGGGTCTATCGCCGCCCGAAAAGCCTTGCAGATTGCCGAGAATCTGGAGAGCGTCCTATCTATCGAGTACCTTTGTGCCTGTCAGGGGATTGACTTCCACGAACCACTTCTTCCGGGTAAAGGATTGATTCCAGCTTATCAGATGCTTCGCAAGAGAGTGCCCCACCTTGAAGAAGATCGAGTACTCCACGAAGACTTAGTTGCCGCACGGGAACTTGTGGCAAGCGGAGAAGTTCTGGAGGGAGTTCGTTCGGTTCTCGGGGAGCGGCTTCTCTGAGCATATCTTCTTCCCGATTTGTCCCATAGTCCACGGTTGTATTCGAGAATAGCTTCGGAGAGTACTACATGTTCACGACACTTCGCTCGAAAATCTTCGCTGGCTTCGGAGCCGTAATTGCCGTGAACATTGTCTTTACCCTCTGGGCAATCTTCAACTTCTCCAGCATAGGTGAGCGAGTAAACGAACGCGTGGCGGTGAACTATCGGGCAACTTCCGGAAGTCACCTACTTGCGCGCTCGGTTGCAAACCAGTTCCTCTTACTAACTGAAGTTGCGGAAGTTGGTTGGTCCGATTCGTTGCAAGGACGGTTCAACATCATGCGGCGCGAGTTTTTGAACGGACTCGATCGACTTGCCAACGAATTCTACAGTGGCGATACAGAGCAGGTAGAGAAGATCCGCTTGAACTACAAAAGCTTCAACTCAGCTGCCGAAGGACTCTTCGCTCAGCAGAATAAGTGGGGGAGCGATTCAATTGAACAACTCTACAGACTGAACCGTGAAGTGCAGGATAACATCTTGGCTCTTACCGAAGTCAGTCAAGAAGATATTTCGGGTGAACTCGAGGTTCTGAACAACCAACTACGGCAGACATTGTTGACAGTTGGTATCGGAACGTTGGTAGCAGCTTTCATCGGCATTATCGGTGGGAGCGTCTACTCCCGTTGGGCAGTTGGAGCAATTGAACGGTTGCGGCTTGGAGTAAAGAATGTCGGCAAGGGAGAGCTTGCACAGAAAGTTCACATCACCTCGGCAGATGAGATTGGTGACCTCGCCTTCGAGTTCAATCGGATGGTAGAGCAACTGCGCCGATATGAGAAAATGAACTTAGAGAACCTTTTGTTGGAGAGGAGAAAGGCCGAGACAATTGTGCAGAGCATCACAACTCCGATTGTTGTTGTTGACAATGAACTCCGCATCCTTTTAGTGAACGCCTCGGCACTTCGACTGCTTCGCAAGCCAATCCACACCAACCTTGAAGGGCTTGCTGTAACCGAATTGGGTGATGAGGGGAATATTTCAGAGTTGTTGACTTCTGTAGTTGGGAGAGTCTCGGTTGATGAATCGGAGCACGAGTCAACAACGTGGATGACAGAAGTTGAGGGGAAGGAACAGTTCTACCTTGTGCAAGTGATTCCCCTTAGAACCGAGAGTGGTGTTGGTGGGGCAATTGCCATCTTCTCCGACGTAACTGAGTTCAAGGAACTGGATAGACTGAAGTCCGATTTACTTGCAAGGATTTCACACGAATTCAGAACTCCGGTCTCCTCGATTCTGATGAGTGTCGATATTCTTCGGGAGGGAATTTTAGGTGAGATTAACCAGCGGCAACGAGAACTTCTCGACAACGCAAAAGATGATTGTCGCCGACTCTCCACCATGATTAACGACATCCTCGAAATGTCCCGACTTGAGCGGAGTAGAAAAAACATCACTCCCGATGCGTTCAACCTTGAAGAACTTGTTCAGGATGTTGTGAAACCTCACCAGCTTATGGCCGAGGAGAAGGGAGTTGACCTTCAGGTTCGTCTCGATACCGGGCTTCCGAACCTGTTTGCAGAACCGGAACATTTCCGCTGGATTGTGAACAACCTTGTGAGCAATGCTATAAAGTATACTGGTGAGGGTGGTTCTGTTGGGTTAGAGGCTACGCTGCAGGATTATAACCTTACGATTGTAGTGAAGGATACTGGTGTCGGTATTCCGATGGATAGCGTCGATATGATTTTTGAGAAGTTCTACCAAGTAGAACGAGGTGGGGAGAAACGTCCGGGGAGTATCGGCCTTGGTCTTGCCGTAGTCCGTGAGATTGTTGAGCAATACAACGGGACGATAGTAGTGTCGAGTGAATTAAATGAGGGATCGGTTTTTACTGTTAGAATACCCCTTGCAAACCTTACCGAAGGGGCATAGGAGTAGCCACCAATTGGGGATCGACCAATGAACGTTTTACTTGTTGACGACGAGCCAAATGTCCTCAGGACAATCTCAATTTGTCTGGAGTCGATGAACTTCCAGGTTGATACCTGCTCCAGCCCTTTAGAGGCACTCGACGTTGCCCGACGCAACGACCGGCTCTACGACCTTGCTTTTCTCGACTTGCAGATGTATCCAATCGACGGAATCGACTTAATGCGTCGGATACAACTTCTGCAACCGCAGATTACGACCGTGATTATCACCGCCCACGGCACAGTGGGGACGGCGGTTGACGCTATTAAGAAGGGAGCCTACGACTATTTGCAAAAGCCGTTTGATCTTGAAGAGTTGCGGCAGTTCATTGCACGTGTAGAGGAACACCACGTGCAGAAGCAGCGGAGGGAGGAGTTCAGGAGTAGAGAGTTGAAGGAGGGGGAGGTGAGTATCATCACTCAGAACCCGAAGATGATTGAACTGATTGCTTTAGCAGAACGAGTTGCAGACACCCCGTTGTCGATACTGATTGAGGGGGAAAGTGGAACCGGGAAAGAACTCTTTGCTCAGTTAGTTCACAGTAAAAGTAAGAGAGCCAGCAAACCTTTTGTGAAAGTTAACTGTGCGGCACTTCCTGAGAATCTGTTAGAGTCTGAGTTGTTCGGTCACGTGAAAGGTGCTTTTACCGGGGCACACCAAGATCGTCAGGGGAGGTTTGAACTTGCCGATGGTGGGACAATCTTTCTCGATGAGATCGGTGAGATGCCGGTACAACTCCAAGCGAAGCTCCTGCGTGTGTTGCAGAGTGGTGAGTTTGAACGGCTCGGAGAGAGCGTTACACAGCAGGCCGACGTGCGGGTGATTGCGGCAACCAACAGAAACCTAATCGACGAGATTTCGGCAGGACGCTTTCGCGAAGATCTTTTCTACCGACTGAACACTATTCGGTTAAAAATCCCGCCACTGCGAGAGCGCAAAGATGACATCCCACTCTTGGCCGCCTTCTTCATTCAACAATATGCTTCAGAAGAACGAACCCACCTTCGGCTATCGAGTAGTGCACTGAACGCCCTGAAGGGGTATCATTGGAAGGGGAATGTGCGTGAGTTGGAGAACGTGATAAGTCGAGCAATGTATTTAGCACGTGGCGAGGAGATTGAGCGTGACGATCTGCCAGAGGACTTTCAGGAACTTTCGGATGAAGCTCCACCACAAAGTCTTGAAGAAGTAGAGCGCGACCATATCCAAAGAGTGATTGCCGAATCGGAGAGCTACGAAGAGGCTGCGCGCAAACTCGACATTGATCCGGCAACATTGTGGCGGAAACGGAAGAAGTATGATTTGTGAGAGAGGGAATTCAAAAGTAAAAATTCAGAGTTCATAAGTTTCAGTCCGGGGTAACTCAACTACTCCTTTGAGATTCTTGGTAGTTATTCGATTACTTCTTTCCACTGTTGAGACTTTCCAGCGAGATTTTTTCTACTCGGTTCATTTCACTCCCAAGGAAGCGTTCTCCAATCTCAACGAACTTGTGTGGAAAATCGCTGAGGTAATATTCGTGGCTTGAAGGGGAGCTATCTCTTTTCAACAAGTTCTGTTGTTCAAGAATGCTCTGAACATGTTTTGCCGTTTCAAATCCTGGATCAATCAGCCGTACTGAAGGACCAGCCACTAAAGAGAGAGTAGGTTTGAGAATAGGGTAGTGAGTACACCCCATAATGAGAGAGTCGATAGAGTGTTCCAGAAGACCTTGTAAATACTCACGAGCGATAAGTTCGGTTGCAGGGTGATCTATCAGTCCTTCTTCAGCGAAACCAACCAGAAGTGGGCAGGGCTGAGCAAAGACTTCGGCAGATGGGTTGAGTGCCGTTATTGCATTCTGATATGCTTCAGACCGAACCGTCCCCTGTGTGCCAATCACACCAATTCTTCCCGAAGTGCTTGCCTCGACAGCCCCACGTGCTCCCGGCTCAATAACACCGATAACTGGAACCGAGGCAATTGAAGAAGCATATTCCAAGGCTACAGCACTTGCGGTGTTGCAGGCAATGATAATCAGTTTTACGCCTTTCCTCTCAAGAAAATTGATCGCCTGCTTTGTATAGAACCGAACAGTTTCGGTCGACTTGGAGCCGTAGGGAACGCGGGCCGAATCACCGAAGTAGATGGTGTTCTCTAATGGGAGAATTTGCATTACGTGGTGAGCAACAGTTAGCCCGCCAACGCCTGAATCAAAGAGACCGATCGGTTTGTTTTGCTCTATCATATTACACTATGCTAATTGCCAGGAGGAGTATCAAGACTATCAGCCACGGCTGAATCCTTAGGTAGCTCAACTGGTGCTCTGGAGTGTCCAATCTCTTGCCAGGCGATTTGAGCGTCGAATGTATCATCCTGAAATGGGCACGCCCAATCTTGCTTGTTTGGGTTTTCTGCGTGGCACGCATAGCAGTCGCTGAGGTTACCGGGGGATCCTCCAGACGCCTGCATCAACTCAGGGTCTTTCATTACTCTACTCTGCACATACTCACTTCCGGGACCGTGGCATCTCTCACAACCAACTCCAGCTACGTTTAGTTCTTCTTCGAATTCGTTTTGAGGGCTTCTTCCGAGAGTGGTGT
>JBFWSB010000326.1:0-5219 GCA_050248595.1 Kapaibacterium sp. (SeqCode)
AAACTTGTTGTCGGGACATGGGAAGAAGTCTTCGGGCAGTACTGATAAGAGCAATCAGCAGTAGTGAAGCCACCGATCCGAGCAATACAAAGAAGCCTTTCTCAAGTGGAGCGATATATGCTTGTTGCAGCGATTCGATCTCCCAACGATACCCTTCGTTTGTCGCGGGATAGCGAGCAGCCAAATCTGCCGTGATCAAATTCAGTTCACTCTGTGCCTGTTGGAGGGATATCCCCGGCAGTAGCTCGGCTAACACAAACGCAAATCGATTGCCTCTTGCAGCAGGATTTTTTGGAACAATATCTACTGGGAGGGGAAGGAGAACATCTGTTTTCGCATAAGGTTGAAAATCAGGGTCTGTTACTCCGAGCACAATACGAGAACAGCCGTCTACCTCAATCGTACTTCCAAGAACTGAAGATTCCCCCCCATAAACATCCTTCCAGAAATCATAGGTAAGAAGAACGGAAGGTGAAGCCGATGAAAGAAAATCATCTGCGGAAAATGTTCGGCCAATCCAAGGACGGGGTTTGGCAATCCTGAAATATCCTTCGGAACCCCGCATTGCGACGATGGGACGCTCGATCTCTCCTGTCGGCAACTGCTGGTAATAGTACAGCCCCATATCACTAAAACTTGTCGACCGAGCAGACCAGTCCTTGAAGTCGAGAGGAGAAACACCAACATGCTCTTTTCCGATAACTTCCTGTTCTCCCAAAATCAGTACCAAGCGATCTGGGTTGCTATATGCTGCAAGAGGTTGCACCATTGCCCGATCCACAAGGAAGAGGAGAGCAAGAGTTGAGCCGAGACCAAGAGCGATAATCAGAGAGGTACGAAGGAGATGGAACGTCACGTACCAAAGGTTTTCCCTCCGTGCTTCAAGGCAGGCATTACGAAGTTTCTCTTGGTCCCCAAAGCGAAAGAAAGCATCTTGTTCGGCAGCCGCAGGAGACATCCCAATGCGGAGGTTCTCTTCAATCCGCATCGCAATGTGAAAGTGGAACTCTTCTTCCAACTCCTCTTCAGCACGGAGCCAAGCAAATGGCGCACTGTTTCGGAGTGCCCCAAGAATCTTTCCCCCACGCATCATACCAACATCTCCGAGTCTACAGAATTATCGAATTCGGTTTCACTGGAAAAACTCATGACCCTCTCCCACTGAGGCCGAGAACTTTTGCTGTCGCCTCAGCAAATCGTTCCCAGGTTAGTACTTGCTCTTCCAACTGTTTCCGCCCTGATCGGGTTAGCTGATAGTATTTGGCACGACGATTGTTTTCGGAGAGGCCCCACTCAGATACAATCCAGCCTTTTCCTTCCATTCGATGGAGAGCAGGATAGAGAGATCCCTCCTCAACGGATAAAACTTCATTGGTAACGCTCTGGATATGCCGAACGATTGCATAGCCATGTTTTTTCCCCTCATTTAGGGTCTGTAGAATCAACATGTCGAGTGTTCCCTGCAACAAATCAACCCGCGAATTTGCCATTGGTAGGTTCCTCCCTGTGACGATAACTGCGAAGGAATCAATCTACAATCCTTCCCATAGATTGGCAAGGTGAGAGTGTGATTTTCATGGTTGGTGAATTCATGTCAGCGACCGAATAGACAATTCATCTTTAGAAAAAATAGGAGACAGTTCTTCTCGGTTTATATGCGAACTCCTATCTTCAGGGATAGACCTACCATACTTTCAATGAAGGAGGATTATATGTCATTACACGAAAAGTATAACCCAGTTCTCGAGCTTGGCAAAGAGTTGAATGTCAAGAACGGAAATGTAGAGGAAGCCGACGGGAAGTTGAAGATCAGCGGCACGGTTCCGGTACAAGGACACAAGGATTTGTTGTGGGATAAGATTAAGGCGATCGGTGGTGAAAATCCTGCTGACGTGGAAGCAGATATTCAGGTTGACTCGACCGGAGCACAGTTCCACGAAGTGCAGCCGGGAGAGACGCTGAGCAAGATTGCCGCGCAGTATTTGGGCAACGCTAATCGCTATCCTGAAATCTTTAAGGCAAATGCCTATCAACTAAGCGACCCAGACCGCATTCAAGTAGGGCAGAGGATTTTTATTCCGGAATAGATTCCAAAACCTTTTCCAGCAATTGAGGATCGCCTCGCAGGAGACTGCCCGAGGCGATCCTTTTTTCACAGATTAGTATCGTCTCTACCATCAACTTTACTATGCAATGCCTGAATCACGTACTGCAACGCGCAAGCGTGCCGCTGAAATCATTGACCTCCTGGAACAAACATATTCCGAGGCTAAGATTGCACTCCACTACAACTCACCTTTCCAGCTTCTGATTGCTACGATACTATCTGCGCAGTGTACTGATGAGCGGGTGAACAGCATAACTCCGGGGCTGTTCGAGCAATATCCAATGCCGCACGACTTTCTCGCTGCGCCAGTGGAAGAACTTGAACAAGCGATTTTCAGTACGGGCTTCTATCGGAACAAAGCAAAGTCTATTCGGGGAGCCTGCGAGGCACTGATAGCAGAACATGGAGGAGAAGTCCCTCAAACGATGGAAGAGCTAACTACGCTTCCGGGTGTTGGTAGGAAGACAGCAAACGTGTTGTTAGGACATTGCTTTGGTGTGCCGGGGCTGGTTGTGGACACGCACGTGAAGCGGATTAGCAACTTGTTGGGACTTGCCGACTCGCAGAACCCTGACATTATTGAAAAGCAGCTGGAAGAAGTCATTCCCAAAGAAAAGTGGGTCAAGTTTAGCCATCTGCTGGCAGAGCATGGTCGGGCAATTTGTATTGCGCGCCGCCCGAAGTGCATTGAGTGTCCGATAGTGCCTCTCTGCCCATCGGCACAAACGTGAGAGAGGGGAACCGTGCTACAGGCCGGTTCCCCTCTTTCATCACTCTGATTTGATTTCTACTTTTGAGCTTTTACTTTTTCAGTTTGAGCTAAGCCTCTCTCTCCTACTTCACCACAATCAATTTTTGCGATGCTCTATACTCACCCGCGTGCAGCGTTACCGTGTAGAGGCCGGGAACAAGCTCTGCTGTCTCAAGGTCAATACCATGCTCTCCTACCTCTAAGCGTCCTAAGTCAGTCTCGGATACAAGCTTCCCGTATGCGTCGTGGAGTGTGATCCGACTACTCTCAACATTCCCGAGAGTAAACTGAATGCGAACGTCTTCGGTTGCTGGATTTGGAATAATGCTCGCGAGACTATACCCAACCATTGGATTTGGTTCAGTGACTGTTGAAGTTGCACCAGTTCGTAGTGAGAACCCTGCTTGAACAACTTCATTCGTGAACTCATCTTGTACCCAAGCGACGATATACATCTTCGTTGGATCCCAGTCATCACCGAGAGTGTAGGTGTAGTTGAACGTCTGCGACTGTTTTGGATTCAGCTTGAGTGTTACACCCTCAACAGGCGAAACAAAGGTTCGGAAGAGGTCATGAAAGGCAGTCTCCTTGTAGTAGGGCTGGCTCTTGGAAAAATATGATTCTGGGCGCTCGACAAGTCCTTCTACGGCAATAACGTACAGTTTATATCCATCCCCGAGACCCTCGGTTGAGTTTGCCGTTACGCCAACGCGATAAGTGCCACCGTCGTTAACGTGCGTTAGAGTTAATGCAACTGGGGATGGTTCATCCAACTGCGAGTTAACATCTCCCCGCACCGTAGCTTCGTTGGTTGCCCCTGATGATAAGCCGTCAACAAAGACCTGAGGTAGAGCATTAAAGCCACCATAGTACGCAGCTCTCGTGTCGTTATGTGGTTTGTTTTGTTGATAGAAAGGATCGTTACGTCCCGGAATATCCAAGTGCCACTGGATGGTCACAATTCTCTCTGGATTCTCTTTTGCAATCTTCGTCACGATCTCCGCAGCTTGCGGACAGTTGACGCAGGTGACGCTGCTGAAATCCTCAATCAATACAATCCGCTGGTGTTGTGCCGTGGCTATTGAGGTGAATATCAGGCTGAAGGCTCCGATAGTTCCAAGAAGTCGTTGAAAGTTCATAGTGCTCTCCTCTATCGTTATAGTAGCTTCTTCTGTATCTGTAGTAGTTGATCGGTTTGTTTTCTCACAGCTTGCTGGTAATATTCAGGCGGAATCCAGTAAAGGGATTGATAAACCGGCAAACTCCACCGGTACAAACAACACCTCCACGCTCCCACCCATATTGTGCTCCAACTGTATGCGCCCGTCCAATGCGATACGTTCCTCCCACAACTGGCCAAAGCTGGCGCCCCCCCTGCTCCTTATCAGTTGATGACCACTCAACCCGCATATTCGCCGACCATCGGGGAGAATGAGAGAACTCAAGAGTAAGGAGGGTGTTGATAAATTTTCCATCAAATTCTTTGATACCGAGCGAATCGTTTTGCTCAGAAATTTTCTTCGAGTCAAAGACTCGTTGAGCTTCAAGAATCGCGTGTAGACTGTTGCCCTGTGAGAGCGAGATCGTCGACTCAACCAAACCACCAAAGGTCTTATAAGTTTCTGTCGCCGATGGTACTGCTACATTCAGTCTGTCATAGTAGATGACGTTGTCTTTTCGTTGTAGCGCAAATGCTAAGGTGACATCGTCGTTCAACAGATATTCGGCTTGTGCAAATATCTCCCAGTAAGGAGAGTATCGTGCATCATTTAACTCAGGGAACGAAAGCCGCTTGTCATCCACAAGTTGATATTCAAGAGACTCAATTCCTAAGGTATCGGTTACAACCACAGGATTAAATGCTGCGTGTCGACTTGCAGCCGTTGCAAGGAAACTGATGGTTAAATCTTCTGTTGGAACAACAAGTCCTGAAAGCTGGAACCCAAGTTCATCATTAAAATCAATCGTGTGAGGGTTGCGAGCTAAGAGGGTCTTATCATGTTCTGGTACAAGCGTAGGACCATTCTGGAACGGAAGCGCACGAGTTGGCCGTGTTGAGACATCACGATCTGGCGGATCAACTAAGTCGAAACGATAGTCTTTATACTCCGCTGTCACACCAAATATGTCGCCAGTATATCCAAGCTTTCCATACCATCCAGTACCGTAGTTCATCGATGTGCTGAGCAATCGGTCGGCACTATCAATAATTGATCTCTTGTCAGCCCAATTATAGAATGCAGTGAACCCCTCATAATTTCCCTCTACATATCCTTCACGCAAATAGGCATCGAACTCATTACTGAACACTCCCCGTTTCTTCTCTCCAGTTGCCGAGAGAAAGGAAGCACCAAGCTTTAC
>JBFWSB010000327.1:0-5209 GCA_050248595.1 Kapaibacterium sp. (SeqCode)
TGGCCTCGGAGTTTTTATGGCCTTCATCGAAGATGTCCGCGAGAATCAGGGGGATATTAAGCTTGCTGGCATGACGCCGAAAGTATTCAACGTGTTCGATCTCCTCGGCATTCCGATGCTCTATGAGATCTACGATCACCGGGCGGAAGCACTGAATAAATTTACCGAGAAGGTAGAGGATAGCACCGCAGGTTCATGAAGAAGAATCCCGCAAATACCACTCTCCGCTACAGCCACACGGTTCCAGCACGAACCGAAGAGCTGCGCGTAGTTCGCGAGGCCGTCGAACGGGAGGCAATCCGATTCGGGTTCGACCCCGAGACGGCTTTTCGCATTGCGCTTGCTGTCGACGAAGCCTGTGCAAACATTATCGAGCACGCCTATCGTGACAGAATGGATTCAAATTTCTCTGTGGAGATTGCAACAGACTCCAACCAGTTTGTGATCACGCTCTACGATTCTGGAACGCAGTTCCAGCCGGGTCGCCTACCTCGCCTCGACATCAGGCAACGTGCTCGTGACCACAGTCAGGGAGGACTCGGCCTGCACATTATCAACATTGTGATGGATGCTGTTGACTACGGCACAACATCGAACAGCAGAAACTGCCTTCGTTTGGTGAAGTATCTGAACGGAACCCACTAATCGATCTAATTGATTCTCTCTCCGTTACGTTCTCCCGTACCTTTCCCTTTTCCTCTCTCCCCCTGAACCCGTAACTTTGTTCCCGCACAGTCGTTGATCCGACCACATTGCATTCAAATATTTAGCTAACCAGCATATTCCTTCAATAGGAGGTACAGTGAAATCAACTCAGATAAAAGTTCTCGGCGCAACCTTGATTGCCATTCTGTTCTGGACGCAAGGGGCATCTGCTCAGGAAAATGGACCACCAATGCGTTTTGGCATTCTTGGAGGAGTAAACTACAATCGGGCGAGCCTCGACACACTTGGCATTCTCGGTTTCACACAAGGTTTGGCGTTGTTGCCAACCGGAGTAGATCAAGGTTCTGGCTTTGCTCCGTACGGAGGGTTCTCCTTCGAATATATTCCCGGCACGTTTGGCTTTCAGATTCGGGGAACTTATGATGACAGGAGTGCTTCCTTCGGGGACAGCAACGCAGTAGATGCTACGCTCCGCTATATCTCGCTGGAACCGGCACTCCGCGTCAACCTCGGGTCGCCAAACTTTCACCTGCTGGTCGGCCCTTCACTGAATCTCTCAATATCTAACGACCTGACATCTGACACGTCATTTCCTGGGCCTCCAATTCAATCGCAAGTCGACACCATCTCAAACTCCACATTTGGTCTCTGGGGAGGATTAGGCTACGACATTATGCTTTCGGAAAATCGGGATAATGGGACGGCTTGGTACTTAACCCCCTTTGTCTCGGCACATTGGATGCCGTCTCAAATCAGCAACGACCTTCAGGATTGGAGCACATTAACTCCTCGCGCAGGTTTGCAGTTGAAGTATGGCTTCGGTGGAAAGAAGAAGGAAGAGCCAGTTGCTACTCCACCACAGTCAGGGGGACTTGACCTTGCAATCAGAACTCCACTCGGCGGCGTAAGCGACCAACGCAGAGTTGAAGAGTTCTTCCCACTTCTGAACTACATGTTCTTCGAGAATGGGAAGACGGCAATTCCTGAGAAGTATGAAGAGCTAACGAAGAGTGCCGCTGCAAACTTCAGCGAAGCAGATATGTTGAACGCAAGCTCCCCTACTACCGGCCCAACAACAGAAGGGAGTCGGTCAGCGCGGCAACTTGACGTGTACTACAACATGGTAAATATCATTGGCGCACGGATGCGCGAAAATCCGTCAACGTCAATCTCGGTTGTAGGTGCTTCACCCAATGTGGAGCAAGCGAAGCAGATGGCAGAGAACGTGAAGGGCTACCTTGTGAACTCATTCGGAATTGAACCGAGTCGGATTCAGACAAAGGGACAGAACAGACCGCCACACGAATCGGGCACACGCTCAACTCCTGCTGAGGATAAGAGTATGGTTGCCGATGAAAATATTCGGGTTGAAATTTTAACAGAAGATGAAGAGTTGTTGAAGCCGGTGAGAATCAACGCAAAGCAAGAAGAGCCTATCGAGAATGACCTTGTCTTCGAGCTGAACTTGACGTCGGCCACTTCAATCAAGAGTTGGGAGCTGACCGTTACTGGGAACGACAACAACTATTCCCAAGTTTACGGGCCATTCTACGGACGGGTGGCCCGCGTGAATGCTACGCCAATCTTGGCTGATGCCAACGACGGGAGCTACACCGCCACAGTAACGGCAACAACTTACGACGACGCAACGTTGACCCACAGCAAGGAGTTTGATCTCTTCAAGAAGAAAGTGCCATCGTCGACTGGAACACGCTTCTCGATTCTCTTTGAGTATGACGACTCGAAATCGGTGAAGACCTACGAGAGTTTTCTACGGCAGGATGTTGCCCCCCGCATTCCGAATGGTGCAACTGTGTTTATTCACGGCCACACTGACGTTACCGGTAAGGATGACTACAACGCAGAGCTTTCGGCGAAGCGTGCTGTGGATGCACAGAAGATTCTGCAAGATGAGCTGAAGAAGCTGGGGCGCAAAGTAACGTTCGATGCCTATGGCTTCGGTGAAACCCCATTCCGCGCACCGTTTGGGAACGAGGATCCAGAAGAGCGCTACTATAATCGCACGGTGATGATCGAGATTATTCCTGAAGCATAGCTCCCAACAGGGCGAAGCGACTTCCAATAGTCTCTACACAAAAGAACAGGCTCTGAACATAAGTCCAGAGCCTGCTCTTTTATTCTCTCGATCATTCATATCGAATCTGGTCTCCGCATCTGAGAACCGTATTAAAATCTAAATCCCAAACCTCCACTCAGAAAGAGGTGGGTTAGCTCCAGATCACTCTCTCTGATAGCTTTTGAAGAGAAGACTGGATTCAACGGAAGGGAATATCCCCCCTCCAGCATTAACTCCAGATGTTGGTCTACTCCGATTCGCACTCCAAGACTCCCCTTCAACGCAACACTTGTTCTAAATGGATCGTTGTTGACGAAACTCCCCGTGGCCTCCACTCTCTCTAAAGAAGTCGTATCTACTACTGAACTTCCAGTAACCTTGTTGGCCAACGGCCCGAATCCGAAATCAAATCCACCACTGAGAAAAACTGCTCTCAACGTGGCTGGATACGTACTCTCTCCATACCAGAGATTCACCTCTCCACCAATACCAAGTTGGAAAGTCTGCACTTCCATGCGCGTTGGTAGTAGTGTAGAATCCCCCTTGTACTTGACTTCATACTTTTGCGACGAAAGTTCTATAAGCAACCCCGCTCTTCTACCAAAAGGGAAGAACGCATCGATCCCGAGCCGGTATCCACTTCCGGTTTCGGCATATTCTGCCGGAACCTCTCCCGTCCCGGCAATGGTCTCTCCAATTAACAGACTCGGGAAATTTCCTTCTGGATAGGTGTAGACAACTCCCCCTTTTAAGGAAATCACTGGGTGATCTGCTTCATAATATGGCGAGACAGGAAAGCCTCCGTCCCGATCAGATTGAGCGTAGACTTCGAAGGCTGATGCCGTGATGGCGAGAAGGATAGTTCCGATTAAGAGAGCTACATGTTCTCTACTGCGAAGAATGTGTGGTTGGAAGTAGTGCTTCATGGTCTGTTCCTCAGAGTAGATCACTGTACAATGATGGCATTCGTTACCCCGCTCCCCTGATATTCCGAATCGTCGCTAAGGTCAAGCTCTGGCTCACCACCGAAGAGGGTGTCGTCTCGGGAGAACTCGTAAATACGAGGGCGATCAAGGTTGTCGAGGTAGACGTTGGAGCTTGAGTTCCAATAGTAGTAGGGGGCATGTTCGATAGAAGTTGACTCGGAGGGATCAAAGACTTTGTTGACGAGGAACTCATCCTGTTCGCGGTAGTTGATGTAGAAGAGGCGAACGCGGTCGAACGTAAGGTTAGCAATGCGTGGTGTGAAGAGTGTACGGTCTGCCGAGGTGTTCGAGATTGTGTGCTCGGCGTTGATTTCGTACTGCACACCGAGGTCGACATACGGCTCCACTCCTGTTATCCGTCCCAATCCATCCCGCGGAGCAAGAATTCGCCACGCATGGCGGATAAATCCCTTTCGGTTGATGGAATACCTCCGCTTGGTTCGGGCAGATAAGGTGTCGAGTACGACGTTATCTCGGTAGAGAATGATCGGCGTGAGTAATTGGTTCTCGAACGTCACCGACTCCAACTCTTGGTCGAAGGCCACCGGAATTGGTGACTCCTGAACGCAAGAGATGTTCGCGAGAAATAAGAGGATCGGAATCAGGTTGTAGAAGAGTCGATAGTTCATCACCTTCACACTCGAATTTTGATTACAGAATCCCTCTCCCAAGTCAGAGTTACACCACCGCAGCAATTGCCTCGATCTCCACCAACGCTCCCTTCGGTAAACCGGCAGCCTCCACCGTTGAACGGGCTGGTCTTGAATCTCCGAAAAATTCGGCGTAGACCTCATTGACTTGAGCAAAGTCATTCATGTCTGCCAGAAAAATTGTCGTCTTGATTACACTCTCGAAGCTTGCTCCCCCTGCGGAGAGGACGGCACTCAGATTCTGAAGTGCCTTTCTGGTTTGATCGACTACAGTTTCGGAAAGATTTCCTTCACGGTCAAGACCAATCTGCCCAGCCGTGAAGATCAAGTTGCCGAACCGCTTAGCCTGTGAGTATGGACCGATTGGCTCCGGCGCGTCGGGAGTATAGATTGTGTCGATAATAGTTGGCTCCATCATCTTCTCAGTGTTAGATGTTATCAAGTTCTTTCTGAAACTATTTTGGAATATGTCAATACCCGGTCACAGTTGTTCTGAGCAGCAACTCCGCCTGTCACTCTGAACGGAGCAAAGCGAAGTGAAGAGTCTCGCGGGATCTGTTTGCTAAACCGTTACGCTCCACTAAACTGGCCAGATGCTTCGGATGACCTCAGCATGACAGACTTTGCAGGTTCTACTCTTCTCTTCTCTGTCACTCTGAACGGAGCAAAGCGAAGTGAAGAGTCTCGCGGGATCTGTTTGCTAAACCGCTATGCTCCACCAAACCGGCCAGAAGTTTCGGATGATTTCAGCATGACAGACTTTGCAGGTTCTATCTTTCTCCTCTTCACGTAACCGGCAAGCCGGTTCTCAACAATCTCTACTCTTTCTC
>JBFWSB010000328.1:0-5164 GCA_050248595.1 Kapaibacterium sp. (SeqCode)
TCGCATTGGCGTTTCGCAGCTTGTGAATGGTCTCACTATCGACGCCTTCGGTACATCCGCGCCGGAGTTCGTTGTATCGGTTCTAGCAGCTGCGCGAGGTCAGGCTGTCATATCGGTTGGGAATATCGTTGGCTCGAACATCTTCAACCTCGGCTTTATTCTCGGCATGGTTGCTCTTCTCCGCACAATTAAAACCTCCACACCCTTGGTCTACCGTGATGGACTTGTTTTGATTGCAATCTCTGCTCTTCTCCTCTTCTTTATGCAGGATCTTCAATTGGAGCGTTGGGAGGCAGGAGCCATGCTTGCCGGACTCGCCCTCTACGTTGGATTCTTGGTCTTCAAGAAACAAGAAGATGCTGCCGAAGAACTTCCCGAAGGTGAATTTAACAAGTGGGATATACTCAGGTTGATCGGTGGACTTGCTGCTGTAGTCGTGGGTGGACATTTCTTTGTGGAGTCTGCTTCAGACCTTGCTCGTCTATTGGGAATGTCCGAGTGGGTGATTGGGGTGACAATCGTTGCTGCCGGGACATCTGCACCAGAACTTGCTACCTCCCTTGTTGCCGCAATTCGTGGTCGGCACGCTATCTCTGCTGGGAACCTGATTGGGAGCGACATCTTCAATATCCTCGGCGTTCTCGGCGTTGCCGGTTTGGTCGCACCAATGACTGTCCACCCCAGTGCAATGTCCAGTCTCTACATGCTCAGTGGACTGATGATTGTTGTTGTGCTGATGATGCGAACAGGTTGGAAGATTTCACGTTTGGAGGGGGCTTTGCTGATTTTGGTTAGCCTTCTTCGGTGGATACTCGACTTCAGCTAAGGGGTTTGTACCCTACTCGCCCCCTCTCTTTCGTGCGATCTCTTCACGCTATCAAACGCTCCCCTTCTATACCTACCATATATGTGGGATTGGTAAACATATCGTGGTGATAAAGCGTGAAGTATTGGCACGATTTGCAGATTCCTTTTCCCAAATAGCTTTAAGCAGGCTATGTGAAAAAGAAGCTGTTAGCTCTTTTCAGAGAAATTACCTATGTTTGTGGATGTGGTCTACCTCCGGCACAGTATTTGAATCAGACTCCAGCTATTGTTATTCATTCTCCATGCACAGCTATGGCCGCAACGCCATCGACAATGTTAACTATTGGTACAGAAGCTCCAAATTTTGTGCTTCCTGATCCAGTAACAGGTGCAACAGTCTCCCTTTCCCATATCAAAGGAGAGACTGGGACTTTGGTGATGTTTATCTGTAACCACTGTCCCTACGTAAAGCATCTGGCCAACGAACTGGCTCGTCTGGGTGAGGATTATATCCCCAGAGGAATTGGATTTGCTGCAATTAACTCCAACGATGCCGAGGCCTATCCAGACGATAGTCCCGAAAAAATGGTTGAAGAATCTCGGCAGCGTGGATACCCCTTCCCCTATCTTTTCGATCAAACCCAAGAAGTTGCACGCCTCTATCAGGCTGCTTGCACTCCCGACTTCTTTCTTTTCGATGCTGACCTCACCCTCGTTTACCGCGGTCAATTCGATGATTCTCGCCCAGGTAATAATCTACCCGTTACTGGCAAAGACTTGCAGATGGCTATGGAGAGTCTGATTTCAGGCGAGCCAATCAGTCAAGACCAGAAGCCGAGCATTGGATGTAGTATCAAGTGGAAGAAGTGACATCAAATGGGTGAGCAGACCATCTCTGTTCAGTTTCGTTTTAGATGTGATTTTTAGGGTTGCCAAGTATTAACAGCAGATATAACTTTGGAAATATGTTGCGAATTCCACTACCTTTGTCGGCATTGGGCATGGAAGCGTGAGAACTCTGTTCGGTTTTGGCAGAGAATCTTATTGGGAAAAGCCCCAACTTGTGTTGAGGTTGCAGTGAGCGAAGGCAGAAACCACAAGTGAAATTAGGATATAACTTCAAGAGATAGATTAGAGGCAAAATTATAAATAACTACCCTTCAGAAATGGGAGGCACATCTCAATGAGACGTTTGTTTGTTACAACGTTCGCGCTCTGCTTGAGCGTTCTGTTGTTTACTTCTACCATGACCACCGCACAGCCGGTCACCGATGCGCAGGGTGACGTTGTGATTGGTGGTATTGCGGTTCATCCATCCGCCGTACTCGAGTTAATCTCGACTACGAAAGGATTTCTTCTACCACGCATGACCCAAGCGCAACGGGATGCGATCGCGAGTCCTGCCGAGGCGTTGATGATCTTCAACACCACGAGCGGACGATTTCAGTATTGGGATGCAAACACCACTTCGTGGGAAACATTCCTTACGTCAGCAAGTTTAGCTGACTACGCTTGGGTGCTTGAGGGGAACAACCTGAACACAGCAGCGAATCCTTTGCTGCAAGATGCTTGGGATGGAACCGACGGCGCATTCCTCGGCACAAACAGTGCCGACAACACAGTGATTGCAACACTTCAGTCGCAGGACATTGAGTTCTGGACAAATAATGTTCGCCGTGCAATCTTCAACTCTGCCGGCAACTTTTTGCCAGCAACTGACAATACCTATTCGCTCGGCACCGATGCAAATCGTTGGTCGGACGCTTACGTCAACGGCGGAAGTGTTCACGTAGGACCAGGCGGCGGCGAGGCTGCTGGAACAGAGATGAATCTTGGTTACGCAGCAAACACCGGTACAATCGACGTTGATGGCGTTGGTGCTGATCCGGAAGTGACGATCAATGCGGGAACCGACGTGATAGGACTTAGTCCAGATGGCGACGCTAGCGCAGAAGTGAATGTTGACGCTGCAAGTGATATAACCTCAGTAAATGCTGACGGTGCAGGTGGTGCAGAGTTCACCGTTAACGGAGCCGCAAACACAGTGGCAGTTGACGCGGACGGCGACGGCACGAACAACCTTCTCGTTAACGGAACAGTAGTAAATGTAGACGCGGACGACGACGGCAACTTAGAGGCACAGATCACCGGCATTACAGCCGACTTTGACGTGGCTCTCGAAGTTGACGCCGACGACGACGGCACAAACAACTTGGTTGTTAACGGAACAGTAGTGAATGTAGATGCCGACGACGACGGCAACCTTGAGGCACAGATCACCGGCACAACTGCCGACCTTGACGTGGCTCTGGAAGTTGATGCCGACGACGACGGTACAAATAACTTGAATGTCTCGGCTGCCGGCATCACGATGGACGGCAACGATGATGGCAACAATGACGTTGTCGTTAACAACACAACCGGCAACGTGACGGTAGGTGAAGGACTTGACGAAGAGCAGTTCCGCGTTGACGGCGTTCCGACGCCTCCGCCGGGAGTTGTTGCAGCATACGACGCTGTGATCGACGGCGACCTCAACGTTTTGGGAACGCTCGGCCTGACCGGTTACACCGATCAGTCGGTTCTCTTTATCGACAATGGTGGTCAAGTCACGGAAGACAATCCGGGCTTCACCTACGAGCCAGCAACAAGCATCTTGACTGTAGGCGACAACAGCGCAAACCAGCATGTGGTGGTCAACGGTTCAGCTAACGCAGTTGTTGGGAACACACTTGCCGGCAATCCGGGTGTTTGGGATCTTGTTGTCAATGGCGACGCTGTTACGACAGGAATCTTCAAAGTTGGTGGCTCGCTCTGGTTCGACGGAACGTCGGCAACACACCAGATTCAATCGAGCAACCCACTCCTGCTGAACACAACTGCTGGAAACATCGAGATTGACGCTGCCGGTGGCCAGACCACGGTTGACGACAATCTGGTTGTTACTGGAACAGGTGATCATCAGGGAGCAGTCTTCAACACCACCGGCAACAATGGTGGTGACTTCTTCATTAACGATAACGCGACAGTTCAGTCGGTTCTCAACGTTAATGGAAACACCTTCCTGAATGCAAACCTTGACGTTGACGGAGCAAGCTTCTTCCACAACACGATCGATCAAGATGGTGGTGGACAGATTACGCTCAGCGGCAATGTTGACGCAAATAATGGTGTTGACGTCTCTGGGTCTGACCTAAACGTTGACGCAGCAGTTCGGATCAACGCACCGGGCGACAACCACGACTTCGGCACAGCCGGAACGAACGCTCAGGTGATGGAAGTTCTCGGCGTACCAGAGTTTCCAGGACCACCTGCTCAGTATGAGTTGATTGTTGACGGTGATGCGCAGATTACTGGTGCGCTTGCTCTTCCTGTCTTCACGCAGGGAAGCGTCATTTTCGCCGGACCGGGTGGTCTCCTCTCGCAGAACAATGCGAATTTCTTCTGGGATAATCTCAACAATGGTCTTCGCCTTGGCGGTGCAGCGCCAGCAGTTGGTGCTGGCGACCAGACGTTGGTAATCAACGGAACAGCAAACGCAGTTGTTGGCAACACGCTTGCTGGCAACCCGGGCGTTTGGGACGTTGTCGTTCGCGGCGATCAGGTGACCACAGGTATTGCGAAGTTTGGCGGTTCGCTCTGGATCGACGGTGTCTCAGCGACACACCAGATTCAGTCGAGCAACCCACTCTTGGTCAGCACATCGGGTGGGAACATCGAGATCGACGCTGCCGGTGGCCAGACCACAGTTGATGACAATCTGGTTGTTACCGGAACAAGTGATCTTCAGGATGATATTCAGAATACTACTGGCAGCAACGGTGGTGTCGTCTTTATTAACGATGACGCGACAGTTGCAAGCAACTTCAACGTTAACGGCAACACCGATCTGGATGCTCTGCTGAACGTTGACGGCGCGAGCACATTCAACAATACAATTACGCAAACTGGTGGTGGACAGGTATCCTTCAGTGGTAACGTCGACGCGCAGAGCGGTTTGGACGTTAGCGGCAACGACCTAACGGTCGACAACGCAGTCCGCATCTTCGCACCAGGCGACAACCACGAGTTCGGCACGCTGAATACCGATGCAACAGTGCTCTCAATTCTCGGCGACAACTTCAACGTTGGCAACTACGAACTCTTCGTAGATGGCGACGTGCAGATTACCGGTCTTCTATCCCTTCCAGGATTGAACCCGAACTCAGTTGTCTACGTTGACGGCTCAGGCAACCTCGCAACGGATAATCCACCATTTGCCTACAACGACGCAACAAACACCGTGTCAACAGGAAATCTTGTTGTTCTCGGCTCAAGTGATTTGCAGGGAGCAGTTGCAAACTCTACTGGCAACCTC
>JBFWSB010000329.1:0-5143 GCA_050248595.1 Kapaibacterium sp. (SeqCode)
GCAGCGAAGTTTCGGATGTCGACATCCGTTCAATCAACTCTTCACGTCCAATCGGCTCTTCTTCCACGCCACTTAGCACCCCGTCGTATTCTTCACCGACAGTCGTAAAGGAGTCCAACACTCTCCCCTCTCGAGTGCGGAGAACGTTCCCCGATCCCTTACCGTAAAAGAAAGCTTGGAGAGCTTCTCCCCGACCGAAAGAGAAGCGAATCACCCGCTCTTGTTCGTGCATTGAAACGTTCCGGAGGGTAGCGCCAGAAAGTTTCTGAAAGAGATCGAACGTATTCCTTCTCGCCCGGTGAACCTCATCGAGTGGAAGTGCGTACCCGAACCGCAAATTGAGGGAGATTTCAGCAAACCGACTCTTTTTCCCGTTAGAGAATTCTATGTATATACGTTCCTTCTCTTGCGACCAGCAGGCGAGGAAGAGATAGCCGTGAAGGTTCTCTTGTAGTAGCTCTGCTTGTCGTTGAAATGTCAAGTAGTGGCGAATCATGAAATCGCAGTATTATATCGGACGAACATCAAATCCCGAATAAAGATAACCACAGGGGATCGGGTTCCTTCCCCAAACGAGCACATGGAGAGCAGGAAACAAAGAATCGTTACCAGATCAGTGAAGCGAAGATCGCTTCTGAAGCTTCCAAATAGATCAGGTGCAGAGTCGATGCCCCTCTGGAAACTCCTTGCAGGAGCATGCGGGATGGCTATCCTCTTCTTCTTCCTGTGGGAGTCTCTCCGACTCTTCCTCCAACACTACATTGTAGGACAAGATATTGATCGGTGGCTCCCCTCGATGCTCGGCAACCTACTACACATTGGGATATTCGTCCTTCCAATTGCACTGATTGGATGGGTGGCATCCCGAATTGTTGACCAACGGAAAGGTTCGCTCAGTCCAACCGCAGAGCGGATGCTCCGTGGCTCGCTCTGGCTCGGAAGTGGTGTACTTGGATCACTGATTGCCTATGAAACATTGACCCTGCTCCACTATGGCCAACTCGATCTCCCCGCCTCGGTGTTAACAACAACGCTGACAGCGAACACATTCATTGTTCTGCTTGGCAGTACTGTGGCTGCACTCTTCGGAATGCGACGTCGAGGCAAACTTCTGCACAATCAAGAGAAGCTACTCACCGACGAATTTCGTGCTGCCTACAAAATGCAGCAGAGCCTGTTGCCGGAAACCGATGCCCGCATCTATGGATACGACATCAGTGGTGGTATGCAGCCTGCCGTGGAAGTTGGTGGAGATTACTACGACTACCTATCGTTCGCCGACGGGTCGAAGGGAATTCTCGTCGCCGATGCTTCTGGCAAAGGAATGCCGGCAGCTTTGATTATGGCGAAGTTTCAGGGAATGGCTCAAGCACTCTCGATTCACGTACCTGATCCCCACGAGTTCTTCGTTGGCCTGAACGACACCCTTCGCCTCCGTCTGAACAGACAGACCTTTATCACCGTCGGCATGATGACAATTGACTTTGAAGATCGCTGTGCTTTTTGGCGGGCAGGGCACAACGGGTTACTCCACTATATTGCGCGCACGAACGAAGTAATCGAACGAAAGCCCCCCGGAATTGCATTGGGATTAACGCACGGTGGCCAACTTGGAACTGCAATGCAGCCAGAAAAGTTTGTCATGGAAAAGGACGATATTGTTCTTCTCTACTCGGATGGTCTGGTGGAGGGTGGAAATGTCGAGGGAGAAGAGTTTGGCGAGGAACGCTTGATAAAGACACTAAAGGATGTTGCCCACGGCAATCTGAGTGCTGGAGAAATTCGCAAACATATCTTGCACGTTCTCTCCGAGTTCGTAAAAGAGGCGGAAGAGCATGATGATATTACATTGGTTGTACTCCGAAGAACATGAGCCGAGAAGGTCGATCAAAACTTGCCTATATGGTTCGCCGCGCCGGATGGTGGGGAACGGGTCTTACTGCCGGAGCTATCTTCTTTCTGACAGGGAGTTTCATCTCCTTTATTGAAGGAGATATGAGAATTGCCTTTCAAGCACTTGTCGTAACCTCGGTTTTGTGGACGATCTCCTTCCTTGTTTACCGTAGAAGGGGGTAAATCAAAAGATTTCGCAAGTTCGATTTGTTTCGTTTCTTACGGCCAACAAGAGTGTATCCAAGTCTCCCCTTATTGGTTCTTCTGATTGTGTTCAGCCAATAGAGGCGCACCTTCTAAGAGATATTCCGTTGAATCAGCAACACCATAAGAACTTAAAAGGACTATCTGACGGCGCACTTTGCCAGATGATTGCCGACGAGGATGGCAATCAACGGGGAGAACTGGCCTTTACGGAACTGTATCAGCGATATGCGCGACGCATTCACGCCTATTGCTTCCGGATTCTCTCGAATACCGAAGATGCCGAAGATGCCTTTCAGGAGACGTTTCTCCGCTTTCATAAGACGGTGAAGGCCGGGGGAGTGATGACAAACGTTTCGGGGTTGATTTTCACGATAGCCCGGAACCTCTGTATCAACCTGAAGAAGAAAAACACGAGGTGGGCATCGGACGATATCGACGACCATACGATCAGCTCGTACGATAACACCTACGACCAGAAAGAGCTGCTGAACCTTGTGAAGACATCTCTTGAACTGATTAACCCCGACTACCGTGAGGCATTTGTTCTCCGCGAATACAATGGCTTCTCCTACGATGAAATTGCGAGGATGCTCGATATATCGGTCCCGACAGCTAAAATCAGGGTCTTTCGGGCAAAGGAAAAGATTAGGAAAGTGCTGGAACCCTATTTAAAAGATATACTCTCGATTTGATTTCTCTTGCATTGATGAAGTGATATGAATTACTCGGAACTACTACACGATTTTGTGGAGAATTCTCTCTCCACACAGCACGAAGAGACTCTCTTCCAAGCCCTCGCGGTCGACGAAGAGCTTCGATTCGAGCTGAAGTATCTGCTAACGTTGCGGGATACGATTCGCGAGGATGAGGAGGCCGGTTTTGTCCCCCTCGCCACGACCGATTCGATCTTCCGAACCCTTGGATATACTGCGCCAATTGCTGTTGGAGCTGGAGGTGGCGTTGCAGCCTCGCAAATTGGCCTTATCTCCCTCATTAAAACGTGGGGAGGATATCTTGTAGCCAGCTTAGTAGGAACACTCTTAGCAACAAGCGTCTTCCTGATGGTTGACGATAAGAGAGAGATTGTCTACGCTGATCGGGGCACAACAGCAACCGAAAACAGCGTTGAGGCATCCCCCTCCGTTACCCCACCTACTCAAGCTGCAAATTCCGCCTCGATTGAAACTGATGGGGTGCAAGAGAGAATCACACCATCTGCTTCTCGTGGAGTGCAACAAGGTGCTCACACAGAACCGTTACGGAATCAAGGTACGAGTAGAAGCACGGAAAGACAGATAACGAAGACAACTCAATCCACAGAGCGGAGCAAAACTTCGTCAGCAACCACACCAGAAGTTCCGAGTCTTTCTGCTGAGAGCACTTCCGTTGATCCGGTTGCCAACACAGCTCTAACTACTTCCGATAGTAAAAGTGCTGATACACAAGAGTCGCGCAACGATAATCGTGAGGTTGTAGCAAACACAATCGCACCTATCTACGAAACTGACAATATCACCGAGCCACGCTCGAGTGCAAGCCGCTCTGTCGAGAAGGTTGACAACTCGGTGCATGATCCAGTAAACTATATCAAGCAACAGCCAGCACCATTTAGCGCACACGTGCGGGGCATTACGGTTCCGGTCGACTTGAAGACATCGAAACTGCAACTTCCGGTTGCCGACCCTGGATTGGAAAACTTTGCCCTCGGTATCTCTTACCCACTCAACCCAAACTTTTCGGTTGTCCTAGAAGGTGGAAAAGAATCCTATCTTCTCTCTTTCACAACACCGAAAGATGATGGCAGAGTATTCTTGCATGAAGTTCAACCTTCGCTTATCTGGGGTGGTGTTGGTCTACGCTATAATTTGTTAACCACTTCAAGCTTTACTCCATTCAGTCAGTTAATGATTGGAGGCAGTACGGATGCAGGCCTTATGGGGCGTGGAATGATTGGAGCGAACTGGGGTCTCACTAATAACATCGGACTAACTGCGGGGGTAGAATACTCCCTTGTTGGCTACAGATACTTGGGGGATTTGAACTTCTCAGATCGCCTTGGACTTACGTATGGATTGACTATTGATTTCGGCAGATAAACCATGAAGAACGTACTGAAAAATATAGCCTTTGTTCTCTGCTGCGGACTTGTGATCGCAGCCTGCGACCTGTCGCCAACTGATTTTGATGATCCAGTGGCATCAACCGAATCTTTCCCCCTGAAAGAAGTTTCGGTGAAAGATGTTCACCTCTTCGTTGGCTCGAGAGATTTCACCGGTGACTACTGTTTAGCACTCGACTCATCATCCACGACTGGAGTCCCAATTCCGGGATTTGATACACTCCACACTTTTACGGGGAACGTACAGAAGGTCAACGATAAGTGGTATCTGAGTTTGAGTCTTCACGTCGACTTCCCTAATGAAGGAGTCTTTCAGATTATCTTCTTCGATAATCCTCAGCCTCGAGGCTTTACGCTTCAGTTTGATTCTATCGAGCTTACGAGTGACCCAATCCAAGGAGTTTACCACTCCGGAACATGTCCAACTGGCTCGGCACAGTTAAAGGTCGCCGTGCTGAAAACGCGACCAACTCCCCCCTACATTGAAGGGTGGAAAGACTTTCAAGATATTCACGCAACTCTGGAATTGAATTTAGCTGTTGAAGAAGTGTCAGGCGACCACGTCCAGGTTACTGGTGACTTTCAGATGTTTAGCACCCTCAAGATAAAGGACGATCGCGGCGGTGGTGGTGGCTACGAAGAAGAAGAAGTTGCCTACATCGTCTCGGCTAATCTTGAGATGGAGTAGTTGACGACTTACTGAAGTAGTCAACTACCCCGAAGCTCTACCTTACACCCAAACATTATTCTTCGGAAACAGTGCCGTTGGGGAGTGGTACGGTTCATTGAAAAGTGTACGTTGTTGATGTCGTTCCGAACATAAGTGAGGTATCGTGTATGAAACATGCCACGTCCCGAAGGCGAGTCCCCTTGATTGACATCCCACGGCGAGTCCTGCTTTACTCTGGCTCGTACAATCACATC
>JBFWSB010000330.1:0-5139 GCA_050248595.1 Kapaibacterium sp. (SeqCode)
GAATCACTTCACACACCCCCCATTTTCTCTGCTCGAAATGTCCACGCAAAACGACTCTACAAACTTGCTCGAAAAGGGATTGAAATAGAACGCCCATCCAAGCCAATCACCATCTACGAGTTCGAGATGACTCGGATTGATCTCGCAGAAAATCCCCCGCAAGCAGATTTTCGCGTTGTCTGTTCTAAGGGGACATACATTCGTTCTCTTGCTCGCGATCTCGGCGAGAAGCTTGGGGTGGGAGGGTATCTTCTCGGACTCCGCCGCACCCGAAGTGGCGAGTTCAGAGTCGAGCAGGGTGTGGGGATTGAAGAGATTAAGGAGTACTCAAGCTCACCCCTACAGTAGGATTGATTGCCAGAATCATTACGTTCTACAGGAAAAGCAACTCATCAAGAAGTCGGGTATGAACATCTATAACTCCCTTAACGAAATTCCAAGCAACGAAAAGACTGCCCTGACAATCGGGACATTTGACGGACTACACTTAGGGCACCGAGCAATTTTGGATGAACTACTCCGGGCTGCTACTGGCTTAGGTGGTCGAAGCATGGTCTTGACGTTTGATCCTCACCCGCAAGAAGTCCTGCGCAAGACAGGATCAGCGGTTCCAATTCTGACGCCGATCAAACAAAAACTGCAACTTCTAAAAGCCTTTGGAATTGATGGGGCAATTGTTCTCCCCTTCACGCAGGAGTTTGCAGCAACCCCTTGGCAACATTTTATCGATCAATTGATTGAGTGTACAGGGTTAGCTCATATGGTAGTAGGGCACGATCATGCGTTCGGACGGAATCGTGAGGGGAACGCAGAATCTTTGCGCGAGTACGGTGCTGAAAAAGGCTTTACATTCACCCAAGTTGGCCCACTCTTCGTTGATGGCGAGATGATTAGCTCGACAAAGATTCGCAACGCTCTCAGTGAAGGAGACGTTGAGCAAGCAAACCGCTGGTTGGATCGTCCCTATGCCCTAACAGGAACTGTGGTGCAAGGAGATGGTCGGGGTCGGCAAATAGGTGTGCCGACGGCGAACATCAAGCCACTCAATCAGAACCAGCTTGTTCCAGCGAACGGCGTTTACGCTGTGCAGGTGCAGATTGCCGGTGAAGAAGAGTGGCACAAGGGGATGGCGAACATTGGAGTTCGTCCTACATTCACCGACGGTTCCGAGCGAACAATTGAAGTTCACCTACTCGATTTTTCTGATGAACTTTATCACCGGGAAGTGACGGTTGAATTCCTTAAGTTTATACGCTCTGAGCGAAAATTTGGCTCAAAAGAAGAGTTCCTCGCCCAACTCGAACGAGATCGAGAGGCATGTAACGATAGCTGAGATCACACCCCGTGGCAAAGCAGACACCCGACTATGATAGCCCTTGGAAAGAGATCATTGAGGTTTTCTTTCCTGAATTCATCACCTTCTATTTCCCTCACGCAGCTGAGGAAATCGATTGGGAGAGAGGCTATACGTTCCTTGATAATGAACTACGCCAGATAGCGCACGACGCCACACTTGGGCGACGCTATGTTGACAAACTTGTTCGCCTATGGCAGGTGGGTGGAGGTGAAGAGTGGCTGCTGATACACGTGGAAGTGCAGACCGGACAGGAACAGGAGTTTGCTGAACGAATGTACATCTACAACAACCGGATTTACGACAAGTATCGGAAACGTGTTGTCAGCTTTGCCGTTCTGGCCGACGATTCGGTGTCGTGGCGACCAGATCATTTTGTTTACCAACTTTGGGGATGCGAAGTACGTTTGCGCTATCCCACTGTAAAGTTGATTGATTGGCGTGACCGGTTAGGCGAGCTTCTACAGACCGACAATATTTTTGCTGGCGTAACGCTCGCACACATCAGGATGTTGCAGACACGCCAAGATATTCCTGAAAGGTTACGGTGGAAAGTGATCCTTTCACAAGGATTGTATGAGTTGGGATATGGCCAGCAACAGATTCAGCATCTTTTTCGATTTATCGACTGGCTGATGTTTTTGCCCACAAAGATCAACCAACAATACTATAACGCTATGACAACGTATGAAGAGACCGGGAGAAGACCATTTGTCTCCATATTTGAAGAGATGGGGATGAAGAAAGGGATGAAGGAAGGAATTGCAAAGGGAATAGAAGAAGGGATAGAGAAAGGACAAGAGAAAGAGATTCGACATAGTATCCGGGAAGTAATCGCCACGATGTTCGGTCAGCTTTCTGATGAATCCAATGCCCAGATTGATGAAATTCACCCAATAGAAAATTTACGCTCGCTCTTCCGCACAGTATTAAAAGCGGAGTCGATTGAACAAGTTGAAGAATCAATTCGCGTTATGCGCGAAAATGTATAGGTCACTATCTAATTAACCACACACTGCAATTCGGAGCGGTAACTATGCCATTGACGAAAGAACGGACAGCAGAGCTGGTGGCGAAGTATGGCGACAATCCGAATGATACCGGCAAGCCGGAAGTTCAGATTGCAATCCTTACTGAGCGCATCAAATCACTTGCGCCACACTTTGACAGCAACAAAAAAGACAAGCATTCACTGCGTGGTCTCATGAAAATGGTAGGCAAACGCCGTCATTTGCTCGACTATCTTGCTGACAAAGATGTCGAACGCTATCGGTCGATTATCAAGGAACTTGGTATTCGTAAATAACGTGAAGAGAAGAAGGGGTTTGTTCGGAGTCCGGACAGACCCCTTTTTACTCTTCAAACCTGATTCCTGACAACAGGAAAAAGGAGCATAATCAAACAAACTGTACTCATAGCGACAGCGTATCTCTGAAGACAAGTTTTGGACTGAAGAATTGATAAGGAATCAATCGCGAAGGTGAGAAAGACTCGGCGTAGCCGAATCTCCAATGTCTCGACAGATTTCTCGGGACATCGGAGATTTTGCTCGTCACTCTCTTCTCCTACCTTACCGATTTCGTTTCCAGCTTTTCGCGCAGCCCAACACAACGCTCTTACAGGATACCTGTGCGCATTCATAACACTGTGTGGCTCAGTCTTTTAGGCATTGACCACACACAATTCATTGAGAGGTATCCATACATATGGAACGTAAAACTGTAAGCCGCGAAATTGGCGGCAAAACAATTTCCTTAGAAGCTGGGCTATATGCTCAACTTGCCGACGGAGCCGTGATGGCCCGCTGCGGTGACACAATGGTTCTCTGCGTAGCGGCATCTTCAGCCGAACCACGTGAGGGCATTGACTTTCTTCCACTGCAAGTGGAGTATCGCGAGAAGTATGCTGCCGCCGGGAAAATTCCGGGAGGCTTCTTCAAGCGGGAGGCACGCCCAAGCGAGTACGAAATTCTTTCGGCTCGTCTGATTGACCGACCGATTCGTCCGATGTTCACGAAGGGATGGACATACGAGACCCAGTTGATCTGCAACGTCATGTCCTTCGATCAAGAGAATCAAGGTGATGTTCTCGGCGCAATCGGATCGTCCGCCGCACTTCTTCTCTCCGGAATGCCATTCGCTGGTCCAATCTCCAACGTCCGCGTTGGCTGCATCGACGGCGAGTTTATTCTGAACCCGACATATGCAGAGCTGGAAGAATCAATCTTAGAGATTGTGGTCTCTGGTAGTGACGATTCGATTGTCATGGTTGAAGGTGAAGCACAAGAGATCAGCGAGGACTTGTTCGTCGACGCCATTGAATTTGCTCACGGACATATCCGGGAAATCAATGCGCTGCAACGAGAGTTGGCAGCTCTCTTCGAGATTCCTGAGCGTCCAATGCCAGTGAAAGAAGAATTACCAGAAGAGATAGTAAAGCTGGTACACGAATACGCAGCCGTGAAGGCTGGAGAGAACGTACGGCAACCGGGATCGAAGGAAGAACGCCGCGACCGCTATAAATCACTTCGCGAAGAAGTTCTCGAAGTTGTTACCGAGAAGTTCGGTGAGGAAGAGGGACTCGACATCGGAAAGATCGTTGGATCACTGATGTACGACTTGGAAAAGTCCTCGATGCGCGAAATGATTCTGGAAGAAAAGGTTCGTCTCGACGGAAGAGGCCTGAGTGAGATCAGACCAATCTCCTGCGAAGTAAACGTTCTTCCCAGAACCCACGGGTCGGCTCTCTTCACGCGAGGTGAAACTCAATCCCTGACAACACTAACCCTCGGCACACGCTTGGACCGTCAGTTAATCGACGGACTTCTTCCAAAGCACGAGAAGCGATTTATCCTTCACTATAACTTCCCACAGTTCTCCACCGGTGAAACGGGACGATATGGCTCGACATCCCGACGGGAGATCGGCCACGGCAACCTTGCCGAACGAGCACTGAAGGGAATGGTTCCCGATGAGAACGCTTTCCCATACACCATCCGCATTGTATCGGAAATTCTGATGTCGAATGGATCTTCATCCATGGCAACAGTCTGCGCCGGAAGTCTTGCAATGATGAGTGGCGGCGTTCCGATGAAGAAGCCTGTAGCAGGTATTGCAATGGGTCTCGTAAAAGAAGGAGATCGCGTCGCTGTCCTGAGCGACATTCTCGGCGACGAGGATTTTCTCGGCGACATGGACTTCAAGGTGACTGGAACCCGTGAGGGCATCACCGCCTGCCAGATGGACATGAAGATTCAAGGACTCTCCTTCGAGGTGATCCGCACGGCACTTGCTCAGGCAAAAGATGGTCGCTTCCACATCCTCGACAAAATGGAAGAGGCAGTTACCACACCTGCAGCCGAGCTTTCGCACTACGCACCACGCCTAACAACAGTACAGATTCCAGTTGACATGATTGGTGCTGTAATCGGTTCGGGAGGTGAGACAATCCGGAGCATCGTGGCTGAGTCAGGTGCAACAGTTGACATCCAAGACGATGGCACAATCGTGATTGCTGCAACAAGTGGCGAGTCGGCAGAGAAAGCAATCAAGATGATTGAAGATATCACACGGATGCCGGAAGAGGGAGCCATCTACGAAGGACGTGTAACGCAGATTCGTGAAGGCTTGGGAGCAATCATCGAGTTCCTTCCGAAGAAGACCGGTCTGCTCCACATCTCTGAAATCGCCTACGAGCGAACAGAGAATGTTGAAGACGTTTTGAGCGTTGGCGACCGAATTGAAATCAAATTGCTCGAAGCAAAGGATGGCAAGTATCGTCTTAGC
>JBFWSB010000331.1:0-5126 GCA_050248595.1 Kapaibacterium sp. (SeqCode)
AACCTGACGAGACGATTGGATCGGCTCTACGAAAGATGGGAGTGCGCGATATTGGACGACTCCCCGTTGTCGATCCACGGAATTCGAGAAAGATGGTTGGGATGCTCCGTCGAACAGAAGTAGTGCAGGCCTACGACGCCGCCCTCAGCAAGCGAGCTGGATTGCGCCACAAAGCACGACAAGTTCGGATCGGCGAGATTGGCCGGGTAGACGTTCACGAGATTACTATCGAGTCAGGGGCATCGTGCGTCGGCCAGACGGTGAGCCAGATTGCTTGGCCTCGCGACTGTGTAATCGCGTCGATTCAACGAAAGGGACGCCTGCTGATTCCACGGGGAGATACGACCCTACAGGTAGGAGATATTTTGGCAGTCGTCGCAGAAGAGGGTGAGGCAATTGCGAAGGTGCGAGAGATATGTCAGAGAGAGACAGATGGTATGCGAAAATCGTAGGGACATGGCGCGCCATGTCCCTACGATTTCTTTCCTCCATACCCATGCTTCGCTAACCGCTCCCCCGACTCGCGATACGCCTCCTTCTCCTCCGGAGCCCACGTCCCAAGACCATCCACGTAGCGGTTGTACATACAGAAGGCTGCGGCAACCAGAACGGTGTCGTGAATTTCGTCGTCGGTCGCCCCCTCCTCTTTCGCTTTCGCAACATCGTCAGCGGTTACCTCCTTCCCGTTAACCTGCACCTTATGCGCAACGGCAAGTAATGCACGCATCTTCGGACTAATCTCTGTCTCCTTCAGTCCCTCACGTATATCGTCGAGCAAATCAATATCACGATTGAGGAGTACAGCCGCGGCAGCACCGTGCGACGAGAAACAGAAGTGGCAGCCGTTCCAATTGGAGACGGAAGCAGCGATCAGTTCACGCTCCCCCTCACTTAACGTTGAAGGTCCGCGAAGTATCGTCTGAGCCAAGTGCATTAGGGGCGCAGCCGTGTCTGGTCGGTTATAGAGCAGACCAGAAATGCCGGGAAGATTTTCATTCTTGAGCGTAATGTGTGCCATGCCTTCTTTACTTCATATCAGATGTGAGATTGAACTTGTGGTGCGTAGAATGATCTTCTTCGCCAGATAAATCGCTATGGTTGCTGCACCAGAATGCTACCAACCGTTGACTCTCCACTCGTCCCTTTAATCTGATAAAGATAGAGACCTTCCGGCAGATCAATCTCAACAGAATTGTTCTCTCCACTCAACTCCTTCACAAAAACAGTGCGGCCCAGCAGATCGTGCAACGTTAAGTGTGACGGTTGGATCGGCACTTCCGAAAATTCTACGTGGATTGTTTTGAAGGCTGGATTTGGATAGAGCGAAACCGAGAGACTTCCCTCAGCACTACTGTTAACACTGGAAGAAGTATTGAAAGAAATATCATCCAGAATCAACATGCCTCCCGGCACTGGACTCTCAGGAGAGGTTGAGTAGAATACAACCGCTGCTGAATCTGGTGTTCCATCATTCGGATAGATAATCGGGACTTCAAACCTGCTGTATTCATCAGATGGTCCAAGCAAAATTTCGCCACTACCAACAACCTCTGATGTAGCCGTCACCGGGTAATACTTTTTCAAGATCACTCGTACCAACGCCGAATCGCCTGCCGTTGCCGAACTATACTGATAGTACCCAGTTAAACTTGAGGGTGGCCGAGTTACTGGTGTCCCAGCACTACTAATGTTGAGTGAATATGTAGAGAAATCCAGTTCAGGATTCCCATTCGCAATCATACCGGGGACATCCTCACCGAAGAGACCTACTGTTCTAATTGAGACTGCATAATCTCCCATGCGAGGAGAGAGAGAGCGAAAGACCCCAACCTGGCTAAACTCTGTTGCCGCATTGTTCGATTTCCACCCAGTTGGTTCCTCCCAGTCGAAGGGAGCCGGTCTTCCAGATGAAGTCCACTCCTCAAAGCTTTCGTTCGGGAGAGTTTGGCTTTGGAGATAGGAAGGAAGCAGGAGAAAGCTAACGAGGGTTATAGTGCAAAGCGAAACGAACTTCATCATATTGATTCTGCTGTTGAAGGAAACTTGTGTTGAATAGTTCATGAGAGTGAAGGGCAGGAACTTATCCTGCACAGTCTTCACTTGCCCCAATAACCGATAAGGGTAGAGGCTGTTTCTTCAAGAGAGAATATGGAGAGAGAGATAAGACTGAACGCACTTGTTCTGCACTCGAGATAGGGGAAGCTTTACTACGATGCTCCGTTCAGCCGGACACACTCGACTCAGGCAACATCGGCTCGTACATCATGATGGCGTGATTCTCCGTCACAAGCTCTACCCGCTCCTCTCCTGTCTCGCGCTCGGTCACTCTCCGCCAGATTCTGTTGTGCCGCGTATAGCCTCCCCACCACTGGTGGCGAAAAGCGTGGTCGGTCTCGAAGATTTCGTAGTCGTAGTGTGAGGGGAGATCGGAGGAGATTAATCCGTGCAAGTGCGTATCGCTCAGCCGAAGGTTGATCTGAAATGTTTGGCTTGTTGGATTGAAGAGTTGAAGGTCAACATAGTTGTAGGCAAGTGTTGCTCCACTGCCGAAGGGGAGCGTTCGGTTAACGTCGGGGAAGACATCGTAGCTGTGCCGCCACCGCTCTTTCACAACTAAAGGAGTGTGGAGTGCAATCCAGTAGAGAAGGTTTCCAAGTTGACAGAGTCCACCTCCTATGCCTTGCGATACCTTCCCGTTGTCGAGGACGAGACCTGTGAGATACCCCTTCTTCTCAGTCGGCCTCCCGACAAGTTTCCAGAGAGAGAAGGTTTCGCCGGGACGAATCAGAAGGCCGTCGATCTGGTTGATGGCGAGGCGAAGGTTGGTCACCTTGTTGTGCTGAAGCCACATGTCGACATCGCGAAGAGGACGGAGAAGAAACGAGCGGTGTTCCTTCCACTTGAAAGGGAGTGATTCTCCCACCCTCTCTTTCGCCCACTTCTGGCGACTGAACCGCCACTCTGCCTTCCGCTTCAGTGTGTAGAACTCACGCCCGAGCTTGCGCCGAAGTCGACTCCGCTCGCGTGGTTGCTCGACGATAGTAGTGTGAGATGGCGTCATAGTTATTCCCATTCATGTTGACTGAGTTTGCCATCTCACGTTGCCTGAACAAATCCGTTACTCGTCAGCGTTCAGATACTTTACGATGAATTCTTCAAGTTTCTCGAACCGAAAATCGCTCCGTTGTTCACGCCGCAACTCAGCAGCAATTATCGAGTCGAGCCTCTCACGCATCTCAGGTTGAAATCCGAGTTGCGTGTAGATAACCTTACGTTCTCTATTCAGTACGTAAATCGTTGGGTAGAGCGTGACGTTGTAGCTACTATCTACCTCTGGTTCAACCAGAATCGTTGGGTAGTCCATCCTGTTGTACTTCAAGAAGTTGCGCACTCTCTGCTTTCCCTTTACGCCTCGATCAACTGAATTCACTCCCCAGATTTCTACACCTTTACTTCCATACTTCTTGTCCATCTCTTCAAGCTCCTCAATTACGGAAACGCATCCAGGACAAGCAGAGAACCAGAAGTCGAGAAGAATCACCTTCGCTTCGCTTTCGGAGAGCTTTACCTCAACGTCACTTGCAAAATCTCTTCCAACAAAATCTGGAGCAGTATTCCCTTCGGTTAACAACTCTCCCTCCATTTCACTATATGTTGTCGGCACGAAGGGAATAATCTCATTTGCCTCTAACATTGTTCGGTTCCGCTCTATCAATTCGTCAGCAGTTATCTCATCAAACCGAATGTTCGAGAAATTCCACTCATCGTACTGCGTGCTCCACTGATAGCCAATGTGAGAGGAGTTCTTTCGTATAACAGGTTCTTCCTTATCGACCCAGAGAACTTGGATTTGGTCGTAATATTCCCCTTGGTCTGGTGAGGTCACATTGATCTTCCAGCAAGCTCTCCCCTCCACTTTTTCTTCGGTAACCACCACACTTTCCTCTCCTTCCAAGCTTCTTAGCAGACCTTCTGGCTTAAAGAATCCTTTGTAGAAAGCATATCCTCCCGGTGCTCCCCTTAGTCCAAACGATTCTCCCTGATGTGCCTTGAACGTTGTTGTTGAATTGCTCTGAAGTGAGTGAGTATAGATTGTTTGAAGATCGTAAAAGCAGATCATCGTGTCAACTGCCAACCAAACGTAACCACCAAAGAGCGTATCCTCCGGCACACGTATCTGAATCAACTGGGCTGATGTTGCGACTGTATCTTCCTCATAGAGATATTTCTTTAGATGCCGAACATTGAACGAAACAGCGTTGTGATCTTGCAGGTTCTGCGATACTTTTTGAAGAATTTTTTCTGCAGTTAAGGTGTCTGAATCCGGATTCGGAAAGCACCCTGAGTTGAAAAGAAGTGGTAAGAGAATTGCCAAGAACTTCACAGCCCCTTCCTCCTGATGTGATGAATAAAAGAATGATTGTGTGCCTCAACTTCAGCGGAACTATCCGCAACTCAATCTTGGGGGCGACTTCCGATCCTGCCGAACATAAACCCAAGAGCTCCAACAGCAAGGGCAATTATTGCGACTAACCAGAGCGCGACACCCGACTGATCTCCTGCTCCACCCTCTGCCGATTCCAACGAAACTGTTGCCGTATCTCTCTTCTCTTCGAGGGGAGTCTCTACCTTTTCGCTACTATCGCTCGCCGAATCTATTTTCTTTTCTTGCTCATCAACTTGCTTCTCCTCCGGCGCGAAACCCTTGCCCGGCAATCGTAGATCGAGCCACGGAAGGTCAACATCTTTCAGGCTATAGGTCTTTCTACCATCTGGTTGAACGAACGTAACATGATTAAATCTGCTCTGCATCACCATCGATAGGAGGACTTCGTTCTTGACAGTGTTGAACTCAGGCAAAGTCTTCTCCATTTTCAGCAAGACGGTATCTCCCCCCACAGTTGCGCTGTACTTGAAACCGTACATCTCCGGTCGATGTGCTCTCAACCGTTCCATTACATTTTGTACAAGGTCGAGTGACTCCGATCCAATCAGATCGACATACATCATTGGCCGAAGGAATTTTGTCGATCGATGCAGCATCTCCGCACGCTTCCAGGTTCCCTGCACGAAATCAACTTCGTGCCAAACGAAATACCAGTAATCGTGCGTGGCACGGGCTGGAA
>JBFWSB010000332.1:0-5092 GCA_050248595.1 Kapaibacterium sp. (SeqCode)
GAGAGAAGTATATTTGCTCGTGTTATTGAGCCGGGGAAGATTCATGTTGGGGATGTTATTACTGTTGTGAAATAGGTTTTGATAGAGAGAATCTTATCTGCTGGTCTTTCTACGATGGACTAACCTCCAGACTTTGGCAACGACTTACGTAGCAATCATAATTTCTACAAACGCTTTACCATATCACTATCATTGCATAGATACTTACTATGGATACTTTTGACCAATCAGCAATGCCACAACCAGAAGGTTCTTCCTCTCGCCCCAAAACACCACAACGTCCAAAGGAGGAGATGACCTTCGGAAAAACGTTTGTAGCCTCAATGCTTGGCTTTATGGCTGGTATTGTTGGGATAACTATCCTGTCGACAATTCTCTTTGCTCTTCTCATTGCCTCGCTTGCATCTACTGAGACAGAGCCGATAGTTGCCGAAAACTCGGTGTTGGTAATTCCAATGAAGGGGAGTGTACCGGAGTTTGCTACGGGTGGTTCGTTCAGTGACATCTTGAGCGATTTTTCCACTACAACTACTCGCGATTACCTGAAGGCGTTGGAGAAAGCGGCTGCTGATGATAACATTAAAGGGATTTGGCTTCAGATGAAAGGCTTTGCCGGCAGTACTTCTCAGATTGAAGCCTTAAACAGAGGTCTAAATCAGTTCAAGAAGTCAGGCAAGTTTATCTACGCAACACCTGACGACGATGGCTATAGCGAAGGGGAATATATTCTGGCATCTTGTGCTGATAGTCTTTTTATCCCTTTTTCTGGGGCTGTTGAATTGAATGGTTCATACGCTCTTCTCGAATACTACAAGCCGTTGCTCGACAAGCTGAACATCAAGCCAATAATGGTTCGGGCAGGGACATATAAGAGTGCTGTGGAGCCATTTACTCGGGAGACAACCTCACCAGAATATGCAGAGGTTATCACTTCAATTATCGACGCACAGTTTGGCCGGGTGAAGAAATTAGTTGCCGAAGGACGTAACCTACCTGTTGAGCAGATCGACTCGATTGTTGCCAACTGGCCACTCCTTCGGGCTGAACCGGCTCTCCGTCTCGGTTTGGTAGATCGAATTCTCTACGACGATGAAGTGGACGATGTTTTCAAAGCGGCGGCAAATGATGGAGACACATCAAAGAGATTGAGAACTATTGAGCTGAAGAAGTATATCCATCAGGATGGTAAAGCTGATGAGAGCGATGCTGAGAATGTGATTGCCTTAGTCTACGCTTCAGGAGCAATTGCGACTGGTGAGAGTGACTACAATCCAAATCCGATTTTTGGTGGTGACCAACTTGGGAGCACATCCTTTGTGAAGGAGATGCGGAAGGCTCGTGAAGATGAGAATGTGAAGGGGATAGTTTTGCGCATTAACTCACCCGGTGGGGGACTCTCGCCCAGCATGATGATGTGGCGCGAAGTGAAACTTGCAGCGGAGAAGAAACCGGTAATTGTCTCTATGGCCAACGTTGCAGCTTCAGGTGGCTATTACATTGCCGCCCCTGCGCACGAAATCATTGCTGAAGAGACAACGATCACTGGTTCAATCGGCGTCTTCGCACTTGCCTTCAATGTTGATGGTTTCTACGAGAAGACGCTCGGGATTAACACACAAGTCTATCGCTCTGGTCCACACGCAGATATTCTCTCCCTAATGCGTGACCTAACGCCGGAAGAACTTGCTTTTGCTGAAGCTGAGATTGACTCAGCCTATCAACAGTTCCTCCAGGTAGTTGCTGAAGGACGGAAAATGACTCCGGCGCAAGTTGATTCAGTGGCGCAAGGGCGTGTTTGGACAGGGTTGCAGGCGAAGGAGATCGGCCTTGTCGACGAAATCGGTGGCCTTGAACTTGCCTTTCAACGTGCTGCCGAGAAGGCTGGTGTTGAGAACTACAGTGTAGAAGTTTATCCTAAGCCGAAGGATAAGATCGAGATGATTCTCGAAATGTTCGACCTTGAGTCGCAATCGATGACACTTGATGATATTCTATCGATGAGCGATCCAAACCGGATATTGGATGTTCGGAGAGTGGTGACAGATGCACTGAAGGATTATTCCGGTGTTCAGGCTCGGTTGGTTGGTTTGCGGTGTGAATAGTGATGAGAGGAATCGTACATGGATTTAATGGATTTTGACTTTTGAATTCTCAAGCTCTGACTTCTTCTGAACGCCTTAGATATAGTCGCCATATTATGCTCCCGGAAATCGGTGAGGCTGGGCAGCGGCGATTGAAGGAATCGAGTATTCTTCTGGTTGGAGCTGGAGGACTTGGTTCGCCAGCCGCACTCTACCTTGCCGCAGCTGGTGTGGGGCGCATTGGTCTTGTGGATGGTGATCGTGTTGACGAGTCCAATCTACAACGTCAAGTTCTCTACGGGGTGAGCGACAGGGGAGAGGTTAAGGTCGAGGCGGCGGCGAGGAGACTTGCCGACCTTAATCCAGAAATCGAGATTGAAGCCCACAATACACTTCTGACTCCAGAGAATGCGAGCCAGATCGTTGCCAACTACGATATGATTCTCGATGGAGCAGATAATTTCTCGACTCGATATCTCTGCAACGATCTCTCGGTCATTCTCAAGAAGCCCCTGATACATGGTTCAATCTTCAAGTTTGAAGGACAAGTCTCTCTCTTTGGATATGAAGGGGGGCCGTGCTATCGTTGCATCTATCCAGAACCGCCTCCGGAAGGAACCGTTCCAAGCTGTGGAGAAATTGGTGTGTTAGGCGTCCTACCAGGTATCGTTGGAACATTACAAGCAACTGAGGCAATTAAGTTGATACTTGGACTGGGAACTTCACTTGTTGGGCGTATATTGCTCTACGACTCATTACAAATGACCTTCCGAGAAATCAGAGTTCGTCGTGATCCAGATTGCTTGGTCTGTGGCGACCATCCGGTAATTGAACAACTTTCTGACTATCAATACAGAGAACTTTGTCTGGCAACAGACTATCAATCACAACAGAGACCAACAACAATGAGTATTCCATCAATTACCGTTGAAGAACTTGCGCAGTGGCGTGAGGAAGGAAAAGCACACACACTGATCGACGTGCGTGAGCCAAACGAATATGAGTTTGCCAACATTGGTGGCACGCTGATACCGCTTGGAGAAGTTCAGGCTCGCATGGATGAGATTCCGACTGAAGGTGACGTTGTCATGATGTGCCGTAGCGGTGGCAGATCTGGTCAAGCTGCGGCGATGCTCGCAGCTGCTGGCCGCACTAACATCATTAACCTCACGGGCGGAATCCTTGCTTGGGCTGACAAAGTAGATACGACAATGCCGAAGTATTAGGGAAGTTAACTCATTGTACACGGATCAAACAGTTTAGCAGACTAATCTGATCCGCGCCAATCGATCCAAATCCGTTTGATCCGTGTACAGTTATACCGAATAGGAGAGGTATCCTGAAACTTGAGAATTCTCTAACAGAATCATTAGGTGACATAATATACCTTATCATGATAAACCTGTAGATCGGGACATGAGGGTAAATCGACTCTCCAAACCACTCAAAGCCTGCTTCTACAACCAATCATTATCGAATACTGCTGCTCCAATCAAAATGATTATCTCTCCAATTGCCCACAGGATATTTGTGTAGAGAATCAACTTGTCCTTCCGTATGATTCCATAGGTTATCCAAACCAACGATAATAGTATGTAATACCCCCACGTAACGAATGAAACCCCAGCACCAGATTTGTCAATAAACCAGATCTCCGCGATCTGCGGAATTGTTGCGAGTGGTCCAGTAAGAACGATTACTCTCAGAACCATCTCAAGATGGTGATGTTTCTGACTATCCGCCTCACCTAACTTCTGCAACTGTTGTGTCCAATCCCGACGACCAAACATAGATTTCTTCAATTGTGTGCTATAAGTAAGTACTTTGACTGTACGTTCTGGCAAATATACCAAACCGGGTTTTTGAAGAGACTCTCTGACATTCGAATCAAGAGTTGAACCTTTATTCTCGATCTCCCGATCATATATTGAAATTAATTGCTATGTTTTCCCGTTATAGGATATTCTTGTGCTACTCTTTCCACAGATATCATGCCGTGTATCAGACGACATCGACAGTTCCTTCTCCTTGTAGGGCTTCTCTGCCTGATCTCTTCTGAGTCGATGAACGCCCAGTGGGCCAAATTGAACCAGTACAACGGCACGTTCTACAACGAAGTCTTCTTCTTCGATCAAAATCTTGGGTTTATTACCAGTCACAATGGTTCGGTTCTCCGAACTACAAATGGCGGAACTTCTTGGTCTACAGTTACTCTTCCCAGCGCTTCTTCCTCAGCCAACCGTGACATCAGCTTTGTCTCGACGACAACTGGATATATCAGTGGTGAAGATGGTATCTGGAAAAGCACGAATGGTGGGGCGACCTGGACAAATGTAACGCCCTCTGGATCTACTGGCACAGGAAGTTCAAGCTGCTGGTTCCGCAACGCAAGCGTTGGGGTTTGGGGCTATGGTGGTGGATGCTTCGACACTGTGGTCACCTTCTGGAGAACTACTGATGGCGGAACTTCGTGGAATAGTGTTAGCTACACGAGTGGTATTGATGCAACGGTTGGTGGGATGACCTACGCGAACAACACCTTCTACGCTTCAGGTGGTAGTGGGAAGTTCTGGAAATCAACCGACGATGGAGTTACCTGGGCACTCAGTAACACGAACTCCGCTGGTTGGCAAGAAGATTTGATCTCCTCCCCTGCCGGACTCTTCATAGCTTCATCCGACGGGACGACGTGTGGTTCAAATGGGGGTGGAAAGCTTCTCAGAAGTACCGATGGAGGGTCAAATTGGACGACGACCTCGTTCACGAACACTGTGATGTGGGGAGTCTCAATGTACTCCTCTCTAAACGGTTGGGCTGTCGGCGATTATGCGAAGGCTTACAAAACAACGGATGGTGGTGCAACGTGGGTGGAAAGTTCGTGCGGACTAAAGGCGGGTGATCGGCTTGATGACGTGTTTATGATCGACGCCACACATGGCTTTGCAGTTGGTGATGGCATTTATCGCTTCGCTGCTAATGAATTTGTCTCTGCTCCCGATACAATCGACTTT
>JBFWSB010000333.1:0-5083 GCA_050248595.1 Kapaibacterium sp. (SeqCode)
TCCGATCTGAAGCAGCTTCCCGATAGCTTCTTGAATCAGGTCTTCGGTCTCTGTGTCGACGTTGGATGTTGCCTCGTCGAGGATCAAGATTTTTGGGTCTCGCGCTAAGGCGCGGGCGAAAGAGATTAACTGACGTTGCCCCATTGAGAGGGTGGAGCCACGTTCGCGGACCTCGGTGTCGTAGCCATTCGGCAGCGTGTCGATGTAGCGGTCGATGCCGACGGTTTTGGCGGCAGCAATTGCGCGCTCGCGCGAGATCGACTCGTCGCTCAGGGTGATGTTGTCGATCAACGTTCCCCGGAAGGTGAAGATGTCCTGCATCACCACGGCAATATCTCGCCGTAAGTCCTTCGTCCGAATCGTCTTCAAATCGCGACCATCTATTGTCACGCGACCACTTTCGTAGTCGTAGTATCTCGTTAAGATGTTGATAATCGTGGTCTTCCCCGCACCGGTTGCCCCAACGATTGCCATCGTCTCACCCGGTTTTACATTGAAGCTCAGGTCGTGGATGATGCGATTCTCTCCATCGTAGCTGAAGGCCACGTTCTCGAAATTAATCTCACCCTTCGTGATGGAGAATGGCTCTGCATCTTCAGGTGCTTGTGGCGTCGGCATATCAGTATCCATCAACTCGAAGATCCGCTCGGAACTTGCCATTGCGTTCTGGAGGATGTTATACTTCTCAGAGAGATCGCGGATTGGACGGAAGAAGCGTTCTGTCCAGAGATAGAAGGCGAAAATTACTCCGAGCGTTAAGGTCTGCCCGCCGAGGAATGAGCTGAGCCACTGAACGACAGGAGCGTTGGCAGCATCGCGAGCTATCATTGTCCCACCATACCAAATCACCAGCGCAACTGCCGCCGTTGAGAGGAAGTTGACAACGGGGAAGAAGACAGCGTAGTAAAAGACCGAGCGGACGTTTGCATCGGTGTGCTCTTTGTTGATCTCGGCAAACTCACGGTTCATCCGCTTCTCCTGCCCGAAGAGTTTCACGGTGAGTACACCGGTAATGTTCTCGTTGATGAATGTGTTCATCCGAGAGAGCTGATAGCGAATCTGCCGATATGCTGTCCTCACTTTTACGCGGAATATTGAAGTTGCCCAGAGCAGCAAGAGGACAGTTACCAACGTCAGGACTGTAAGTGGTACTGACATGAAGAACATCATCACGATGATCGAGATGATGGTGAAGACGTTGGCCACGATCATCACAAGTCCGCTGGAGAAGAACTCGTTGAGCACTTCGACGTCGCTGGTTACCCGAGTTACGAGGCGTCCTACAGGATTGGTGTCGTAGAATCGCATCGATAGGTGTTGCAGGTGGGCAAAGAGCTTCATCCGGACAGCATGAATTGTCTGCTGTCCAACGAATTGCATTAAGTAGGCGAGAGCATACTGCATTAAGGAGTTGACAATCATCAGGCCGAGTGTGAGGGCGATAATCCAGAGGAGACCGGGCATATCTCCCTTCAACATGTGGTCGTCGATTGCAATTTTGGAGAGAATTGGGAGGTATGCTCCCAACGCTGCCGTTCCAATTGCCATCACTACGGCAACAATTACCTGCCACTTATATGGGCGGAGATAGACGACGAGGCGTCTCAGCAACGCTGTGTCGAGTGCTTTACCGGCTATTAATTCGTTGTCGGCTGTATTCTTTGCCATGTCAGGAGTCAAGTTCAGTGCGGGTCTTCCTTCGCAAGAGGTGCAACCTACGGACTATTCTCGTTCAGGTTGGTTACAAAGTTCGTTGCAACGAACTCGTTGCGGATTTGGGATTTATGATTTCGGATTGCGGATTAGGGAAAGTACCTTAAAGAAGGATAGGGGGAGTTCAAAGTTCAAAAAGGGAAGAAGTTTGTAGATAGCAGTAAGCAGAACCGAACTATTTTCCGCAATCCGCAATCCGCAATCCGCAATCCGCAATCCGCAATCCGCAATCCGGCCTCACCCTGGACTAAACGGCGTTACAAACGGCTCCCCATCCTTTGCGCGGTTCCGCAGGTGTTCGGCCTCGGCTCCGAGATGTTTGTCGATCAGCTTGTGTCCTAAATAGATCAGGGGAGTAATGGTGATTGCCACCAACATCTTAAAGATGAAGTTGTTGCGGGCAATTTCTGTTGCGGCATCGAAGCCAATTGGGTTTGCAGCAAAGAGGCCGAGGCCGAGGTAGATCACAATAAATGAGTCGATGAGTTGTGAGATAATCGTAGAACCAGTTGCCCGAAGCCAGATGTGGCGACCTCCGGTTAAGGTTCTTAGTCGGTGGAATACCTGAATGTCAATCAACTGACCAACGAGGTAGGCAATAACCGAACCTATGATAATAGCCTGCGAGTTTGCGAAGACGGCGTTGAAGGCATCATCTGATACGGGCGAAATTTCGTTTGCAGAGATTCCGCGCACCGCAAAGATCATCAAGTAGACTCCGACGAGGACTGACATGCCGAGGAGTGTCGTGAAGCGGACACTCTTGCGACCGTAATATTCGTTGAGTAAGTCGGTGATGATGAAGGTGACTGGGAAGGGGATTACCCCGAGAGTCATTGCTAAGGTATTCTCTCCGATTGCAGGAAAGATTCCAGTCCAAGCCACATCCACATCGAAAAGCTTTGCCCCGAAAAGCTCTGCCAATATTAGGAAGCCAATAAAGAAGGCATTCAGGAGAACAAAGATCCGTCCGCCACGAGTCATCATAGTTTTGTAACTCCACGATATATGATGTGTAACTCCATTTCGAGAAGTGGTCTATCTATTGTGAATCTACATCAGAGGGAGAAATTTCTTCCTCGTGCAATCAGTCGCCGGTTCAACCCGTCAGTAGGCGGGATTCAGGTGGTAAGTGCTACCACTGTAACATTCACTCCTTTCAGGGTCTCATCTTCTTCAAAATGAAGATAAAAATATGATGGATCAGCATTTTCTTCTTGAGATTTTTCAACGATATCCCGATACTCCCATATTACTCTGATTCTTCGTGTAGCCGATGAAATTTTGATTTGACGTGATATTGTGATTATAAAGACTTTGCGTTCGTATATCTTTCTGGTTCTGCTCCTTTTGATTTCTCTCTCTACGTTGTTTGTAGAGTCGGGGCAGGCTCAGACCCGTAATCGGTCTGACCACCGTGGGAAAGAGTTCCGTCTTGCATTCCTCCACACAAATGGAGATGGAACTTTTCCAACCTACTATATCGTGGTCAGCAGCGAGACACCGACGAGGGGAACCATTACCTACGAGGCAACCGGCGAGACATATAGCATTGCTATCCCTTTCGCCAACAACCCAGAGCGCATCAAGCTCGACACCTTCAAGCTTCTCCTTCCAGATCCTGCCGGGGGGACTGAGATATCACAGCAAACGCTGACAGTTCGATTTCAAGATGAGGTAACACTCTACGCCATCAACACCCTTCGCTGGAGTAGCGATTCGTACCTACCACTTCCAATAGATGCCTTAGGGTTAGAGCACACGATCATGGCCTACCCGAGTACGGCGGAGCCGGGGCCAACGGGACAGATCTTCGAGACATCCGATTTCCCCTCACAGTTTGCTGTGATTGCAACCGAGGACAATACGAGCGTTACAATCCAGCCAACTGTTTCTGTGAATGGTCGTGGAAATACCAACCAATATGTGGTAAAACTTAATGCGGGTGAAGTCTACTTCGGGCAGGCGCGGGATAGAGGGAGATCGCAGCGTGCCGGAAAGGATTTGACCGGATCGGTTGTGATTGCAGACAAGCCAGTTGTTGTTTACGGAAGTCACCAACGCTCGAATATTCCCTGGAACGAGGCAGTGGGTAGGGATCACTTAGTTGAGCAGATGCCGTCGGTTGATCGGTGGGGGTATCATGCGATGGTAACACCACACTTCCAGTTAGAGAAGACTGTGGACGACGCGAACTTTATTCGCGTGATTGCCTCGCAGCCCGGCACACTTCTCACTATCGACAGTGGAACGTCGCAGGGAATACCGGTTGGCCGACCGATAGAGATACCGTTGCAGCGAGCAATGCTCCTAACGGCGAATAAGCCAATTTCGGTTGCTCAATTCCAGCATTCAACCGTTGATGTCGAGTTTATCTCACTTCCGAACGATACTGTTGGCGATCCATTTATGATGTTAGTCCCACCACGCGAGCAGTTCGACACGAACTATAGCTTTGAAAGCTGGGACACGAAAGATTTTCTCTACCACTTCATCAACGTGGTAATACCAACTGAGAGAATCTCATCGTTGCGACTTGATGGTAGACCTGTAGTCGCTCAGTTTATTCCGATTCCGAAAACCAGCTACAGCTACGCGCAGATACCGATGACTGCCGGGGGACACAATATCAGTGCTCGGGTTCCTTTCGGACTTTACATCTATGGTTATGGCCCCTACAATTCCTACGGTGCGCCGGGTGGGATGGTCTTCGACTCAATATTTACTGACCACGAACCTCCCGACATTCGTTGGCGTGATACCTGCAACGGTGTTGTAGGTGCAGCCTTCGACACGACAGCCTTCGATTTTGGGATGGAAGACCTTCGGCTCCTATCTGGCTCGCGTAACGTCCGTTTGGAGAATCGGCAGTTTGTTCCGGGAGCAGACTCTATCCAGTTCCGACTTGAGCTTGTTGATCCATACCAAGATGGGCACGCTAATCTCCTTGCCGTAGATACAGCCGGACTTCAGCGTCGGTATGAGTTTGATGTTAAGGGATTCACCGTTGCCTTAACTGGAGGAACACCACCTGTTCAGCTCGACACGTTGGCTTCACTTAATGGGATTGAGTTCTGCAAAACAATCACCTTGCGGAATTATGGAGCTTTCCCTCAAGAAATCAGAGCCATTAACTTTAAGGATCAGATGCTCGGCTTGCAGGTGAAAGATACGTTCCCCTTCACCCTACAACCGGGAGAAGCTCGGAACGTATTGATCTGCTTTCAACATGTTGGCGACACTTCCGCTTTGGTTGAAATCAGTATCGACAACGGCTGCCAGATTCGTCCTGTGGCTCTCCTTCCACTGCTGAGTGGCATCGATTCGCTGAAGCCAGCAATTACGATGCTTTCAAGTGAGTGCGACGACA
>JBFWSB010000334.1:0-5081 GCA_050248595.1 Kapaibacterium sp. (SeqCode)
TCTCACCGGCCAGTTGTTCTCTCTGTAGATCGACTGGATCTCTTGCGAACTCAACGCTCGGTTATACAGCCGATTGTCATCTATGCCACCCTTGAAGTATCCATCGGCATATGTCACTGGCCATGTTGATCGTTGTACTAACCCAATATGAAGTGGAGCAGTTGCCCCGTGGATGTAGGGTTGCATTGTTTCCAGAATTGGTCCCAAGCGTAGCGTGCCATCAATATAGAAATCTACAAGTTGCCTTGGGAATGGGGTAAACAGAGGATCGAAACGCCAGACGATCGTTAATAAATGCCATTTTCCATCTTTTAGAGAAATTGATGGCGAAAGATTCCCAGTTGAAATCTCGGTCATTTTATCTCGCTTTTCAAGAACTAACCCATATCCTGAAAATGGTAGCCCTTTCACTACTATTCCGGGACCATCAGCACCATTAATAGATGCTTGGCTTTGATCTGTACAGAACTTGACCCAAGCTATTATTGTAAAGTTAGAATCGAAGTTCAAGGCTGATACATGAGGAACTTGAATATAGTCGTTGACCCCATCGAAGGAGTAAGCACTCCGAGCTGTCCCAAAGCGATCTGGCACTAGACTTGGACCGAAGAGGGTTCCATGGTGACCGTTCCCACTCGCATCATTCGCATTCCCGCTAAATGGCCAATAGGCGATCAGCCCATTGGTTGGTGCTTGGGATTGAAGAGGGAGAGTGTGAAGACTAAGAGAAGCAACTGTTATCCAAAGAAACGTCGAATGTTTTCTTAGTACGTCAAGCAGAGAAATCTGCGCGGACTTACATACTCTCGACATCATGCTCACTCATCAAATTAATGGGAAGTGACTCAGCCCAATCAAATCAACGTATTGTTCAGGAATATGATTTGCAGACTCCTCGCCTACCAATCAATAGATTTCCATAGACTATTGACATCTAATAATGTAGTGAATGCGAACAAATTGACAAACCATTTTTAAGCACATTCTTGATAAAAAAAGGGGGATGTCAATCGACATCCCCTTTTCAATACATATTTCATACGTGTTCGCTCGAAAACTACTGATCTAATAGAACAACACGATAGTTCAGAACCAGATCATGCTCAACAACCTGAATGATGTAAACACCCGGTCTCCAATCCGAAGTTTGTACTTCCATTTCACGAACTCCTTCTCTCCCCTCATATTCAGCTTTGAATATTGACCTGCCTGTAACATCACTCACTGACACCATTGATGGAGCAGTCGTTTCGGATGTATAGAGGAGTCGAAAGTTCTGACCAACTACGATCGGATTTGGGACGACATGCCCCGCACTACTGCTCAGGTCAATCTCGGGTTCGCTGTTTGGTAACATCTTTGGTGGTGGGGGTGGCGTGCAGACTTGAGTAGCATAGGTTAAATCTAAATCAGTGTTGTCTGGCGTGCATTGATCCAGTACTGAAGCGATAGTACCCCCAACACAAGCCCATGCAAATCCTGGAGAAACAGTAAGAGGGGTTGGTGTGTTTTCACAGGTAGTCTGTCCAAGACCATTTGTTTTCAACAAATACAATTGCTCTGGATCAGCAGGCGCACTCCCAGCAAGGTTGCTTTGCTCACTTCCCGCAACAACATATCCTCCTACGGTAGCTCCAGCATCCTCTACAACTGATCGCCCATAGTCATTGGCAGCACCACCATAGACAAGGAAGCCCATGCCGAGTGGATCAATGCCGAGGGCAGCTACTGCCGGAGGGCCAACAACGGCAGCCGGAACGATTTCCATTAGAAAAGCATCCAACTGTCCATGACCACCATTCAACGTAACTGAACCTGTCACCGCAAGATTTCCGGCAGTCCCAACCGCAGCAATTTCTTTGATAGAAGTTCCAAGGTCGAAGCTCGTTCCTTGATCACCGTAGAGCATATCAGCCAGCGGACCAGCACATACGTTCGCGCCTGTTTTCATTACGATAATCTCGGCACCATTCCATGCGAACCCTGCCGGTACTGACCGAGTCCACCCAGTTAATGCAATTTGGCCAGCATTAGGAGCAACAACCAATTCTGCAACTGATAGAGCAACTTCTGGTCGCGTTCCACCATAGACGATAGCCCCTTGAGGCGCCCCTCCAATTGCCCCAGTGTTTCCGTTTACACGAACAACGTAAATATCCCAGGTACCACCATTTTGGCCAGCAGAACGCCCAACAGCAACGATATCCCCGATACTTGGATTCAGAGGAGTAAACTGAACTGATGTTTCAGTCAAGGCATGGAACTCATCTCCATATTGGAGAGTTCCATACGTTTGATCCCAAATTAGTACGCCATTAGCAGTCGTGCGAAACAAGAGAGCGTCGAGCGTTGTGCTACTCTGATAATAGCCTGCCACGACAAAATCACCTGTATTCGTCGTTGTTCCATTACCGTTCGCGGCTTCTATAACTTCATACCCAACTTCTGTTGTAGTATCGGTTCCGTATGTCTCCAGCCATAGAACCGTTCCACATGGATCAATACGCATCAAGAAAATATCGTAGGTAGAAGTAGTGCTCCCAAAACAGTTCGACTCATCTGGTGGCGGAGTATTATCAGTTGTGCCGACAATAATGAAATCGCCATTTGCACATTCTTTTACGTCGTATGCATGATCATTTCCACCTATATCATAGGATTTTTCCCATGCAAGAGCACCATTTTGATTCGCACGAACAATAAATATATCTTTTGTTGCATTGCAACTTGAGGTGGTAGTACTATAAGTCCAACCAACACTAATGTACCCTGCGAGGGGTGCACAACTATTTCCCGAAGCGGCCGCAGTCGTAACAGCCTCTCCCCCATCCACACATGACGCCCCACCATATACATATTCCCATTGTTGAGCCTGCAGCCCAGCCACAGCACTTAGAATTCCCCACATACATAGGCTGAAGAAGCCTATACATCGCTTGAATCCAACGCAATTTCTTAGTTCGTTCATAATTCTACCTTTATGGAAGTTAATGAGAGGTGTTCAGATATCTCAACAAAGAATATCGTGAACCTTATTTTTTCTTCTTCAATACAACAGTTAGCCTCTGATGCCCACACAAGCTCAGCATAAGATGTTGAAAAAGACCGGTGATTGTATAGGATTATAATCCTGCTGTACAAACTAATCCTTCAGATTTAAAATATGGATTTAGAGAAAGAAGAATCAATACGTATTAATACCTATTTTCAAGCTACTCTTTCATACTAATGACTTCTCTGAGTTTCAGTGTACACCTAACACTTCCATAGCTTCAATAATTGAATGCGTCTCGGTTTTTCTTAAAATATTCTCCACGTGCTTATTAACTGTCCTGACCGAAATGTTGAGTATATCAGCAGCTTCACGATGTTTTTTACCTTTACTTATCAAGTTCAGGATTTTACGCTCTTGCGGCGTTAGAGTGGTTGTCGACTCTAACTGATTGTCCCCCCACTGATTTGTTTTCTGATGATCTCTGTCTGGTAAAAAATTCAGTGGATGAGTTCCAATGATGAAGGCGAAGAAACCAACCAGACTACGGAAAAAATCCAGAGTTTCTCGAGATATTGGGTGGTCAGGTTGCTTGTTCCACAAAATGACCCCTCCTATCCATTGCATAGTATTCTTCACGAAGTAGTCGAATCGTATTGACTGGTGTCTAAAGGCTATAACATCTGGTGTTTGCATAGCAGATAGGATGTACGTCACGGGAGGATAAATACTCGAGTTAGTATGGTTCATCAGAAATTGTTCTGTTGGATGTACCATAAAACTTCCACTTGCTACATCAACTCTTATTCGACTAATGTCTGAAAAGTAGGGAAGCAAGTGTTTTTCCAATCTTGCCTCCCACACTTCAGCATCGTGAATGGTGGAAAGCTCTTGGAAACAATTCAGAAAAGAAACGACGGTGGCGTCGAAGCAGGTTATGAATGGAGGCTTCATAAAGCTGTTCAATAAGGTTAGAGGGTTATTGTTGTCACACACTGGTTTGTGACACTGCTGAATATCGCACATAGGCACGACTCAGCAGATGTTCCATATTACGAACCCAGAGTGAGTGAGTCAAGAGGAACATCATTTTAATTACTTCACAATATTGGGTGTAGGATTGCAGAGCGAGATGTAACTTCTACCACTCCTGTTCCCCTTCGCTTTAGTTCCCCCCTTCGTCATGTTTGTCGACTCATGTTTCAGAATTTGACTCCGTATCTCTTGAGGGAGGACAAATCGATATTTTGACAGCTTGGAAGTGTACGTTACCTGCTGAGCACTGTTTTCATGACCGACACTGACTACCATATCATACCAGGTCCGCCTGAGCATCATGACCCGCGTGAGGTCTTTGTCCTGCAACTCGCGCAGGCATTGCACAAGTTTGGTACTCCGGCTCATCGCCTTGAGCAGACGATGGCTATGGTTATGAAACAGCTTGGTATGCAAGGGGAATTTTTTGCACTCCCAACAAGCCTGTTTGCATCGTTTGGAAGACCGGAAGCTCACCGAACAAGTATGATGCGTGGAGAGACTGGCGATGTCAACCTGGAGAAGCTGAGTCTGCTGGATAAACTGGCTGAAAGGATTATTCTTCGGCAGGTTTCGTTAGAGGAGGGGAAGAATGAATTACGAGAGATTATTGAGCAGCCGAAGAGGTATCAAAACATTCTCTCGATAGTCGGCTCAGGACTCGGCACAGCGATCTCGGCCTTGGTTTTCAATGGTGGGTGGCGAGAGATTCTTGTGGCCGGCATCATTGGTATTCTGCTCGGTGCAATTGCCCCATTCTTTGCACGGGAAGAAGCACGTCGTAGAGTTTTCGAAATCGTGGCTGCTCTCCTCGCCGCTTCAGTGGCTGTTGCTGCTGCTCACTTCTTCACTCCATTCTCAGTCTTTATTGCCACACTCGCCGGATTAATCATGCTACTTCCCGGCATGAGGTTAACCACCGCTATGACCGAGATTGCCTCCGGACACCTTGTCTCCGGTGCTGCACGCTTAACCGGTGCGGTAATGGCCTTTCTCGGCATTGCCTTCGGGACAGCTCTCGGGAACCGGATGGCCTCACTCTTGTTTGAAACAT
>JBFWSB010000335.1:0-5076 GCA_050248595.1 Kapaibacterium sp. (SeqCode)
TGTGGCAGGCTTACCTTCCGGCACATACTTCTGCCGTCTGACACTTGGAGAAAGTGGAGGAGAGGTTGTCACCAAGCAGCTCATCATAGAACAGAGATAAACCCCTGAGGGGCAGAGAAGATGTTCACTCTCTCTCCCTCTTTGGTCTTGTAGATGATTGGCGATAGTTGATAGTGGATCGTAGAAAAAACATCCTGCGACCCACTATCAACTAATTGCCCAACATCAGTGCATTCTCTCCTTTGCGCTCTTTGCGGCTTTGCGTGACTATGGCATTGCTTCCATACCCATTGAAGCCCAATCTTCTCTCGCCGGCCCGTAAACTCCCGGCACTCTCAATCCGGCTTGCCGCATCAGGACGGTCATCTGTCCACGGTGGTGAATTTGGTGGTCGATTAAGCCACGGAGAACCATCCCGTAAGTCCATCCATCCTGACCATACATCGTGAGGGTGTCGGTCAACATCTCATCGTTCCAGTTCTCGTTGACGCTCTTTAGGAGAGCCTCTGAGGTAGAGCGATAGGTTGGGCTGAACTCTTCAGCTACATTTGGAGCAGGTGCCCCATGTTGTGGTCCTTCCACAGTTAATCCTGCTGATCCCGGCATCTCGGTAAGTGTCGTGATGATGTGCCAAGCAAGAAACCCGAGTGAACGCCCATCCGGCGTTACCTTCTGGTCGAGCGATTCTTGCGTTAAGGAGTCCAGCATCTTCGCAGTAGATTCACTCTCGTACATCCAAGCGTTGTTGAAGTCTTCAATTGATCGGATCATGGCTTTTTTTTAAGTGTGTGAGTATATGAGTTTGTGAGTGTGAGAGTATAGGAGTCGATAAGTCGTGAGTCTATGAATTATGTAAGCTGTTCCAGTTGTTTTGCCTCCCCAACTCTCGACTTCTCAAACTTACGCGGACTCTCTGACAACACCCTGTCAGGAGATTTTCTGTTATGTCAGATTTTTTTGCGTGTCTTCTTCGGCGACATCTCTGTCACCAATAGATTATCTGTTGAGCTATTATGAAGAACCGAGGAACGATTTTTTTTCTGGCAACACTCTCCCTTCTCCTGTTTGGGGGAGGCCTTCTCTCAGCCCAAGTAAAAATTGATGTGAAGACGAAGTGGAGTGAGAAGAAAGAGCTAACACTCCTGAAACGTGGCGTGTTGCAGGCACTCGACCTCTCGGTTGAGTTTGAAGATGTTGAGTTCGGAGAAGACTATGCCTTGTGGCTTCGAGATGTGGAGCGAAGCCGGGGTGAAGGTGACACCGTGATTGTTGCCTTAGCCTTTGATGTCAGGGAAGGCTCCCTATTTCAAGAAGGAGAACTGATCTCCTCCGGCAGCGTTACCCTCCGCTACGATAGCCGCACACTCGATTCAATTGCGAACAACCTCAATGTTCGGCAGTCTGCTCGAACCTATCAAGAGAGCTACGAGCTTATCAACACTCTGATTGCCGAGACTGCCACCGCCCTCATCCCGAAGGGAAAACTTCTTGCAGGTTCAATAGTAAGCCTTCTCCTGAATGAGTTCAACGAGCCACCAGAGCTTCAGCAAATCTATGAGGGAGTGTTGGTGGGGGTGCAGGTAGTGTTGGCTCTTGAAGAAATGATATAGTGGTATAGTGGGGGCATTTTTGATTGGGGATTTCGGATCGGAAGGTTTGTTCTTCAGGCTGAATAGATGTGGAACTAAAACAGAACGGGTAGAAAGCTTCACAAAGGAAGAGTTTTGCCTGAGAAAATTCTTCTCTCGTTCGAGTCCGTTGTTGCAAGGGATACGCTCCGAAGAGAGGATGGATCGATTGATCCAAGTGGCTCTAACAGTGGAAGGACTAAGCCGCAACTTCCTGAGAAGAAGAAGCCGGGAGAAAAGTCACCAGCTACGAGCGATTCTCAAAATAACGATGGCCCTCGCTCTATTTCAAGTACATCGCTGACGTAATCCCGCTTCCAGTCGTCCCACAGGTTGCGGCTGGCGGTTCGAGCATATGGGCAACTTCCGACAGGGGGAAGTAAAGCGTGTTGAAGCGAGAAACGGACCGGTCTTCATCGAGTATGAATTCGGTGGAAAGTAGGAAGAGAGGGGAGCACCATTCGGGAATGTGATTAATACCAAATTCAAGTAAGGAAGTCGTCCTTTCGAATAGAAAGGAGTGCATACTCTTCAGTAACTCCCCTTGCCCGGGATAGGGAGAGGAGCCGGGGGAGAGGGCGAAGAGCGGAGACTTACGCCTTCGCCAATTAAATTCGGTATTACTACAACGAGTGCCACCGATTATCTGATCTGTCATATCAATAATCGGCGGCACTCATTGATGCCTTCGAAGTATATCGACCACAGGATACTTCATTCAGAATAGCGAATTATAGGGGAGCAGATATACTCCTCTCTTAAAGCTACTATTACATGCACCCTTCGACAACTTCTGTAATCGTGTCGTTAATCTTGCTGCAGGGAGCCCACCAGGGACTGTCCGTGCATTGAAGCTGTAGAGTCTCTGCGGTAGGATCGTAGTTCCACGTTATTGTAAATCCATCCTTTGTTCCCTGGCCTTGATTCCCAGAAATGTTGATTCCGTAGCTGGCCGCCTTTTCAACAAGGCAGTTGAAGACATCCGAACTAACATTGTTAAAGCTCTGACTTGGACAAGCACTCATGTTAATCTCTCCTATTGCTGTAAATGTGATTCTGACTCTTCCACATACTCTATGCGGAGAGGTTGGTGCAAAGATAGGACAGAGTGATCCCTCTTGGTAGACCATAAACACGGAAAAAAGAACTGCGGGTTTATGGGGAAGCCCCCGTATTTCTACGGTGGAGTGAGAGGTATCTGAGAAGGCTTGAAGTCTACGGAAACCGACAGGTTCGCTCAACAACTGTATCCCCTGAATAGAGCGTTTGCAATGCGTGTCCCGAAAGAGCAGAATGAATAAGTAGAGCAGGACTTATTTGCAGTTCAGCGTATAACACTTTCTCCACGTTCAATCATCACTGCTTTTTCCTGGAGTAACTCAATGGACACTGGCATTAGACAGATACTACTGTGTTGCTGGATTACTCTTCACCTTCACCGACTCATCAATCAACTCCCGCAGCACGTCGGTATCGACATCTTCCAACTTGTTGATGTAGAGGCATGACTTACCGGTCTTATACTTCCCGAGCTTCTTCATCAACTCCTCATACCGGTCGAAGCCGGTCATGATGTAGAGAGTCAGCGCAGTTTTCCGAGGGGAGAACCCAACCTTGAACCACTTCCCCTGTTGTCCACTTGGGTACTTATATTCGTAATCACCAAACCCAACAATGCTCGGACCCCACATTGTCGGTTTCTCACCGGTGATCTCCTTCATCATCTTCAGCACAGCTTTGCTATCCTTCCTGCGTTTCTCGTTCTCTACGCTGTTCAGAAATTCAGCAACGCTCGCTTTGTTCTTTTGGGTTTTGAGTTCGGCCATGATAATTGCAATGGTTTTGTGGTTGAGATATTTTGATTGTCGAGTTGTGAGAGGTGGACTATTAGAGGATTCAATGTGAACTGGTTACCCGGCAGAGTATAGTCGACATCTTGCCGAAATGATAGCAAAAGATTCTCCGCAAAAATATAGGAAATCCACCTTCTTTTTTTAGTTGAATCGGTGTAGTTTCGGCAAACATCATCACAACCTAACGTTCCTATGAAATTCAACAGACTCTTCTTTCTCGCCATCCTCCCTGCGATCATTCTCTTCTCCGTTCCTCTTCGAGCACAAATTGAGAGTAAAGATGTCAACCTCGATCAGGTGGACAAATTTTTTGTCGCGATTAAGAATGCAAAGGGAGAAACACTTGCATCGACACTACAGAACTGGGTTCTTCTACAAGAGGCCTTCCGAATGATTGCCATTGTCAACGAGGATTCAGCGACTGCGGCAAAGCGGAAGTGGCAAGCCGATTATGTTGGAGGATTTGGTTTCAAAATCGTAGGTCTGTACGATTTAGCTATCACCATGCAGAGGAGGTGTGTAGAGAATGCGAAGGGAAAGAAACAGGTGAAGGATGGGACAATGGATCTTGCTGCATCTCTTGAGCTTGTTGGAGAGTTCCGCGAGAGCATCAATGTTTGGCATGAGGGGATGGAGAAAGCGAAAGATAGATCGTTGATGTCGCTGAACAACCTTTCGTTAGTTCTCTTGAAGGGTGGAGAGTATGAGGAGTGCATCAACACGGTCAATCAGCTCCCTCTAAACAAAGACTATGCTCACGCACGCCTCTTCTCTGCCCGGGCATACGCCTACAGTGGTCGATATAGTGAGGCAGCAGAAGAGTTGAGGAAAGCGTGTGAGAATGGAGAGTGTGAAGTCTATAAGAAGTTGGGAGCCACTCGCGACACCGCCGCGTTCTGGCATCGCGATTCACTTGAGCGAGTCTCTGCCTGGCAACCATCGAACCGATTTGATGCTTCCCGAACTCTTCCCACCGAAGTGATGACCGGAACATTCGGCGAGGGAACCGAAGTCTCGGAGTTCATGGTCTCCTGGTGGTTTGGCGAAATCTATCCTCTCTTCACAAGTGCCTCCGAGTATACCGAACTTGGCATTCCCTCTACGCTCGACTCTGCCCGGCTTGGCTTTGTTTCGATAGGGGGTGTGCCGATCTTTACTCTCCTCTACCCCACTAACATCAATGAAGCTCAGGTGACCGATTCGGTACAGGCCTTTCTCCGAAAAATGGAAGGTCCTTCGGCTTGGAGTAGAGAGATGCCAGTAAATAACCGCGCGCTCCTCACCACTACCACAGATGGCCAAACCCTTGTCACCATCCTCCACATTGACTGGCAAGAGGAGATGATCCGAGAGAGGGGAAAAGGAGTGAGCTGGAAGAACGTTGAGCGACGTTGAGTCCAATCTACAACCACAACCGGTAGCCGCAACTCTTCAGGTTGCGTAAAGAGGGAAGTTCAACAGTACAACAAGTAAGTGAACAACATCCCTTGTCGAATATTCCCCTCATGCCCAGCCAGACATCAATCCTTCCGTCGCCAATCCTGCCACAGGCTGAAGACCTGCCCTTACCCTCTTTCTTAACCAAAGTCAATGAG
>JBFWSB010000336.1:0-5053 GCA_050248595.1 Kapaibacterium sp. (SeqCode)
ATGATGGCAATTCTGCCGGATTGTTCGCCGGATCGCCAACCCAGAGTGCGTTCTGCGAGAGGGAAGCGTTTCCAATCAGATCGTCGAGGTTGATTGTTTGAACGTTCCCCGCGCCGTCGGTGATAACAACAGTTGTTCCGGTGGTAACGTTCGGGACGTTTGGGATGGCAACAGATGTCCCATTAATTGTTGTGTTGCCGGTTGCTGGATTGCTTCTGAGATTCGTGTTCTCAACCCAAGCCCCCGCACCACCGTTGGCAGTTGGATCCCAGGCAAGCGTTGTGTTCGGTGCGGTTCCAACCGGGAGAAGTCCACCCGGATTTGCTACCCAGATAGGTTCAGTTCCATTGCTTACGAACAACGATCCCGTTGGACTGATAGGAAGTTCGACCGGTGTTGAGTCCGACCCTCCATACCAAACAGAACCAGGATTTAGTCGTGCTGAAAATGTTCCCGTTGGTGTACGGAAGAGAATGGGACACCAGACAGGGGTGATCTCATCCCCACAGTTGATCTCGATAGTTGAGTCAACAAGGTTGTAGATCATCAGTCCAGTTGCAGGACGAACGATTGCATCACGCTGATCGACAGTTACTCGTGTGAGAAGAAAGCCCTTTGATAGAGAGGTCAGGTCGAGTATTGCACTAGGGTGAGGAGCAACGGTTCCAATGCCGACATCTCCCTGTGGATCCGTGATTGGTTGAGAATGCACTGCTACTGGGAGGCATTGCATCACAACAGAAGCCAGCAAAACGAGGATAGTAAATCGCATAGAATTTGTTAAGTAGTGGTTGTAATCTTTTCCTTAAAGAGGTAAAGGTGTAACTTCCACCCTTCCTCTATCTGCTTTTGGGTTCCGGAATCCAAAGGCTTGCACCCAGAGTCAACAAGGCAGGCATCTGGTAACCTCTCCTTGATGGCACAAGAATAGGTTCGTCCCATAACAGAGTGTGGCTGGCGTATTACAGTTTTGATGCTCTACTATTACAGCTACACTCTGACATTGATATGTCTCTATACAGGCGCGCCATTTTTGTAGGAAGAGAGAAGGAACTGAAACGTATGCAACAGTTTCTGGAGAGCGTTAGCGAGATTGACAGAACGGCTCTTCTCTGGGTAAGTGGCGAAGCTGGTATCGGAAAGAGTAGTCTACTTCAGGCTCTCCTCTCTTCGGTGGAGGGGGATAAGCAGATCATTCTACAGTGTAAGCTCTACCCCGACTCTACTACATCTATTCGTCAGCTTCTGGAATATGGGATCAAGACAAATCCACGCATCACGTCTCTTGTTGGGAGTGGAATGGAGTCTGGACTCTCTTCGGTGATCGTTACCATCCGTCGTCTCGCCCGCATTCGGCCAACACTTCTTCTCTTTGAAGACCTTCACTTAATTGGGGATGAGGATGCACGTGTACTTTCACAACTTCTTCAAGGCATTGCCGAAGAGCCAGTTGGCGTCATTTGCACAGCTCGTCCGGAAGAAAGCCCAGCCTACGGTGTGGTTGTTCCCTTCCTAATCGATTCAATTCTGTTAGAACCGTTCAAGCTCCGCGATGTAGATGAATTGTTGAGGGAGGCAGGATTACCGGAAGAACGTGCGGAGATTCTTGCGCAAGTTCTACAGATAACGCACGGACTTCCATTGATGATTCAGTCGGTGATTTCCGATCTACAGAAACATGCAGAGAAGGGTGGAGAGAGTTTGCTGAGTGGACTTACGACTGTCCGAACAAAAGTCGAGATGTCGGTAGATGCTCTCACTGCGGGTCTCACTGCAAACATAAACGAAGATGAACTGAGTGCAGCAAAGCACCTTGCACTTCTCGGCGAAGTATTCGGCGAGAAGAGTGCGAGGGTAATATTGAAAGATGCCGAGGCAATTATTACTTCCCTCGCCGAGAAAGGAATTCTAACTCGTCCTCTCGGCTCTCTTCCCACACTTCGCGGAACAAATGCAAGGGAGCAAACGTGGAAATTCACCCACTCGTTGTTGCACGAGAAATTACTCCGCGAACTTCCCGAGGGTTCCAGTCTGATTGACCAAGTGCTTACCGTTGTCGAAGAACAAGACCTGCCGATCTACACAATCACTCCCTTCCTCTACATCGCTCGGCAAAAGTCTCTTTCGATCTCTCATGAAAGAGCCGAGCACATCATACTCCAACTACTCGATTTCTGTTGGCATCTTCACGGCAGGGGACATTGGCAACTTTCAATGACGTTGCTCGATGCATTAACTGGATTCTACAACGAGAACGTGAAGGAGGGAATGGATGAACTGCTGAGAGTAGATCTGCAAGCATTGCGAACACGATTGCTCGCTCTCTACCCTGCTTCGGCAGCTTGCCAAGAAGCAATCGCAACGTATCGGAAGTTAACGCAGAAGCCAAGTAGACTGGACGTTGCCGTTCACACCGTGTGGGGGGTGAGCATTATGCTCGACTCTTTACATTCATCTGAAGCAGAATTTGCAGAGAGGATGAGGGAGAGGCTTGAAAAAATTGAAGAGCTACTACAACAGTTTCCACCACTGCTGTTCCACAACGAATTCTTATCTGCCATAGGTTACCTTGCTTCGCAGAACAGACAGCACTATACTCAAGCAAACGTAGATAAAATTCGCGCAATCCACCGGCAAGTGCTCCACGCGTGTGAGCCGGGAATGCACATTCCCGAAGTCGATGCTTTCACAGCATACATGCTCCCTCTCTTCGCAACGCGCGAGGAGTTGGAGCAAAGCAATGTGTGGAGCCAGAAGTTCCTCAGCCAACTGGAGCGTGGAGAGTGCAGTGGCATTGAATCTGTTGCGATCTTTCTTATGGTAAGTGGTCAAGCGAAGAGGGTGCGCAACCTCGTGGCCACTTGTGCAAAGCATTGTCGTAGAGCAATTGCTTCCCCCTCGCAGTTCGTTTTATCAACGAGGAACTTGCAAGCAATGGCCGCGATGGGAGTTCCAGTAGACATTGTGTTCTCCAATCTTCGCAAGATCTTGGAGGAGGATACAACACCGGCTACCATGCAGTCGGAACGTTCTTTAAAATCACTCAATGTTGGATCACTGATTGCCCACATTGGTCTCTGGTGTGGTGAAGAAGAGAAGGCACGGGCTTTGATCGAGAGTTTTGCTCTGAATCGTGTGGAAAGCATGGAGCAACTTCACGAGATATACAGACCGAATGAAGAGATGCTACGAGAAGTGTATAACTCTGGAGTCTATCCGAGGGAACTTCACTCTCTTCTGACATCGGTTGTTGAGGGAAGGGACGATGTGCTCACACCACTTCGCGAAATACTCGAAAGAGAGATACTGCATATCAACAGACTTCTACACCTCCGCACTGCGATTGGAGTTGCCGAGTATTTGAACCTTGCCACTTCAATAAAACCATTAATCAAGGAGGGGTTGAAGCGAGGGTTAGCTTGGTGTGCAGAAGGTGAACTTGCTGGCTACGCTCAACCACTTTTGCAGCTTGCGTCGAGATATTTGTCGGTGAAGGAGAGAAGAGAGTGGGAGAAAATCTTTAACAACCTTCTGAAGCAAGTGCGAGCAGAGTTTCGTGAGGAAGAGAAGAGTGAACCGGTTGATACTCGTGTGAAGCTGTCGGTGATCGGTACGGTTACTGTGCAGGCTCCGGGGGAAGAAGAGCAGCGGATTCAGGGGGGGCGTGTGCGCCAGATTCTTGCCTTGATGGTTGCAAACGAAGTACTAAAGACCAAGCTCTCTGTAGATGAGTTCCGAGAGTTCGGAACTGAATCAACTGATGTAGATGATGGAGCAAACACAGTTCGCGTTACTATCTCACGTATCCGGCAACTGCTTGGCAAAGAGGGAGTGATTGTTGAGCGGAATTGCACTCCACGGCTCAATCTCAATCAAGTAAATGTCGATCTGATTAACGTCTTAACCTGGCTTAAAGAGGCGATCTTCTTCGTCGAAAAGATGCGACCACGCAAGTCCTACCTCTTACTGATGAAAGCTCTCGACACTCTCCACGGGGAAGTGATCTACCCAGCTCTCTACAACGATTTCTTTGCAGCAGCCCGCCACGACGTAGCATACCGATTGCGCGAAGCCGTTCTCGCTGTGGCTCACTTGCTCCACCATGAAATGGCCTACGATGAGGAGAGCGAACTGCTGCGCCACGCCCTCGACACGTTGCCAAATGATGAGAGCATCCAAGAACAATTCGTGGAAGTTCTTGAATTGCTCGGACGGAATGTTGAAGTGCTCAACCTGCGTAAGAAAATGAGTGAAGTAGAGGAGAGCAGTTGAGTGGAGAGTCGACAGGCTCTCGAGTATACTCCGAATTCAAGAATGCAGCAATGAGGATGTTGGGAACTCTCCTTCATCCTCACGCACGATATTCAGTACCTTCTATCCCAGAATGCGGAAGGTAAAGTCGAAAACTAATCGGCCTCACATACATGATGAGTACAAGCAAGAAGAAGCTCCTCTACAGAAAAAAGAATACACAGGCGCATGGCGTTGATCACCATTTTGGAACGAAGTATCGACAGCACAGGAATGAGAAAAACTTCAACGCGAAACGAATGCTTCAGGGAGTTAGGAGGGGCTTGGATTACACCCCCCTTTTCTCTTTCCTGTTGTCGAAGGTAGGAAGCCAATGGAATCAAGTTTATTCCGAGGCGGTTTCAAGACTTGATACGGAGCAGCCGATCTTCTGGTTGGTAGCACTCGACAAATCGAAGGGACGGGGAATCGTTCGCATTGGCGAGAGCTCCTACTACAGTGGACTTTACGTTGACGATGAAGGAATTCTGCAAATCGTTGCTCCACAAATTGGACCGCAAGATCTTGAGCCGATCTGTAGTTGTTGTACGCACACTCTCAACGGCATTCCCTTTACGAAGAAGTATACAGGACGTGGTATGTCGTCTTGGCCGGAGATTTAGCAGAACGATTACTTTTGAGAAGATGCTGTATGCCATGTCTCTGACTTTGCTACCCAATATCAACCGATGCTGCATCGCAAAAATGAAAACGGGGAGACCGGCACTTGCAGGTCTCCCCGTTGGTTCTACTCGATGTTGTC
>JBFWSB010000337.1:0-5039 GCA_050248595.1 Kapaibacterium sp. (SeqCode)
CTCCACGGCAACAACCGTGAAGCAAGAAACTGCACACTCTTCACTCTCATTCAATATGGCTACTACTTGGTTCGGACTATTTTGATTACTTCACTCTTGCAGTTTCAGCTATCGCGGCATTCCAGAGTTCCCTATGCAGCCTTACATTAGGTGCATTCGAGTTTCGAGCCACTCGAGGAATTGTGTAGTCCGGCGTCGTGAGACAGGGATGTGTGACCTGTCGGCCATTACCACATAGCCTCCGTCGTTCCGGATATACTTTTGCAGGTAGCGAAGGTTAATGATGTGTGAGTGATGAATCCGGGCAAACTGCTGTCGGTCGAGCATCTGTTCAAAGACCTTCAGGGGTTTGGAGAGAACAATTTCGCGTTCTCCCTCCCTTACGAGTATTGTGTAGCTCCCGTCAGCTTCAAGGCGGACAATTTTCTGCGTCTCCTGTACGAACAATCCATCACTGGTTGGGAGCAAAAGGTGATGTGGGGACTCTCTGTTGTGCAATGATGTAGCAAGGCTACGGAGAATCTCGGTGTACATTCTGGCGTACCTTGGCTCTCTCACTGACCGGCACATCTGTATCCCCTTCTCTACTCCCTCTTGCAGTTCGCGTATGCTGACAGGTTTCAGCAAGTAATCGACAGCACTCGCCTTGATTGCTTGAAGAGCGTAGTGGTCGTAGGCAGTGACAAAGATAAGGGCGAAGGAGTGGGTGTGGAGAGAATCAAGCAGAGCAAAACCATTTTCACCACGCAACTTCACGTCGAGGAAGAGAATGTCTGGCTGCATTGACTCGATCACCTCTCTTCCACTGGTCACAGAGTTCGCCTTGCCGATTACAGTTATCTGTGGACAGTATCGGGAAATTAGTGCCGAAAGGTTCAAGATGCTCTGTTCTTCGTCGTCGACGATAACAGCCGTGTACAACTCGTTGCTCAGGGATATGGAGGAGCTACCTGTCATTCTTCTTGTTTGTAAGGGAACCGAACTTCGTGTTACTGTGAACTTCAATATCAATTAGATGAAACCGTACTCATCTGGATTGCAACACACTTTACAAAAAATGCACGATTCTTCAGGTGCAATTCCAAATGGTTCTCAGTCAGGGTAATAGGTCGTTAGTACGGCCAACCGTTATCACTGAAGCCACGAAACGATTGACAGTACACACTATACGTTTTTCCGTTACACCAGTACTGTGGTAGAGTCCCGTCTCTTTCGTAGATTTGCCACAATTATTGGTGAGTGGAGGGGGACTCCGCCACATTCACAGAGCACGCGATGAACCGATAGATAGCATGAACTTAGAAGATTATCTGCCGCTCATTATCATGATCCTGACCGGTCTTGGATTCGGGGTTGTCTCGATCAAGGCGCACGAAATTTTGGGGCCACGGCGTCCAACCCGCGAAAAGGAGAGTACCTACGAGTCAGGTATGGAACCGGTAAAATCGGCGCACGAGCGCTTTTCCGTAAAGTACTACCTGGTTGCCATGCTCTTTATTCTCTTCGATATTGAGGTGGTTTTCATGTACCCCTGGGCAACTACATTCAAGGATTTCTTTGCCGAAGGGTTTGGAACTCTCGCCCTCTTAGCAATGTTGCTCTTCATCGTCACTCTCTTGTTTGGCTATATCTACATTCTGAAGAAAGGAGCGTTGAAATGGGACTGAACGAACAGCTTGAGCGAGATGGCTTCCTGACGACAACGATTGAAGCTGCGATAAACTGGGCGCGCAAAAATTCTGTTTGGCCGATGCCTCTCGGAATTAGTTGCTGCGCTATTGAGATGATGGCCTTTGCCGGGCCGAAAACTGACGTTGCAAGATTTGGGTCGGAACGCTTCAGCTTCTCGCCGAGGCAGTCCGATCTGTTAATCGTGGCCGGTACGGTTACCTATAAAATGTCTTGGGTTGTGCGAAAAATCTACGACCAAATGCCTGACCCAAAGTGGGTTCTCTCGATGGGAGCCTGCGCAAGTTCAGGGGGAATGTTCCGATCCTACTCGGTTGTGCAGGGGATTGACAAGTTTGTTCCGGTTGATGTCTTCGTCGCCGGTTGCCCACCACACCCAGAGAATCTGGTGAAGGGATTGATGGCGATTCAGGAGAAGATCGGCAACTCGAAGGGAAGGTTAATTGAACGGGATAAGGAGCCGATTGTGATTGGTGCATAACCTATCCGATTCAAGTTGAACAAATGAAAACGCCGACGTGTTGCTACAGCACGTCGGCGTTCTTTTTATGGATATAGGTGATCTACCCACAACGATTAAGTGAGTTGTTGCGAACAAGTGACTTCAATAGGAAATGGTGAAAGTCATCGCCAGTTACCTCGTCGTTCTTGGATTGAAACGAGTTCCTTCTTCCTCCATACCGTATCTTTGGCCTTTTATCTGTTCACTACAGTTCAGTATTGCGCACATGGCAGATCAACAAGGATTATCAATTGGTGGACGTACTGCTCGCTCTCTGGTCGATGAGTTCGGGAGTCCACTATACGTCTACGACGGAAGCGTTATCGAGCGACAGTATCATCGGCTTGCCGATGCATTCAGTAGTGTGAAGCTTCGTCTGCTCTACGCGATGAAGGCAAACAGCAACATTGCAATCCTGAAAAAGCTCCACCAACTTGGGGCCGGTGTCGACGCCGTTTCTCGCTATGAAGTCGATACAGCCCTTCGGTGCGGAATACCTGCTGAGGATATACTCTTCACACCAAACTGTGTGTCGTTCGAGGAAATTGTTGAGGTGGTCGATAAGGGAGTCCTTATCAATATCGACAACATATCGGTACTTGAACAGTTTGGCCAACTCTACGGCGATAAACCGTGTGCAATCCGAATTAACCCGCACATCGTTGGGGGGGGACATGCCCACATTCAGACCGGACATATCGACTCGAAGTTCGGAATCTCGATCCACCAAATACGGCACGTGATGCGGATCGTGAAGGCCTATAACATGCGGATCGAAGGACTCCACATGCACACGGGATCGGATATCTTAGATGCCGGAACGTTCATCGCCGCCGCCGACGTTCTCTTCGACCTTGCCGTCGACTTTCCAGACTTGCAGTTCATAGATTTCGGCAGTGGGTTCAAAGTCCCATATCGTCCAGATGACATTGCAACTGATGTTGAACAACTTGGGCAGAAACTCTCTCGCAGATTTCTTGACTTCTGTAGCGAGTATGGTCGTGAACTTGAACTCTGGTTTGAGCCAGGCAAGTTCCTCGTTAGTGAGTCGGGTTACCTTCTAACGAGCGTAACAGTAATCAAGCAGACCCCTTCCTGTGTCTTCCTCGGCACAGACTCTGGTCTCCACCAACTCCTTCGGCCAATGCTCTACGATGCTTGGCACACCATAGTCAACGCAGAGCGAACGGAGGGAACGGAGCGTATCTACACAGTGGTTGGGTGTATTTGTGAGACCGATACGTTAGGAGCCGACAGAAGATTGGTTGAGGCGATGGAAGGAGATATTCTCGCAATCCGAAATGCAGGTGCATACGGTTTTGCAATGGCAAGTACCTACAACTCCCGTCCACGCCCAGCAGAGGTGTTGATTGAGAGTGGAGAGGCACGATTGATTCGTCGCCGAGAAACTTTGGACGACATCCTTGCACTACAAGTGGATATTCAAGAAAGGGTTGCCGGTTAAGAATATTTGATAGCGACAATCGTTGAGGGTGACCACTCTTTTTGAGCTTTGTGTTCTTGGTGGGAATCATTCTACAGTACAACAATTAGAACGAACATGTCAGAAAAGAAGCCACGTGTATTCAGCGGAATTCAGCCAACGGGCGAGCCTCATCTCGGAAACTATCTTGGGGCAATCAAGCAGTGGGTGAAAGGTCAAGATGAGAAGGAGAACTTCTTCTGCATCGTGGATCTCCACAGTTTGACGGTTCCGTATGATCCTGAGGGATTACGAGATAGAACCAGAAAGCTTGCCTCCGTTCTCTTCGCAGCCGGTATCGATCCAGACAAATCTGTACTCTTCATTCAAAGCCACGTGAGTGCCCACGCTGAGGCATGTTGGCTTTTGAACTGCGTGACCCCTCTCGGATGGCTTCAGAAGATGACACAGTTCAAGGATAAATCTGCGAAGCAGGAATCGATTGGCACAGGGTTGATCGACTACCCAGTCTTGATGGCTTGCGACATCCTTCTCTACAATGCAGACGAAGTGCCGGTAGGTGATGACCAAAAGCAGCACGTAGAGCTGACCAGAAATATCGCCGGACGGTTCAACAACATCTACGGTGAGACATTTGCAATGCCAGCACCGGTTATTCCAAAGGTTGCGGCTCGGGTAATGGGGTTGGATGATCCTATGGCGAAGATGTCCAAGAGTAGTTCGTCAGTGCGGGGACATGCGGTTGGTGTTTTGGATGACCCAGACGAAATTCTCTACGTCTTCAAGCGTGCAAAAACTGATTCGTACAACGAGATTCGATTTAGCGACGATGAAGATCGTGCTGGCGTGAACAACTTGCTCAGTATCTATCAAGCTATTACTGGAAAGAGTAAAGGTGAAGTTGAGGCCGACTTTGCCAGTGCCAGAGGATATGGTGACCTGAAGGTAGGGGTTGCTGAGGTTGTTATCGATGCACTCCGGCCAATTCGTGAGGAGAGTGGGAAGTATTTGGACGATCCAGTAGCACTCGATGCGATGTTAGCCCGAGGGGCTGAGCAGGCGAGAGAGGTTGCTATGCCAAAGCTGCGGGAAATGCAGGAGAAGATGGGGCTGGTGATGGGGCTGTAATCATCGCCGGTTGATATTCATCTCTATTGAGAGTGTTCAGTAAGTGTTGCTGTAGTAGCAGTAGTAAAGGAAAAGGCCAGATCAGATACTGATCTGGCCTTCTTCAGTTTTTTCTCTTCTTGATTTACTTTTACTTGATACGAGATGCGATTTTTTGAGCTTCTGGGAAGAGTGTTAAGGCTTTTATGTACTGCTTATCAGCTTGCAAAGCCACTTGGTAGAATTCAGTATCTCCCCAAATGCTCCGCGCAATTCGCGACTTGATTCTGTTCTTCA
>JBFWSB010000338.1:0-4989 GCA_050248595.1 Kapaibacterium sp. (SeqCode)
TGAACAGCAGGAGATTTTCCGACACTACGTACAAAGAGAGAGCCAGAACTCTCTGACTCTCCCTTTTGAAAAAATTGAGGGTTGAAGCAATATAGAACCGTGCAGATTATAAGACTCTCCTTGCACCCTGCAATGATCTTCGCAACATAGCCCGCCCCCTTACATTAACCCGAGTTGCCGAAGCAACGAACCGACATCCTGATAGTTTTCTATCTGCTTCAGTTTCCCAATCTCCCTCGCCACTCAACACTTCCCATCAGATTCAGGGTGAGGAAATCCCCCTTCATCCTCTTCGGAAGCTCGTGGCTTCAGACAGACAAAATCTTTCTCGATGAGGAGGGATATCGTCTCCCCCTCACCTACGTCAACTTCAGCAGAGAAGCCGACTTCGTCAGAGTCGTGCCAACCCATACCGAGAGATGTCGGCATCAACACTGTGATGTTCCCCCCTTCGTAACGGAGACCGAAATCCGAATGTGAATTCGTTAACTCGATGCCGTAGGTAAAACACATCCCCTCGCCAGATCCGAATCGAAGCTCATCCCGGAGTTTCAATTCAGTGGCAAGCCTCTGAACTTCACCTTGCGTCAGGCGAAGGCGTATGGTGTTTGATCGAATGCGGAGCTTCATGAGTTCAATTCAAAAGGCAAAATTAAAAATTCAAAAGAAGATAGTGGAAAGAGTAGTGCTTTTGATGAGCGTATGTTCCCTCACAGCGATTCAATTCAAATGGCAAAATGGTGGAGAGAAAGTTTGCAGATAGCAGAGTTAAGAATTCAGGAGAGGCTTTGCTATGCTCCTGACTACTTGCAAATCAAACACCACGTCCCCCTTTTTAATTTTGCCTTTTAAATTTTGAATTCCCTCAAAGCCCTGCTGTCACCATCAAATATCCCCACCACCCTGTATCTCCCCCGACAACTCCCTTCATCAGATTATCCGCTAAGAAGAGTGAAGCTCCAAGCGTAAAGGTTACCAAACTTGGGTTCCCTTCAGTCTTGTATGCGTAGTTGAACGTCGCGTCGATCTCCTTGCCGAGAGCATTCTCTCCGGCCACATCAACTGCAGTTGTGAAGAGATGCCCGTCGAGTGCAACCGATGCCTGATCTGAGACTTTTAGCCAACTGGTAATGCCAATATCTTGAAGTCCTGCCGAGCCACTACTCCCCGGAAAGAAATCCATGTAGCCGTAGAACTTGTGATTTGTGGCGAAGAGGGTGTTGAACGTTTGGAGTTGATCGTCGGTTGGGTCATCGTCTCCCGAGAGCATCGCGTAGAGTCCACCAACTTTAAAGGACTTCTGAGCGTAGAGCACTTTCCCTGCAATCATAATGCCGGCATACGAGCTAAGTGTGTCACTCCCGCCACGACCACTCCCCCCCTGCCACGCAAACTCTGCTTCGTAGCTGATTGGAGAAATCGTCCCTCGAACGAATGTCCCTGCTGTTATTCTATTCTGGGTACTCGATCCAGAATCGATACCTCGGGTAATTTCGCGAGTGTTATTGTCGAGAAGTGCGAAGAAGTCTCCCTTATGGTTGTCGGTAAACTTGATCGTACTCCAAAGCCCATAGAAATTGGTCGAAGAGAAGTCGCTGAGGAGATTCAGAGAGTCGACACTCGTTGAGGAACCGAGTCGCGAGGCGAAGAGATCGACCGATCCCCACTTCTTCGCCCTCTTCAAGCGTATTGCATCGAACGATCTCCCCACGTTACTCCAGCCAACCGAGCCGACTAACCGCTCGTTTGCGTAGACAAACTCTTGCCGACCGACTTGAAGGTCAATCCCTGTGTTGAGGAAATCGGGGAGGAGAAAGAATGCTTCGTGGATGTCGAGAAGGTCGGCACTCCCATCCAGTGTATTCTGCTCGTCGCCGAAGGCACGTGAATCTTGCACGACTATGGTTCCCTGCAGATCGCTTGAGGGAGTAATGCTAATGTTTACCCGCGTCCGCAACAGGTGAACGTCACCAAACTTGTCATTCCCATCTTCTGATACGCGCCGCCCGTCAGCTTCGTACCGATAGCGCACTTCGCCACCAATGTTCACTACACGATTTTGTTTTTGCGTATCGGTATCCTGTGCTGACAGATTGGGTAGATGATACCAGGCAAGGAGGATGAGGAACAGAGTGAATCGACTGATTCGTAAAATCCTCACAGCAACATTCATAATGAAACTCCTTAGGAATTAATCTTTCGTGAATCGTGCCTTCCCGAGTTCAACAGGAACGGCCACTTTAACGAGAACCGTAAAGACAAACGCTCCGAACGCCCAGACGCCAACCGTCACTGCAATCTCAACCCACGTAGGGAAGTACTCCACGATCTCCCCCCACTGCCCCGGAATAAAGCCCGGAACAATCAACCCCATTCCTTTCTCGATCCAGATGCCGAGAAAGAGAAGAGCACAAGCCCAGTTGAGCAATCGAATGTTTTTTCGATACCGATGCAAGGTGAGTGCCGCCGTAGCAAAGACGTTCAGGAGAATTCCAGTCCAAATCCACGGGACAAGACTGTTGTGTCCTTCAAGACCGAAGAAGAGGTAGAGAGCACTGGCACTATGCTCGGTTGGTGCATAGAACTCTTTGAAGATTTCTGAGCCGAGCATAATCAAGTTGATCTGTGCTGCCACAGTCACGATCAGAGCAATTTTGTTGAGCGTCTCTGTTTTGATGTCATAGTCTGTGTGGCGACGGATGATTCCGAGAATCAGGATGATGAGTGCTGGACCGGCTGCAAAGGCCGAGGCGAGAAAGCGAGGTCCGAGAAGGGAAGAGTTCCAGAAGGGACGCGAGGGGAGTCCTGCATAGAGAAATGCAGTCACCATGTGAATGCCGACTGCCCAGAAGACGGAGAGGAAGACGCCGGGAAGATAGATTTTGGGGTTTGGAGACTCTCCCTTGTAGTGCTTCCAAAGAATGTAGGCCGGAATCGTAACGTTGATAAGGAGATAGCCATTCAGTACAATCACATCCCAGGCCAGCATCGACTGCGGCCAGTTGAAGAGGCCGACGAATGGAATCAAGTGCCACATACGTGCTGGGCCACCGAGATCGACCACAACGAAACTGAGGCACATTATTAGGGCGGCAACGGCAAGTCCTTCCCCAATTAATACTGCCCCCTTGAAGTCCACATCTTTCAGAACGTAGGCCGGAAGAACAAGCATCACCGCAGCGGCAGCCACCCCAACGAGGAAGGTGAAGTTGGAAATGTAAAGTCCCCAACTGACGTGATCGCTCATCCCAGTTACGCTCAACCCCTCACGCAACTGTATTGAGTATGCGAATGCACCGAGGAGCATTAAGAAGGTGAGCGATCCCATCCAGAGATGGTAGCCACGCCTCCCCGTGGTAACCGAGTTGAAAGCATCTACGATGAATGAACGAAAGACCGAGACAGATTTCGGCTTCCCCTCTGCTCTGATTGTGTTGCCATCCATAGTCTGTGTGATTACTCTCTTCGTTCGGATCTCTCGAATTATTCAATACGTTGATGTCGCAAAATCAACCTTTAGCTATCTGTAGTTAGTCCATGAAATACCAGAACTTCGGTTCAGTACCGAGGTCTTCTTTCAATCGAAAAACTTTCTTGTTAGCGAGCACCCAGCGGATCGGACTTTCAGGGTCGAGAAGGTTGCCGAAAATTCGCGCACCTGTCGGGCAGGCCTCAACGCAAGCCGGGTTCCGTCCCTCGCGTGAACGCTGGATGCAGAACGTACACTTCTCCACTACCCCCTTCTTCCGAGGACGATTCCCGAGGTAGTGCTGATTCCGATTCAGCTCTTCTTCTGGAACAACTGGCTCGTTCCAGTTGAAGCGCCGGGCGTGGTAGGGACAAGCCGCCTCACAGTATCGGCAGCCGATGCACCAGTCGTAGTCGACAACAACTATTCCATCCTTCTCCTTCCAGGTCGCCTTCACTGGGCAGACATCGACGCAAGGAGGATTCTCACACTGAAAGCACTGCGTTCCAACATAGAAGTGTCCGGCAGCCGGTACTTCGTGATAGAAGTCAGTCTCTGCTCCGTGAAAGTTCAGCCGCCCATTCTCCAGTTCGTGAATCTGGATATACTTCATCCCCGACTTTCGATCTTGGTTGTTCTCCGCAACGCAGGCGTTCACGCAGTCCATGTAGCCTTTGCACTTGGAGATATTGAAGGCATAGCCGTAGAGGACACGATCTTGCGGACCGGTAGCTGCAATGTTAACTGAGCCACGATTATTCTTTTCGTAGAGTCGCTCCAGTCGATTGACAGTCTCTTCCTTTTCTCGATCAGTCATCAATCGAAAATTCTTCTTGAAGTAGTCGTCCCACTGCAACTCTGCCTTCTCCGAATCACCAAACGGACTGCAAGCCGCATTCAGAAGACCGAGTCCAGCCATCAGACTTCCGGCAATGGAGCCGAGAGCACTACGGCGATCAAGCTTTCGCTCGAAGAAGAGTTCATAGCCACTCTTGTTCACTTCTGCTTCGTCTGCACATCCACAACCACCTCTATTTTCGAGGATCGGGAGTTGTAGCTCTTTCTCTTGCTTGTTTCGGTTCATGATGTAGTTCGTCTTCGTGCCTCTTCCCCTCACAGTTCAGAACGAGGGTTTCTATCGGCTCTGTAAGCAAAGAATGTGAAGGGAGTGCTCCGCCCTGATAGCTTGTATAGAATGCGTCATATCGTATACTCTTCTATTCAACTCTACTCGCTCTGGCAGGAAAGCGCGTTGGGAAACCGGGGTCGTGTGGATTGTGGCAGGAAGTGCAGTTTGCCACAACCCGAGGTAGTCCCCACCCTCCACGTCGCTTCCCGTGTGCTCCTCCAATCCAGTCAGCCGCTTGCGTTGAGTGGCACTGCGCACAGAGTCGATAGCTCTGATTAAAGCTCAACAGTTGCCCCTCCAAAAGCTCTACGGAATCTAAATGCTCGGAAGAGTGGCAGGTCTGGCAGTTCATTATATCTGCCGATGCGTGGTGCAGCTCAATCTCCCAGTG
>JBFWSB010000339.1:0-4875 GCA_050248595.1 Kapaibacterium sp. (SeqCode)
GGGGATCTCTCTGCCATCAAGGAGTGTGCAGATAGACGTGCTTTCCTCATTCTGCATAAAACCCACGATAAAGTGGGTTCCCTCGGCATTGGCTCCCTGCACTGTTGGGAGACTCCCCATTTTCTCAGGGTCTCCAGTTCCCTGTCCGAGCAAGTCGGCAGTAAGAAGAAGTGCAAGCAGAGTTGTTGAGCAAAGAAGTAACGCAATCCGTTTCATAGGCCTTTTCTCCGGGTTTCAATAGGCAATGCCGTACCAGATCATTAGGAAGGGACGATCACACATCACTCACACTTGACATCAACAGGCTTGACGGGAAAGAGCCTGAATCTCAACGAGACGTAACACAGAATATACGGAACATACAATGAGATACAAGCGTTCCTGACGATTTCATTAAGGGAATCTTTCGAAGGGAAAGTGAAGACCCTGAACCCTATATGTTTGTTTCGTGGGGTTAGGGGAAAAGTGAAGTGCAGAAAGAAAAAACTTCTCTTCTTCGACAAGAAAAAGAGAAGTGTTGATAATCTGAAGAAGCCCTAAGCATTACGGCTAATACCAAGTGCGTATGCGGACGTGGTAAGGTTCCTACTCCTTTGTTCTCTCCCAATGACGGGTCTGGAGAACAACGGAAGCTAACTCAGATCTTGTCCATATTAAGTCGGCATTACTCCCCCTTAAAAGGGGTCTCTACAACAATCTGCACAGTCCTGTTGTAGAAACGTCCTTCGGGTAAGTCGTTCGGATAGAGAGGTTGAGTCTCCCCCACCCCTTCAGTCTCTATCGATGCAATCGTGCTATCAGCAACGTTGAGTTGGATGCCCTCGTAGATTGTTGCAGCCCGATCCTGAGAGAGCTGCTGGTTTCGATCTTCTAAGCCGATGATGTCACTGTATCCGGTAATCTTGATCTGTGCTCCAGAATCAATGCTGTTGTAGACGTAGGTGCGTAGGATGCTATCGTTCAAAGCACCTGCATCAGGGCTATCAAAGTTGAAGAGAATGAGTGTGTAGCGGTCGATGGTTCTACCCGGCATTCGTTCCTGAGCAAAGCCAACGTTGCTACTGAGAGTGATGGTAATAAGCGAAAGGACAATAAGAATCCCTGAAGACTTCATAGTGAATCTCCTAAAGCGTTTTGTGTTTGTGGATATTAACAGGAAAGAGAACCGTCGAGAGGAAAACAGAACGCGCCCGTTCCCGCACAAAGGGAACGGGCGCGACCTGATTGCTTGCCTTGTAAAGCGTTCGTTTAGGTGGACTGTGTAGTCCACAAATCTAAGGTCTGCGATTTCGAAAGTTTATCCTCAACCCTCTGAAGGAGGGCTGAGGATATTTAATCTCAGCTACCCCCTGTCGGTGTTTCGATAACGATCTGCACCGTACGGTTGTAGAAACGTCCTTCTGGAAGATCGTTCGAGAAGAGTGGTTGTGTTTCACCAACACCTTCAGTTGTCAGCGATCCAATCTTGCTGGAAGAAACATTCTTCTTGATACCCTTATCAACCGTTCCAGCACGATCCTGTGAGAGCTTCAGGTTACGGTCTTCCAGACCAACAACGTCTGTATATCCGGTCACCTTGATCTGTGCTCCCTGACGAATGTCGTCGTAGACATAGGTCTTCAAGATTCGTGCGTTCAGTGGGCCTTCCTCGTTACTGTCGAACTTGAAGAGCACGAGGGAGTAACGGTCGATGGTTTTATCGATAAGGCGTTCGGTGCGCTTCACTTCGTTTGTGATGATTGTCACCGGAATCTCCACCTCGTTCGAGCGGCACTCTCTTCCATCCTGACTGTAGACCACCATTTGTGCTGTGTATGGTGTCTCGTCGTTAGCGACTCCCAGTTCAGGGTCGGCATTCTTGTACCAGTTATACTCTGGCGATGTCGGGTCAGTTGTGCCGATATTCTTCATCGTGTGCCAGTTGTTGTCCCCCTTGCGGCGAATCTCGATCTCACGACGAGCTACAAGCTGGTCGGCAATACCGTTCTTCATTTGGAAGGTCATGCTTTCTGGTGAGTGGAATCGACGAATTTCCTTTACGAAGATCGGACGCATAATCTCCCAGTCTTCGCTTCGGATCTCAGCACGGCGGTTTTCTACGAGACCGAGTGGATCTGTCGGAGTTGATCTTTCAGGTGGGAAGCCATTCTTAGGATCTCTATTGATCGGAACTAACTGAATTCGGCTTGGATCAATCTGCCAGATTTCGGTCAAGTACTTGAACACAACCTCACGGCGTTTTTCAGAAATCGCTAAGTCTTCACCAACTTGTCCTTCCGGTGCTCTCGGTCCAGTTGAGTTAAACCCACCTAACGTAATCTTGGTGTTTGGGTACTCTCTCATGCGGAATCCAATAATGTTCAGCACGTGATAGTACTTCTGGAGAGTACCACCCGGAATAGTTGTATCAGTGAAGCTACGCGTCTGGTCTGGAGACTTAAAGAGCTTATAGCGACTTGGAATGGTAGCACTTGCTGAGTCGAAGAAGACGTACGTGAGAAGGGGATAAATTTCCTTCACGAGAATTTCCTCGATCACCAATCCTTTAAAGTTGCGATACTTTGCTGGTGCTGAAGCTGGAAGACTTGCAATGTAGTCTGATTGTGGAGCTGTCCAGGCAAGTTCTGGTGTTTCTCCTAACGGGAAGTCGCGACGGATTTCGCGATACTCACGTGAGGCGGGTACATCAATCTTTGCTTCAATGTCGCCGTAACCCGGCACATTTCCGGCAGCGGCAATAGTGAATGACTCATCTTGGTCAACATCCATCACAAAAGAATATTCTCCTGTTGAGGAGTTTGTCTTTGCTGTGTGAACAACTTCACCAGTTGTTGTATTGGTAAAGGAGAGTTCACCCGGCAAGTTCCCGTCGGTACAGACATCGTAGATGCGTCCGGCAATCAAAACGGTAACGGTGCGAGGTGGGAGAAGCCCCATGTAAATGTCGAGAGTTCCCTCATTACCAACGTCCTTCCGCTCCGATGCGAAGTAGACAACGTCGCCAGCAGCAGGGAGCGTAATGAAGCGCTCATCTTCTGATGTGTTGAAAGGCTTGCCCAGGTTCTCTGGTTGGCTCCACGTACCATCATCTTGCATACGGCAGACGAAGAAGTCGAGTTTACCGAAACCACCATGTCCGGCTGAAGCAAAGTAGAGCACCTTGCCACCTGGAAAGATAAATGGACTATCCTCACGCTTCTTGGTGTTGATCGGTGCTCCCATGTTAACTGGCTCGGACCAACGTCCGTCTGACTGAAGGCGTGAGACATAGATGTCTGCGTCATCAGATCCCCCCATTGCTCCGGGACGGTTCGAGATGAAGTAGAGAGTCTTGCCATCGGAGGAGATTGAAGGCTGTGAATCCCAATCCGAGGAGTTAATCTCGCGCAAGTTCCGGACGTTGATCCACTCAGTGCCGTCAAGCTCTGCTTCGTAGATGTCGCAGTCGCCGAGACCATCCTCTCTATTACATGCAGTGAAGTAGATTACCTGGCCGTCAGCAGAGATCGATGCAACACCTTCGTTCAGCGTGGTGTTGACCGGTGCTCCCAGATTGACTGGTGAAGCGAAGATGGTATCGAGACGGTTGTCTTTTGTCGATACCCAGAAATCGTGGCCGCCGACACTACCTGGAGCATTCCGATTCGATACGAAATAGAGTGTCTTACCATCGGCCGTAATCGTTGGCGCGTATTCGAGGTCAGGTGTATTTACAATCTGGCCAAGATTGCGGATAATGAATTCCTCCATGTTTTCCTCTCCTCCGCCTCCGGTGTGCCCTCCATCTGGTGGCTGGGCAACGAGAGGGGTAAGGCTTACCCCTAAGAGGAGCGCCGCAAATGCGGCAAAGAGCGTGGTGTGGAGTTTTCCCTTCATTGTTCAGTCTGCTCCTTTTTGTGTTTGTAAAGAGTCGCTGTTTATGCGATAAACAATTGTTGATTCGATTGTGGATAATCCTTGGGATGTGAGGTAAAATTCTTCAATGGGGGCTGAATATAGCAGAGTTAATTTGAATTCGTAACACCGGATCACAAAAAGTTCTTTCATTTAAGTAGAAATGTTTGTTCTGAACCAGATTATTGAGTTCCAGTTTCTTTTTTGTTGGGCAAGTGAATGATGCCCGAATATTTGCCGACACGAGCCAGATACAACCCTTCAGGAGCACTCTCAAGGTGGAAACCCTTTTGTTCTCCTCCTCTCATATTTTCTCGCACAAGAATATTTCCCCAAGCATCTAAGATTGTCAATTCTCCCCCCTCTGTGGGCGCAGATATTGTAAACTCACCCCCTTGGCCGGGTGAAGAGACTAAAAGTCTCGGTATAGCGGGTCTCTCCATAGGAGTTTGGCGTAGATCTTTTTCAGAAGTGTTCAGGAAGAGATCACACCGATACTCGCGATAGGTGTTGGTTGGCTCGATTGTGATGCGAGCACGGAATTCGCCGAGCAAGTTGTTGTACCCGTATATATCAATTGAGCGTTGGGCTGTATTCTTGCCGAGAACTAACGAGAACTCCTCGCTGACATCGTTTGTGCTGACATACGAAATGATATCCCCATTCTCGGCATTCACGAAAAGAAGATCGGCAGGGTAGGGGCGTTTTGTCTCGCTACTCAACACACTACCAGTAATGATTATCGAGGTAGAACGCGCCTCCTTCTGAGCCATGTAGAGGTCAAGGTTGTTCTTGCCAGTCGACTTTGTAAAGTACATCACGTCTTCAGCAGCCGTGATCGTGATAAAGCGCTCATCCTCAGGTGAATTGAATTCCGCTCCAAGGTTGACAGGGGGCAGCCACTTCTTATCCTCTGAAAGTTCAGAGACAAAAAAATCAAGTCCACCATATCCTTTATGTCCAGCCGAACTGAAGTAAAGT
>JBFWSB010000340.1:0-4862 GCA_050248595.1 Kapaibacterium sp. (SeqCode)
AAGAGTTGAGAGTTAGGAGTTGAGAGTGGGGGTATGACTGGCATATTTATGGACAATAGAATTGTGAGCGTAATGTATAGGGTCAGCATAGAGCCAACCAGCAGTAGACGACGTATCCCGGAGACGATGTGTTGAAAATGCTTTTCGTTCCGAAGGGGCTGAGTGAACCAGCGGAGATGTTAGCACTTCCAGCTCAACTCCACAGTACAACGCATCGCCGGGGGATAGACGTTCAGAGAAGTTTCCATGGAGTTTTTTGATCAAATCATATCGTGGATCGCAGAGACATTAAAGGTCACTGAGGGGCTGGTAGTAAAGTTCCTCCTCACCTTGATTACTCTTGTTCTCCTCTGGGCAATCAGGCGAGTTGCCCTTAAACTTGTTCGCAAGCGGGTTACCGACCACAGGGCGCGCTATAGCTGGAATAAGGGGACTGCCTACGGAGTTTACATCATCGGTCTGCTGTTAATCAGTCGCATCTGGTTCGAAGGTGTCGAGTCGTTAGCAACTTACCTCGGCCTCGTCTCTGCTGGCCTTGCTATTGCGTTGAAGGATCCGATTGCAAACATGGCCGGTTGGCTCTTCATCATTTGGCGACGACCCTTCGAGGTAGGAGATCGAGTACAAATTGGCGAGCATTCAGGCGATGTCATCGACCAAAGAATCTTCCAGTTTACTCTCCTGGAAATCGGCAACTGGGTTGATGGTGACCAGAGTACAGGAAGAATTATCCACATTCCCAACGGCAAAATCTTTACCCAAGATCAGGCAAACTACACCAAAGCCTTCTCCTACATCTGGGATGAACTTTCGGTTCTCCTCACATTTGAGAGCAACTGGAAGAAAGGAAAAAAAATTCTACAAGAGATTGCCGAAGAACATGATGACCTGCAGGATACTGCCCGCGAGAAATTGCGTGAAGCCTCAAGCAAGTATATGATCTTCTACAATAAGCTGACCCCCATTGTCTACACCTCGGTTCGTGACAGTGGAATCATGCTTCAGATACGATACCTCTGCGAGCCTCGCCGGCGACGGTATCGGAAGGAGATGTTCTGGGAGGCGATCCTCGACAAGTTCGACGCTGAACCAGATATCGACTTCGCATACCCGACGCAGCGGTTCTATCGGCTTGGTGAGGAGATTGAGCTACGTGAGAAGGGGAAGAGTTCGGGAGAGGAGAAAGGGGGGGAAGGGCTTCCGTGAGCTTGACATTCATTCTGAGTCTGTTCGGTTGCCTTCCGCTAATTGCCACTTACATCCTCTTGGCAATGCGCCAAAGCTGGTGGGAAGTTTTGCTCGTACAGTACAAACCACACTTAGCACTCACCTATTTTATCTGCACAGTTTTCTTCGCTCTCTCTGGATTCGTGCTGTATGCTCTCTTCCCACTCCTATTGTTCCTCTACTTCTCAGCCCCCTACTTCGCTAAAATTCGTTGGAGCAGGGGGCACAGAACAGAAGTTGTGGGGAGCGACAATCAGCTTCGGATTTTTTTCGCAAACGTCAACGCCTCGAACAGAAAAGTTGATCGAGTGATCGAGGCAATCAAGCAAACCTCTCCCAACCTTCTGATCCTGATCGAGTGCTCGCCCGAACTTCACACCCTTTTAACAGAGGGGATGGAGGACACTCTTCTTCCGCATCGTTCCTATCATATCTACCGTGGAGAACGTTTCGGAGTAATGTTGTGGAGTCAGTTCCCGTTAGAGGACGTTGTGAAGAGAACCGATGAATCTCACCCAAATCAGGCTTCACTTGTGGCCACACTTAGCCATCACTCTCAAACGATTCGTCTTATCATAGCACATCCACTCTCACCAGAACGTCCGTGGTGGGTTGAACCACGCAGAGAGTACGTTTTGAATACCGCCGACGAAGCTCGCTTATCAGAAGTTGGTGGAGTGATAGTAGTTGGGGACTTAAATGCAACTCCATGGGATCCTCTCTTCAGTGACCTCCTCAAAGTCTCAGGTCTGCATGACGCCCGCCGTGGCTTCGGCTACGTCGGTACGTGGCCAACACTTTTCCCTCCGATGTTGATTCCGCTCGACCACCTGTTAGTCTCGGATGATATTGAAGTGACGAACTTTCGGCGAGGCAAACGAATCGGCTCAGATCACTGGCCACTTGAGGTGGCGCTTACCCTAATGAAATTTAAGAGTGAGGAAGAGAAAGCAACTATATAGAGTTTTAAAAATGAAAAGAACCTATCTATCTCTTATCCTATTCTCTGCTCTTCTCTCAGCCTGTAGTGGAGGCAATGTTGTTTCGCTAATTGCCGAGAGTGAAGGGGAGGCTGTGAAGCGGTCGATAAGTCTACTGAAACAGGGAGTGGCAGAAGGGGATAAGAAACTCCTGATGAAATTGATGGACCCCAAGTATGTGCGGGAACAACACGATCAATTCTTGGAGGGGAGAACCGACCAATTCCTTAATGAGTTTTTCTCTGGAGAGAATGTGGAGACAGGAGAGTTTGTGAACTTACAGGTAGAAGATTTACATCGTGTCGAGGAGATTACAGTAACGGAGGTAGAAGGTGAGGGAGTCTATGAAGTCGTTGCAATTTTACAGATCAAAAGTGGAATCCAAGTTCGCAGCAACTGGCGTCTTGTTGTGATGAAACTATCGAGCAACCAGTTCCGTGCTGGCTTTATTGGAGCAGTTGGTTAATGAATCTACAGGCAAAAACACCATACAGTGATCTCTCCCTAATTGGGGAAGACTACGCAGACACACAAATCACAGAAGCCGAGTTTGAAGGTTGCACGTTTAACGGGTGCAATTTCACAGGAGCAAACCTAAGTGGCTCCACATTTGAAGATGTTCTCTTCGACAACTGCAATCTCTCGCGAGTGACTATCACTGACTGTAGTTTCCGTACAGTTCACTTCCGCGACTGCAAAATTGCCGGGGTGAACTTTACGAGTATCAACCAGTTTATTGTTGACTGGAAGTTCGAACGCTCTGTTCTCGAGTTCTGTGATTTCAGTGGTGGAAAGTTTTCCGAGACAACCTTCCTCAACGCGATAGTGCGCGAGTGCGAGTTTGTGGAGACCGACCTGAGCGAGGCCACCTTCAACCAGACCGACCTCCTCCGCAGCCGTTTCATCAGAACAAACCTAACCGATGCGGACCTCCGCGAAGCGCGCAACTACACGATTGACCCACGAGAAAACCTTCTCACCGGAGCGAAGTTCTCACAGCCAGAAGTCTTTGCGTTGTTGGATGTATTTGGGGTGGTTGTCGAGTAGGCACGCAAAGGCGCAAAGCCGCAATGGCACTGATGCACCGAAGATCGTAGAATGGTTGCGGGACAAAGCGAAGGTTTACCTATCCCATTTACTGGATGAACACTTCCAGCAAACTTTTTGAAGAAGGGGAGCGCAAATGAACTGCGAACACTTCCAATGTTCCCCCAACTTTGCCACCCGGTTGATATTGTATCTGATGCGTGTTAGAAAACCGGGGGATGTGGGGCGGGACATCCGGTCCTATGAGTTTTGCTTGAAAGGATGAGTCGTGAAAGGTGAGAGGAATATCGGTGATGGTAATTGTTTCCACAGTAATGTCCGAGTTGGTTGTCGATTGTCCTTGCTCGATACGACATTCTTTGCGGATGGTGAGTGTGTCGATTGTCCACTCTGAGAGAACAAGGGTGACAGAATACCCTTCACAATTAGTGTTGTGTACGAGAAATCGAGTGGTGTCGGCAGAAGTTTTGGGAAGGTGAATGGGAGCAAAATACCACGTGAAAAGAAACGTGTCGCCGAGATCGTACGTGGAGCTTTTGCTCCCGTCATAGTCCGATTGGGAATAATAACGTGATTTCTGTGCCGGATTGATATACCTGAAAGATACTGTTGGAGTATCCGCAACACGTGTAATATAGTCGAAGAGCGACTTCGGTTCGGGTGATTCATCAACAACAGTATCGTTGATACCCTCTATAGGCGAGGTCACCTCAAACTCACTTGGTGCTTTGTGAGCATCGCAGCCGAGAAGAGCAGAGAGAAAAAATATGAGTGGCAGCGAGCGAATGTTCATCATAGCCTCTCGATCTTTGTGGTGATGTATTAAGGCAAAATCGCTGTGGACGAAGAATTATAACTCGAGAAATGCAGATTCAATGCGTTTGATGTACCACGATTCTACACCGTCAGAGTCTGTTTGCAATTCAAGACCTAATATCATTGTCTCTGTTACATGCTCGACTGAAGGGAAAGCTGTGCTTGCTAAGCTCATCTCCTGTATTGAAACTCTGAATCGGTGATACCTTAATCCCTCTGCGATGTTTTGCTCACCCTAAAGCTCACCAACCTCAATGCGCCTCAAACCAGTTTTTTCCAATTCCTGCTTCAGCTATCAGTTTTACCTCGCCGAGTGAGAATGCGTTCTCCATTTTCTCCTTGACGAAGGCGGCTAAGTCGTCGGCTTGGTCGGCTGGTCCCTCGAAGATCAATTCGTCGTGAACTTGCAGGAGCATGTTTGCTTTCGGGAATTCATTTTTGAGCGTCGCGTGCAAGTCAATCATTGCCAGTTTGATGATGTCTGCCGCCGTTCCCTGAATCGGCATGTTAATTGCCGCCCGCTCCGCCATTCCTCGCTGTGGGTTCCGCAAGTTGTCTGGGTTGCCGTAGTAGCGGCGGCGACCACTGAGCGTGGCAACCGTTCCATTCTCGCGAAGTTGCTGGAGAATGCCGTTGATATAATCGCGCACACCGGGATACTCGCGGAAGTATGCGTAGATCAACTCCTTCCCCTCGTTAGTCGGAATCTTCAGTCGACGTGCAAGGCCAACCGGACCGATGCCGTACATGATGCCGAAGTTCACTTCCTTTGCCTTCCGCCGCATGTTCGGT
>JBFWSB010000341.1:0-4857 GCA_050248595.1 Kapaibacterium sp. (SeqCode)
CTCTGAGCTAAGAAACTATCGACCATTCCAATACAGGCTAAGGCAATACAACGAGGATTACCAAATGCTTGGCCAAGCACTTCCATCTGTTGAAACTGCTTGAGAGCTTCCTTGTACTGTCCTCTGTTTAAGTGGAGGATCGCACTGTTCCCAGTTACAATTGCTACTTGCTCTTTGTCTCCAATTCGGTCGACAATTGTCCTTTGCTCTGCATACTGTTTCAGTGCCGCACTTGTATTTCCCTGTCTACTATACAGTATCCCCATTGATCCCAGTGCCATTGCTGTCCGTCGGGCGTTGTTGGTTGCTTCGGCCAGCTCAAGCATTCTCTGAAAGCATTGCTCTGCTTTGTCGAACTCTCGCAACTCTAGATAGCTGCTTCCGAGGTTGCCGTAGATGCGAGCTATCTCCTGAGTATCTTTATTCTTCTCTGCTTCTTTCAAGTTGATTTCCTGTAGCCGAATTGCTTCGCGATAGTTCCCTCGCGAAAGCTCAAGGTTTCCCAGGTTCCCCATGATTGTTGCCCAAAGTAGACGATCTCCAGATTCGTCAGCCTGCTTTGCTCCTTGAAGAAAGTGTTGCCGAGCCTCTTCTTGATTTCCGAGTTGTCTGTTTGCTGTTCCGCAATGTTTGTACGCCTCGGCTACCAATGCCAGCTTCCCGGTTTTACGGGCGTGAGTTAGTGCGTTGGTGAAGAACTTTAGTGCGGAGGAGGTGTGGCCGGTGATTTGCAAGATTGATCCGGTTCGGATCATTGCCTCGGTTGACTCTGTCTCCGACCTAATCTTCTTGGCTTCAGATTCAACTTGCTGAACGCATATCCCGGCAATGTCGAGGTGTTGCTCGGCGGCTCGCCAGTGGATCATGTAGTCGTAGCGGCTCTCATCGTCCCAGAGGACTTGTTGCACTGGGAGACGTGTCAAGAACGTAGCTAAGTCGTGCCAGCGGGCAAGTTCGTGGTAGTGGTGGGCTGCCTCCGATGCTGTGCGGCGGGAGGGGGGGAGGGCGGCAAAGAAGTTGGCCAGCAGGTCTCTTGTTCGCTCAAGACTCTCCGTCGATTGCAAGTATCGTTCTATGCTCGCATTCCGAAGTGAAGCGTGGTGGAAGCGGAGGCGTTCGTTCTGGATGGTGAAGTGGAAACTCATCCGGCGAATCAGTTCGGGTAGGTTCTCTGCTCCTTTGCAGAGAGCTTGCAGTTCACTCATCTGCAGTTCGTTCTGTGCGAGTGCGAGCAACGAGAAAAGTTCTTTGATCCCTTCCGTTCCATGTTCTCTCTCGGCGCGAGCCAGCATGTGAGAGTACATCTCATCAAGCGACTCGGCGTTGAGCAGGTCGCTGATCTCCCTATCAGCCTTCCCACCCCGTGACCACTCTCCAATCTCTTCAAGCCGGATTCGGAGCAGGAGAGGGTTCCCGCTGGTTTTATCTTCGGCAAGTTTACCGATCACATTTTTTTCGGCAACTACGTGGCGATCGCGAATAAACTGACCCACAACATTTCTTCGCTCTCGCACTGAGAGTGGTTCTACTTCCATCAGATGCCACGAGCGTTCAACTACAGCTCTGCGAGTATCCAGATCAGTCGTGCTCAGTATTAGGCAGACTCCCGGAGGTATATTTTCGGGGAGCCAAGAGAGATCGTTCCCTCTATCTGGCAGTTGGTTCAGTCCATCAAGAATTAGCAGTAATGTCGGCTCGGTTGAATCGGATGGTTTACGGTGGGCATACCAGAGCCACTCGGGGAGGCTGCGAGTCAGTTCTTCGGGAGTGTTGGGGAGATCACGCGAGATGGAGTATCTCCTCTTAATCTCAGCCGCCACACGGCGCATCCAGCCAATCTGATCCCGTCCTCCACCAACGCCAACGTAGTGTTCAACGGTGCAAACATCTGGGTGATTCTGCCGAAACTCTTCAACCCAATTTGCCAGCAGCGCACTCTTGCCTGCACCAGATGGAGCGTAGAGGAGGAGGGGAGAAGACTCGGAGAGGACGTGACGATTCAGGCGGTCGTGGTAGACCGGTCGAGGGAGATATCCAACCCGGCGGCTTGCGGCGAATGCTTCGTGGGCAGCATGTTCCGTCTCTGCAATGAGCGGGATTTTCTCAGTATCCAGTCGTGAAGAGGATAAGGGATTCATTGTGGAATCAACCAACCTATCAGTGATGCAACCTGATGAAGTTAAAGGTACGGAATCCTCTCAACCGAACACAGAACATCGAATGTTTGATGGCGTCATCATTTACCAATCGAAAACCGTCTGAAGGAAATCTGAAATTGTCTCTCTTCAATTCCTTCGTATCTTTGTTGCTCTGAAAAACGCGCCCGTAGCTCAGCTGGATAGAGCAACAGCCTTCTAAGCTGTGGGTCACAGGTTCGAGTCCTGTCGGGCGTGCAGAAGTTCCACGGAGTCGTAAAGATTCCGTGGATTTTTTTTGAAGAATTTTCTACTACATCCCATCACAAACCTCCTCAAGAGAGTGGTTCTAACAACCACTCGTAGATTGGGTAGGGGGTAATACTGTCTGGTAGGTTCTTCGGGATTCCATCTTGAGTGAGAGTCAGGAGAAGTTTGCGTGCTTTAGGGTAGACCGATTCGACATCGACCAGTGCTCGTATCTCGCGGTTTCCGGTTCCCAGATCGGTGGCATCAGCGCAGACCTGTATTAGTTCCTCGTTTCCTTCGGCGTCTCGTGTCAAGAAGTCGACTTCATATCCATTTGGACTTCGTACCCACGTTATCTGGAGCCGACGGCGTTCCAACTCTATGAGAACAGCGGTCTCAAGGGCGTGCCCTATGTTTGCTTTCCCTGAACGATCGAACACAGGAATTAGTCCGGTGTCAATCGGGTAGACCTTGCGTGGATTTACTCTGCGTTGTTGTTCTGAATTTGACTCCATCCAGATTGTGCGTATCAGAAAACAATCTTCTACATAGCCGAGCATTTGGTGGAGCATATCTTTTGATATTGCTATCCCTTGCGACTTCAGTCCGCGATAGAATTTCTCAACACTGAAATTACTTGCCGGATTGCCGAGCAAGTGGCGAAGTAGCCATCGAAGTCCTGCCAAGTTGCGAACATCATGCCGTTCCATGATATCCCGAAGCATAGCAACGTCGACGTAGTCTCGTAGTAATTGATAGCGTGAAGGTGTGTCGAGATCTTGCGCTTCAGGAAAACCACCTGACTGTAGCCAGAGGATCACTTCCTTTTCTATCTCTTGCCTCTCCTTAGCGCCAATGAATGTGACGTTGCGGGGAATATCTTTTCCCTTATAGCTTAACGACTCTCTAAAACTGAAAGGGTAGATCGGAACTTCCCAGGCACGTCCACGCAAGGCGGTGGCAATTTCTTTCGAGAGGAGGGCTGCCGAAGAGCCTGTGACAATCACTTCGTTCCCTTCTGTATCGAGCAATCGTCGTACCAATCGTTCCCAATTTGGAATAGTCTGGATTTCATCGAAACACCAGGTGACGGGATACTCTTGACGCAGATCAGAAAATTGTCTGCCATACTCATCGATGAGGTAACTGAGGCTCTCAACAGTCAGATTAACCAGTCGTTCATCTTCAAAGTTGATGTAGGGAAGGGTAGCCTGAGGTCTCCCACGTTCTACCCGATCTTGCCGTAATTGGTGAACAAACGTTGTCTTTCCCGCTCGCCTCATTCCGATAACCGCCGTAGCTTTTCTTGGAAATTCTTTTTGTCCAACGATTTGTCGTGGAATGCCAGATGGAATTGGACTTTGAAGAGAATCGGCTAATTTCTCGTTCAAGACCTGTTTTTGTCTAATCGTTAATTGATTGTCCATTTTAATTCATCCTTTTAAGAAGGATGAATTTAGCATTATTTATCCTTCTCAAAAGGATGAATTCATTCCTTATGCTTTTTTAATGAGTCTCAGCCGAAGTTATTCACGTCTTGACTTGGCAAGCACGCATTCAGTCAGTGCAGATGGCTTTACAAGAACTACGTGTTGTAGTGATATACTGTAGGCCTTCGGGACTTTTTGTTGTTGGAAGGTATATGAAGCATCACGATGTCAAAATTCTTGAAGAGTACTGGGATGTGTCCGGCTTCTTCTATCAGTTGCGCCAAGGTGATTTTGATTACAAGGCCTACACTGAATTTTTACTTGTGCTCAAGCGGATGGAGCCAGATGAGAGTATCACAGTTGAAAAGCGTATTGTTTCGCTGCTTTGGTTTATCCCGGTGTTTATGAGGTGGCAGACTGAACGTGTGGCAGAGAAAGGAGCTGATATGGAGATATACAGGAGAGCAGAGGATGAGATCGTTGACGAGTTGATACGCATTCTTGGTATACCGTAAACTGCTTGTATTACGATTCTATCTACTCATTCTAATCTTCTTCCGGCTCTACATCCACAATCTGAACAGCTCCATCTTCTGAATGTTCTCTCGATAGATCGAAGTGGTGTGTGTATCTCTCTTTCTGCAGTGTGTCAGAGGTCAGCCATTGCATGTGAGGTCTCCCCTCATCACTTGCGAAGATGACCGTTCCTCGACCTTCCCCAACTTCTATCTTTTCCGATGTTCGGATGATGGCAATGCTATTGCCAGTAGTCGTCGTAGCGCCAGCGTCGACGGTATAGTAGGCTGCGGTGTAAGTGCTGTCAGGATTTACCAACTGGTTCTGAATTTCCACGGAGACCTATAAAGCTAAGGCCAGTCCAAAAAAACTAACGGCGATCATTAGGATGGTGAGCATCGTAATAATCACTCCAACAATCATAAAAATGGCGAGGATAATCCGAGCGAAGCGAGAAGTTTGAGGTCGACTGGGCATTGTGATGTGACGGCAATGTTTTGTGGAAACGCCAAGATTATATCTACACC
>JBFWSB010000342.1:0-4852 GCA_050248595.1 Kapaibacterium sp. (SeqCode)
ATGATCCGCGAGGAGGTGTAGGGATCAAGAGTGTGAGTCCGAACCCGAGTGGAGGGAAGGTACGGATAGTGTACAGTGTAGTGGAGAGTGGGGCACATTCGATGCGGGTGGTTGACGGTATGGGTCGTCAGGTTGGCTTGGTGTTTTCAGGGTTGTTCATTCCAGGAGAGTATGAGTTGGAGTGGATGGGAGCGGGATTATCGAGTGGAGTATACTGGATCGTGTTGGAGACACCGACACTTGTTCTCACCGAGCCTCTGCAGGTTAAAAATTAGTATTACGGAGACTTGACAATGAAATACTATTCCTTCTATCGTTTGATCCTTCTTGTTGTTCTGGTTGTACCGACAACGCTACTCTCTCAGACCAATTCTTCGGTCTCAGAAATCCGTCCGAGGATGGGGCTTTACGGTGGGGCGAATATCAACTTGCACAGTGCCAATTTCTCTGGGTTGCCGGGAACCCCAAGTTGTTGCCCAGAATATCAATCTGGGTCAGGACTCGGTCCCACGTTCGGTATACTCTACGAATTGCCGCTGACTAATCAGATACTTCTCTCGCTTCGAGGGGGATTTGCATCAACCGGTGGAACTCTCACTGCCGACGAGATGACCACAGTTGAATCGAACGGGATTGCGGTTCCAATGTCAATTCAACATTCAATTGCTTTAACCAAATCAGAGATTGGGATTACTGGGTTATTCGGCTGGCGTTTATCGAATCAACTCTATGCGTTGGGTGGACTAAATGCGGGCTATGTTTTCACCGCTTCATTCTTCCAGAAAGAACAGTTATCAGATGAGATGTTGCAGGGAGCATTTGAAAATGGGAGCCGAATCAGGCACGAGTTCACAGGTGATGTTCCGAACGCTGCCTCAATCCAAACAGCTATTCAAGCCGGTATTGGATATGAGCTTCCACTGAATCGCGAAGGATCGCTCCTTGCAGTTCCTGAAGTCACTTTCTCATATGCACTTCTACCGGTGACTTCAGATGTTTCTTGGAAAACGCATACTGTACGGGCAGGAATTGCGTTGAAGTACTCTCCAATACAACGTCTGAATCCACCTACCCTTCCGCCGAACGATCCAGATGTTCCTCCACAGCCTCCAGCTCCTGAGATTATTGCCTCAATCACAGCGCATGGTCTAAACAGAGCGGGGGAAGAGAGCAATGTAGTGCAACTTGAAGTAGAGGAGTTCACATCATCTGATCGTCGTCCACTCCTTAACTACATCTTCTTTGAACCAGCTTCAACTGAGATACCGTCACGATATCAGCGCATCACCAAAGATCAAACAGAGGAATTTGAGACTGACGATTTATTCGGAGGCGGAAAGCTGAGTGAGCACTATCAATTGCTGAATATCATCGGCTCACGGCTCCGCACGACACCGAACACGTCAGTTCGTCTGATTGGAACGAATGCTAATGTTGGAGAAGAATCAAACAACCGCGCGTTGTCGCAGCGGAGAGCTGAGAGTGTCAGAAATTATCTTCGTGATGTATGGGGGATAGAGGAGAAGAGGCTGGTTGTCGAGTCGAGAGACCTTCCATCAGTAGCCTCAAACATAGGGGATGCAGATGGTCAAGCTGAGAATCGTCGAGTGGAGATTGTGGCAAGCTCCCCTTCTCTTATTGATCCAATTTTGTTGCGTGATACAGTTCGCACAGCAACGCCTCCTCAGGTACGTTTCCGTCCGGTTGTTAACTCGGAGACTGCTGTTCGCCAGTGGCAAGTGACAGTGTTGCAGGACGGGCAAATCTTAAAGAGAATCAAAGGAGAGAATGACATCCCTGAGTACATTGATTGGCAGGTTGATCTCGAAAAAGAATCGCTACCACGTGCGCCTGGACAGATGTTCTACACGCTTCGGATCGAAGATGAGAGGGGACACATTACTGAGACTGCACCGGAATCGATTACAGTTGAACAAATCACGATCAATAACAAGAGAAGAGAGCGACTTGCCGATGTCGAGATTGAACGGTACGGTCTAATTCTCTTCGATTTTGACCAGGCGGCATTGAACGATAAACATCTCTCAATCCTGAATGATATTGCCAAGAGAATTGGACCGGAGGCAACAGTAGTTGTACGGGGGTATACCGATAGGACTGGAGATCCAACTCGCAATCAAGTGCTTGCTCTGGATAGGGCTAAGAAGGTTGCTGCCCAACTTAATCTTCCTGCACATCAGGTAACTGTGGAATCTTCATCGACTCCACCTTACGATAATGCTTTTCCTGAAGGACGCTTCTATTCCCGTACAGTCATCATAGAAGTCCGTAATCCGATAAAGGAGGGGGATTCTGGATAATTCTCTCAATCTCTTGATTGATTGAATGGTAAATGTTCAAGGGGAAGCATTGAAGTGCTTCCCCTTTTCATTGCTGAAATCTTTTCAGGCTAACCCTGAAGTTCTGGCTCACCTATCGAACATTTTTTCTGACACTGTCGGACAGCCTGTCTTGCGCATTTCCTCGAATGTGCATTTCTCCTCTCTTTTTTATGTCGGCACGCCGTTTGAGATAGACTGGATAAACGTGGTGAGTGGAACTGCCACAACCAAGCAATTTTGAACAACTATTCAAATCAAATCAAATCAAACTGGAGATACGTTATGTCTATCGTCAAATTTAATCCGTTCGACAACCCTGTTGGCTTTCAGCGCGAAATGGGTCGGCTGTTTCAGGACTTCTTTCCGGCACGAACAGAAAATAATAGCACCGGAGTCTGGCATCCTACCGTTGATGTTCACGAGGATGAACAGGCATACCTTGTCGACGTTGAGCTACCGGGCGTCTCGAAAGAGGATGTGAAAGTGAATTTTCACGAAGGCTCACTTACAATCTCAGGTGAGAGAAAATATGAGAACGAGTCGAAAGAGAAGAATGCACATCGTGTAGAGCGTTTCTATGGGAAGTTCTCCCGCACATTCAATTTCCCCTCAACGATTAACAGTGAGCAGATTGCCGCATCCTATGAAAATGGTGTCTTGAAGATTACGATTCCAAAGGCCGAAGAGGTGAAGCCTCGTCAGATTGAAATCGGGTAACCGAAGAGATGTGTAATACGTGAGGATCGTTCGTGAATATGATGAGTGATGTATAAATGGTGAAGGGCACACCTGTCGGAAGAGAGGTGTGCCCTTGTTGTTTAGTACAATCAGTATTAATAGTGAGAGCACTATGGCTTCGGAAGAAACCGCCAAGTACTCTTCTTGTAGCTACTGTATTCGGGATAGCGTTCGGTTAGGCGTTCTTCTTCGTAGAATGATTTTGCCGTGAAGAAGAGAGTGATGAGGAGTGCTGTGCTGACGATTGGGAATTGCATCTCGCCCAAGAATACCAGAAGCGTTACGCCCCAAATCATCAACAGAATTCCCCCGTAAATCGGATGCCGAACTCGACTATAAAGACCTTCCACAACGAGATGAGCTGAGTGCTTCGGCTCAGGAGTTGGCGTTAGGTTTGAGCCGAGCTTGCGGGTTCCGGCAAGTAAGAGAAAAGTGCCAGCGATGAAAAGGATTCCTGCAGGGTAGAGAAGAGGGTTAAAGGTCAAGATGTTCAGCTTGAGTAGATCACCATCACGCAAAACAAAATATCCCCAAACTCCAATTAGACTCAACTGGACGAGAACCCAGAGAATGCCGATTATCTGTCGATTCCTTTGCATCCCTACCGTCACTTATTGAGTCAACACGTGAGTATGATATCCACTTGGTGATTCTTGGTGCCCTTCGTGGAGACCCTCTTAGAGTCAACCCCTTTGAAGGGCTACTGGGACGTATCAAATCTGTATCGCCGAGCTATCTCTTACTCCTGCATCCAGAGCGTTCCGTACTTGTAGAGCGAAGAACTGGTGGCTCCCTTAGGCCCCACAATTAGTAGATAGTGCCGTTCGCTACTCAGCTCAACCCCAGTAATCTTGGCTACCTCTTGGTTCGTTCCCTGCAAAGTCACTGAAAAGGTTTGTCGGCGAGCATCCCGCACAACAGTAGCTGATGGTGTTCCAAAGTTGGAGGAACCAATGGATTGTCCTGTCGCAGAGTCAGAGTGGATTTCCAATACCCCCTCTCCCGGCACTGCATTGAGAAAGCGAATACCTGCCTTGCCTGAGGGAATTACTTCGGATGGAAGGGCAAACGCTACTAACTCTCTGTTCGACTCTCCAGTTACCCCAACTGTGTAGCCAGATGTGGAGAGATCGAGTGTGACTGGTGTTACTCCAGATGCCGAGATAGAGACCTGTTCGCTTGGTAAGATTCCCGGATAGACATAACTGTAGGCGACACCTTCAATGCGAATTGTTCCGAGTGACGTGTTCCCCTCAAAGGTTATCAGTTCGTTTGGAACCATGCTGAAAAACTTGAGTGATCTTCCATCTGCTTGGAGAGGTTCCAATGTAGTACTACCTGAAGATTCGTCGAGGACGTAGAGCTTTTGCTGGCCATTATCTTCTAAGGCAATCAGTGTATAGAAACCATCATCAAATCGATAGAGTCCCCCCGAATAGAATAGTCCGCTCGAAGTCTGCTCTAAAGTAAGGGGGTAAAGTCCTGTAGGAAGTTCACGGTAGGGAGTAACGATGCCAACATCAGGACTACTAAACAGACGGAATCCGGCAGTGATACCAGTTGGAGAACCGGCTCCGGCACTCGCTGCAATAGTCTTAATCGTTGTAAGATTTACCCCACGTACAAGGAACATTCCTGCGTCAGGTGATCCGGTTGGACGGTTCAGGGTAGTTAGGCTAACCCCTCCGTTCACATCGTTGAATATGATTGCCGTTACCTCGCCACCAACGGAAACTTGCAGCGATGTACGGGAAGTATCTCCACTTTGAGTG